>JAFYPA010000017.1 GCA_017560085.1 Clostridia bacterium
CATGTGTTCAGCCATCCAGCCTTCCTTGCGTCCGAGGTAGGAAGCAATACGGAGTGCGAAGCACTTCTTACCGAGAAGAACGTTTCCGCCGTAACCGGAGTTAACGGACATGATTGTGTTGTCTTCGGGGAAGTGAACGATGTATCTGTTTTCTTCGTCGATATCAGCTCTTGCGTGGAGACCCTTGATGAAGTCGCCGTCGGGACCGATAGCTTCGAGTACGTTTGTGCCTACTCTTGTCATGATGAGCATGTTGAGTACAACGTAGATGGAGTCTGTAAGCTCGATACCGTACTTAGCGAAGTCGGAGCCTACAACACCCATGGAGTAAGGAATAACGTACATTGTTCTGCCCTTCATAGAGCCCTTGTAGAGCTTGCCGAGCTTTTCGTACATTTCAGCGGGAGCCATCCAGTTGTTGGAAGCGCCTGCATCTTCCTTCTTGCTTGTACAGATGAATGTTCTGCCTTCAACACGTGCAACGTCGTTGATAGCAGTTCTGTGGAGGTAGCAGTTAGGGAGCTTGTCCTGGTTGAGCTTGATCATTTCGCCTGTAGAGCAAGCCTCAGCTCTGAGCTCTTCAGCCTGAGCTTCTGTGCCGTCGATCCAAACGATCTTGTCGGGGCAAGTCATAGCAGCCATTTCGTCAATCCAGGTAAGAATCTTCTTGTTGTTTGTCATGATATTTCTTCCTTTCAAATAATTTACAATTATAATGTTTGGATATGTTTTCAATCCTAAACCATTGTAATTATATACTATAATTTTGAACAATTATAGTCTTATTGGGAAATAATTTGGGTGATGATAAAAATTTAACAATTTAATTTATAATCACCGACGAAAAACTTTCCCGCAAACTACATAAAGAATCCCGAAAAATCCATGTTTTTCTCAACAATTTTATGTTATACTGTAAATGTAAAACCAAAAAACACATCAGGAAAGGATTTCACCATGTCAAGCTACGTAACAAGAAAAACCGACGGCAACACCGAATGGTTTGTAAAGGACAGATTCGGTATGTTCATTCACTGGGGACTTTACGCCCTGCCCGCACGCCACGAATGGATAAAGAACAAGGAAAGAATCTCCGAGGAAAAGTACCAAAAATATTTCGAGCATTTCAATCCCGACCTTTACGACGCAAAGGAATGGGCAAGACAGGCAAAGGCGGCAGGTATGAAGTATGCCGTGTTTACCACAAAGCACCACGAGGGCTTCTGTATGTTTGACTCCAAGTATACGGACTACAAGTGCACAAACACTCCCGCAGGCAGAGACCTTGTCCGCGAGTATGTTGACGCATTCAGAGCAGAGGGCATCAGAATCGGCTTCTACTACTCCCTCATTGACTGGCATCATCCCGATTTCACAATAGACCATCTCCATCCGAGAGCATATGATGCAAATGTGGACGAGCTTAACGAAGGCAGAGACCTCAAGAAGTACTGTCAGTATATGAGAAATCAGGTCGAGGAGCTTTTGACAAACTACGGCAAAATCGATATTCTCTGGTTTGACTTCTCATATGTAAGACCGGAAAATCCTCCCCGTCCGTGGATGCAGGGCAAGATAAGAGAGGACTGGGAAGCAACAGAGCTTCTGGCTCTTGCAAGAAGGCTTCAGCCGGAAATCATTATCGACAACAGAACGGGCTACGACCAGGATTTGTGGACACCCGAGCAGTATCAGCCTCACGAATGGGTAAAGCATCCCGAAACAGGCGAGCTTGTTACCTGGGAGGCGTGCCAGACCTTCTCAGGCTCATGGGGCTACTACAGAGACGAAACAACATGGAAATCTCCCGAAATCCTCATCAATATGCTCATTGAAACCGTTTCCTGCGGCGGTAACCTTCTTATGAATGTAGGTCCTACCTCCCGTGGCTATCTCGACTACAGAGCGGAAGCGGCACTCAAGGTTTACGCCGACTGGATGAAGTACAACTCTCGCTCAATCTACGACTGTACAATGGCAGAGCCCGAATTCGAGGCACCTCAGGGCTGTATGCTGACACAGAGCAACGACGGCAAGCGTCTTTATGTTCACCTTACCAATTACCCCTTCGCATATCTTGAAATAAAGAATCTTGCGGGCAAGGTTGACTATATGCAGTTCCTCCACGACGGAAGTGAGCTTCTTTACGATGAAAACAAATTTGTGCATATGGCAATCTCCAACAGAGGCGACGACAGCGGAAAGATATTCGTAAAGCTTCCTCACGTTAAGCCCAATGTTGTCGTGCCCGTAATCGAAATTTTCCTCAAGTGATTTTCGCAGAGCTTTACCGCAAAAGGTAAGGCTCTTTTTTTGTCTATATTTTTTTGAAAAAGGTGAAATACTAAATCAAAAAAACAAAGGCGGTCATTATGGATTACAAAAGAATTCTTGAATTATCAAAAGCAAATCTCCCTTATATGAAAGAAATCCGACAGCACCTTCACAGACTCCCTGGTGTGGGCTTTGACAATGAGGAAGCAATGGAATACATCGCACAGAAGCTGTCCGAGCTGGGGATTGAAAGCAAAAAAGTCGGTAAATGCGGGCTTTCGGCAGTTATCGGCAACGGCTCGCCCTGCTTTCTTCTTCGTGCGGACACGGACGGACTTGCCATCCGAGAGGAAACAGGTCTACCATACTCCTCCGAAAACGGAAATATGCACGCCTGCGGTCACGATATGCACACGGCACAGCTTCTGGGTGCGGCAAAAATCCTCAAGGAAAACGAGGAAGCTCTTGACGGATGCATAAAGCTTATGCTTCAGTCTGCGGAGGAAAACCTTTGCGGTGCGAGGGATATGATAGAAAACGGAATTCTTGAAAGCCCGAAACCGAGCGGCGGTATGATGATACACGTTATGACCGCAACGGATTTTGACACGGGCACGGTAATAGTCCCGCCACACGGAGAAAGCGCACCTGCGGCGGATTTTTTCAGAATCACAATAAACGGCAAGGGCTGTCACGGCTCAAGTCCCAAGGAGGGCAAGGATGCACTTTACACCGCCTGCTCTGCCGTTATAAATCTGTCGGAAATCACCTCCCGTGAGCTTGCCTTTTCCGAGCGTGCGATTCTTACAATAGGCTCGTTGAATGCGGGAGACAGCGCAAATGTAATTCCCGACAAGGCTGTGCTTCAGGGCTCGATGCGGTGCTTTGCGGACGAAACACGGTTGCATCTCAAGAAAAGGCTTGTCGAAATATGTGAGAAGACCGCAGAGCTTTTCGGCACGGAAGCAAGCGTTGAATTCACAAGCGGATGTCCGTCTCTCGTAAACGATGAGGCTATGTGCAATCTTGCATATGAGGCACTCAAAAATTCAATCGGCGACAAGGCGATAAAAATCCCCGACGGTAACGGATGCACCACATCGGGTTCGGAGGATTTTGCGTATATAAGCAGAAAAATTCCCACGGTGATGCTTGCTCTTGCCGCGGGAAGAAGAAAGGACGGTCATATTCATCCGCTCCATCATCCGTGCGTGACCTTTGATGAGGAGGCTATGATAAACGGTTGCTGTGCGCTCACTTCGGTGGCGGTGCATTTTCTGAAGGGCGGAAAATAATGGAAAATGTATACTTTTATGACTTCAAAGTTTAATTTTTTGCTTTTTCGGTAAAATCCGTTTGACAAACGGGAAATTTTCTGCTATAAATATATATGGATTTTTGATATTACCGAAAGGAAAATATATAAATGTACAAGTACGAAATGCATCTTCACTCAAAGGGCACAAGTGCCTGCGGCTCTGCGGAGTCGGTTGACTATATAGAAAGAGCCAAGGAAGTGGGCTATGCGGGTATGGTATTCACCAACCACTTCATAAGAGGCAACACCGCCATTGACAGAGACCTTCCGTGGAAGGAATTCGTTGAATTCTACCGTCAGGACTGGCTTGTGGCAAAGGAGCTCGGAGACAAGCACGGCATAGATGTTCTTTTCGGTGTTGAGGACGGTTACGGTGCGGGCAAGGAGTGTCTCATTTACGGTCTTCTTCCCGAGGATATCGCAGAGTGCGAGAACTTCCGCAATATGCCTATTGCCGAGATTTCCGCATTCGTAAGAGGCAAGGGCGGATTTATAGTAGCGGCTCATCCCTTCAGAGTAAGGGGCTACATCAAGAACCCGGATGCGGAGCCCGATATGTCACTCTTTGATGCTATAGAGGTATACAACAGAGGAAATATGCCCGAGGACAATCTCAAGGCTGAGGCATTCGCAAAGAAGTGCGGCTGTGCCGTTATTTCAGGCGGTGACACCCACAGTACGGGTGGCTTCGGCTTTGCCGGAATAAGCCTTCCCGAAATTATGGGAAGCGAAAAGCGACTTGTGGAATTCCTCAAAAAGGGTGACTACACACTCCTTTACGACGAAAACAAGAATGACTTCGGCGAGAAGCTTCCCTCAAGAGCTTAAAAATATAAAACGAAACCGCTCCGTGGCATTGTGCCGTTCGGAGCGGATTTTTTGTTGTGATTCTGTCTTATCTTTCTTCTCTGAAGTAAGGAAGACCGAGGCTTGCGGGAGGCTGATTTTCGCGCTTGTTTCGTATGCTTGTAACGATAAGAACTATTATTGTTACAATATAGGGAAGAAGCTGAAGAAGAGGTGTCACACTCATATCAAACCGCACTCCGAGAAGAGTGGGAAGATGTGAGCCCGCAAGATAAAGTGCACCGAATATCGCAGAGCCGAAAATACTTACAAGCGGTCTCCAGATTGTGAAAATAACAAGTGCAACGGAGAGCCATCCGAGAGCCTCAATGCTCTTGTAAGCCTCGTAGGAGCCCGAGTAGTCCATTATGTAGAAAAGACCGCCGAGTGCCGCAATACCGCTGCCTATGCAGGTTGCAACATACTTGTACTTTGTTACATTGATACCAACCGCATCTGCCGTTGCGGGGTTTTCGCCGACAGCACGAAGATGAAGTCCCACGCGTGTACGGGAAAGCACGAATGCCGCCGCAAGTGCGATTACCACTGCAAGATAAACCATTACACCGCAGAGCTTAAGAGAGGTCGTGGACTGTGCGAAGGGATAACGGAAATAGTCACGGGCATAAAGATAACCCATACCGCCGTTTTCCGCAAGTCCCGACATTACAAACTTTGTAACGCCAACGCCGAAGGTTGTCATTGCAAGACCGGTAACATTCTGGTTGGACTTGAGAGTAACCGTAAGGAAGCAGTAAATAAGTCCCATAGCGATACCGCCTACAAATGCCGCGATTATGGAAAGAATAACAAGCACAAATGCGGGAAGTCCGAGGGTGCTGAGATACTTAAGAGCAAGACATCCGCTTGCACCTCCGACACACATAATACCCGGAATACCGAGGTTAAGGTGTCCCGCCTTTTCCGTGAGGATTTCACCTACACAGCCGTAAAGGAAGGTCATACCGAGTGGAATTGCAGTAAGAAGATAGTCAACAAATATATTCATTACTTTACCTCCTTCTTGCTTGTGCTGCGGAATTTAACCTTATAATTTATGAAGAACTCACATCCGATAATAAAGAAGAGAACGATACCTACCACCATTGAGGGGAAGGACGAGTCTATATTAAAGAATGTGGAAATCTGAGATGCGCCCTGATTAAGGAATGTTACAAACGCCGCCGTAAGAATCATCACAAGCGGATTGAACTTTGCAAGCCAGGAAACCATAATCGCGGTGAAGCCTCTTCCGCCTACCGTTGTTTCGGTAATGGAGTGGTCAAGACCCGCAACTATAAGGAAGCCCGCTATACCGCAGATAGCACCCGAAAGGAGCATTGTGCGGATGATAACCTTCTTTACGTTTATACCTATGTATCGTGCGGTGTTTTCGCTTTCGCCGACAACGGAAAGCTCATAGCCGTGCTTTGTGAAGCTCTGATAGATAAATACAAACAGGGTGATTGCTATTACCGCAAGAATGATGAGAAGATAGGGATGAACAATTTCGGGAAGGTGTCCCACCTTGAGCTCGCCGAGAACACTGGAGCCGCTGGGCGTCCACTTTACAAGGAAGAATGCTACAATACCCGATGCCGCATAGTTCATCATAAGGGTGAACAGAGTTTCGTTTGTGCCCCACTTAGCCTTGAAGATTGCGGGAATACCGCCCCAGATTGCACCGGAAATAACCGCCGCAACGAACATAACTATAAGCAGTGCCCAGTTAGGCATACTCTTACCGAGATAGAACGCACAGGCAACCGATGCCAGCGCGCCGATAAGCACCTGACCCTCAGCACCGATATTCCAGAATTTCATCTTGAATGCGGGAGTAATCGCAAGAGCGATACACAGAAGCACCGCGGCGTCCTTGGAGAACTTCCAGAGTCTTCTTTCCGAGCCGAAGGTTGCATCCACGAGAGTTTCAAGAAATTCTATGGGGTTTGCCTTGATAAGCACCATTGAAAGAAGTGAGCAGACAAGGAGCGAAGCCGCAACGGCAATTACTCTTATCAGCATTGACTTCCAGAGAGGAATGGTATCACGCTTTACAACGTGGAAAAGAGGCTCGTGTACCGATGTTTTGTTGTTTCTCATTCGCCCTTTCCTCCCTCTGAATCCGAATAGCTTGTATCGGTTTTGGTCATAAGAAGTCCGATTTCCTCCTTGGTTGTGCTGCGTCCGTCAACGACACCAGTGATTTTACCTGCGCAGATAACCATAATTCTGTCGCAAAGCTCTACAAGAACGTCAAGGTCCTCACCTACGAAGATAACCGCAACGCCCTTCTTTTTCTGCTCTGTGAGAAGATTGTATATTGTATAGGATGAGTTGATGTCAAGTCCTCTTACGGGATATGCCGCCATAAGAACCGTGGGAGAAGCCGCAATTTCACGGCCTACAAGCACCTTCTGTACATTACCGCCCGAAAGACGTCTTACCGGTGTGCCCGTGCCCGGTGTTGCAACCTGAAGATCCTTTACGATTCTTTCCGCAAGGCTCTTGGGCTTCTTTCTGTCTACAAAGAGAGATCTGCCCTTGCTGTAGCTTCTGAGCATCATATTGTCAACAAGGTCCATATTTCCCACAAGACCCATACCCAGTCTGTCCTCGGGTACGAAGGAGAGTCTTACGCCGAGCTCTCTTATCTGAACGGGGTTCTTGTCACGGAGGCTTTCCACCTCGCCTGTTTTGGGATTATGGTATATGATTTCGCCCTCAATGTGACCGGAAAGTCCCGCGATGGATTCGAGAAGCTCTCTCTGCCCGCTTCCCGCAATACCCGCAATACCGAGTATTTCTCCGCTGTTTGCAACAAAGGAAATATCGTCAAGAAGCTTTATGCCCTCTGTGTCGGTAAGGCTGAGATTCTTTACGAAAAGGCGTCCCTCAACATTTTCGGGATCGGGTCTGTCGATATTAAGCTCAACCTTCTTGCCTACCATCATTTCGGTAAGCTGTGCGGGAGAGGTTTCAGCGGTGTTTACCGTAGCAATATGCTCACCCTTGCGGAAAACCGCAACACGGTCGGAAATGGACATAACCTCGTGAAGCTTATGTGTGATTATAAGTATGGACTTGCCGTCGTCCCTCATCTTGCGAAGCACGGCAAAAAGCTTTTCCGTTTCCTGAGGTGTAAGCACGGCGGAGGGCTCGTCAAGGATAAGGATATCCGCGCCTCTGTAGAGCACCTTGAGAATTTCAACCGTCTGCTTTTCGGATACCGACATTTCGTGTATCTTCTTTGCGGGGTCGATAACAAAGCCGTACTTGTCGGCGATGGTCTTAACCTTTGCATTTACCTCGCTTATATTGTATCTCTTGCCGTCGTTAATGCCGAGGATGATATTCTGAGCGGCGGAAAATACGTCAACAAGCTTGAAATGCTGATGTATCATACCGATACCGTGTGCAAAGGCATCCTTGGGGGAGCGGATAACCGCCTCGTTGCCGTCAACGTAGATTGTGCCCTCGTCGGGATAGTAAATTCCCGCAATCATATTCATAAGAGTGGTCTTTCCGCATCCGTTTTCGCCGAGAATTGCAAGAATTTCTCCGCGGTATACATCAAGATCAACATTCTTGTTTGCCGCAAGCTTTCCGAAATATTTGGAAACGCCCTTCAATTCCAATGCCAGCTTTTTTTCCACTGAAGCACCTCCGTAAATAGAGTTTTTTAAACAATTTCAAAAGAAAAAACACGTGCATGCGTGTCCTTTGTTCCGAAATCGTTAGCTGTTATTTTGACTGTTATTATTGAAGATAAGCGGAGCAAAAGCCCCGCCTATTCTTCATTAAAATTGACTTATGTTAAGTATAAATTACAAATTAATACTTAGCGTTGAGAAGTGTAATACCGTCGATCTGTACATCGAAGTAAGGAGCGGAACGGTATTCGGATTCGTGGAAGTAGCCATCCTTTACAACTTCTGTATCGCCCTTGAATTCAGCATCTGTATCAACGTCAGCCATGTAGGATGTGAGAGCTTCGCCGCCAACTGTGATGAAGCCTTCTGTAGCTGTGTCGTATACCTTTGTTTCGCCGGAGATGAGCTTTGCACGAACTTCGGCAACCTTTTCAACTGTGCCTGCTGCAGCAGCCTTTGTGTTAACGTCTGTAAGAACTACAGAGCCTGTTTCGATTGTACCTGTCCAGTCAGCGGGGATAGCTACATTGTTCATCTTGGATTCGCAGATGAGCTTGACGTAGGGAGTCCAGTCGATCTTGGAGGATACGATGAATGTGTTGGGGCAAGCCGCAACTGTGCTTCCGTTGTAGGATACGTTAGGAACGTTTCTTTCTTCACAAGCAGAGGGAGCACCCATGGAGTCAGCGTGCTGAGAAATGAGAACACAGCCGTTGTTCATAAGAGCGATAGCAGCGTTCTTTTCTTCGTTTTCGTCATACCAGGAGCCTGTGAACTGAACTTCCATTGTAACTGCGGGGCAAACGGACTTTGCACCGAGGTAGAAGGATGTGTAGCCGGACATAACTTCTGCGTATGTGAATGCGCCTACGTAACCCATCTTGGGAACGATTGTTTCGTCAGCAGCCATCATTTCGTTGAGCTTCATACCTGCAGCAACACCTGCGAGGTATCTGCCTTCGTAGATGGAAGCGAATGCATTGTGGAAGTTGGGGAGATTTTCTGTGTGAGCCTTTGTACCTGTTGCGTGGCAGAATTCAACGTCCTTGAATTCCTTAGCAGCCTTGATCATGTAGTCTTCGTGACCGAAGCTGTCTGCGAAAATAACGTCACATCCGAGGTCAACAAGGTCTGCTGCTGCTTCGTAGCATTCGTTGCCTTCGGGAATGTTCTTTCTCATGATAACCTGAGCTTCTGTAAGACCGAGAGCTTCAGCTGCCCTGTTAACAGCCTCGATGAAGTTGAGGTCATAGGTGGATGCTTCGTCGTGGAGAAGGATAACGCCGAGCTTGAAGTCGTCGTCTGCTACTGTTACTTCTTCCTTCTTTTCACCGCACGAGAACAACATTCCTGCTGTGAGGACTGCTGCCATGAGAAGTGCAAAAATCTTTTTCATTTTAAACCCTCCTGCCATTTTGGCAAAAATAAAATTTATGTAAATATAATTTACACCGATACTTACGCGAAAGCATTACTGCTCTCTGAATGTGATGCTGTCATCCGTCATGGATTCCACAATCGCAAGGGACTCAACTCTTATACCCATAGCGCGGATTTCCTCTCCGCCCTTCTGGAAGCCCTTTTCAATGGCGATTGCCGCACCGCAGATTTCCACGCCCGCCTCACGGCAGATGCTGATAAGACCCTTGAGAGCCATACCGTTTGCAAGGAAATCGTCCACAAGAAGAACCTTGTCGCCCGCCTCGAGATACTTCTTTTCCACAATAACCTGGCTTACGTTCTTGTGTGTAAAGGAAACAACCTCGGTGCAGTAAACCTCACCGGAAACGTTCTTGGATTTGTTCTTCTTTGCAAAAACAACCGGCACACCCATATGAATTGCCGCACCCATTGCTATTGCAATACCGGAGGTTTCTATGGTAACAATCTTATTTATACCGCAATCCCTGAAAAGTCGTGCTATTTCCGCACCCATTTCACAAAGGAAGCCAACGTCCAGTCTGTGATTGAGAAAGTTTCCTACCTTAAGGATATTACCGGGAAGAACCACGCCCTCCTTCAGTATCTTTTCTTCAAGCGCTTTCAAGGGATACCTCCGACAAATGAATTTATAAAGCCCCACGGCATAGGTCGGGAGTTTATTACGACAATTATACCATTTAAAAAGTGCTTTGTCAATATTTTTCTTGCATTTTAAGGGGATTTTCGGGGATATTTGTCAGAAACCATAAAAATCAAAGCAAAAATCCCGACGGAAAAGCCCATCGGGAGTAAAGCTTATTTGCACAAGCTATAAATTCTTCTGAACCATACACACATATCGCTCTCGCCTCGGTTTGCGAAGATGCTGTAGGGAATCAGCTTCAGAGCTGTCCTTTCGTATGTGGGAGCTTTTCTTGAATAGATGCCCCTTTCGCTTACGGTTCTGTAGGCATCCATCTGAATTTTCATAAGACCGCACTTTTCGCATTTCTCCGTCTTGACACCGGAAAATTCCTCGGGCACAAGCAGAGCGTGAAGATTTTCTCCGTTGTCAATCGCCTCCGCACAGTAAACGACAGGCCCTCTCATAACGCAGAGCTTACCTACGGAATGTATGATTCTCGCATCGGAGAATACGGGTACAACGGGCATATCGAAGTCTATCTCGATCGGGCTTTCGTCGTTTTGGATATATGCATATCCCTTATCGAGAGTATACGCCTTGTTTATCTTGAAGCTGTCACACCAGAAGGGAATTCTTACGGCTACTCTGCCGATTCCCCGTGCTGTGATTTTAACGCTTCCGTCGTTGGGATACTCCGTCACGACCTCGCATTCGACACCGTTTTCCGAAAGAGTAGCACCCGTGTACTGATTTATATAAAGCACATCGTCGCCCTTTGCGAAAACGTAATTGCCGATGGAGGCAAGAAGTCTGTTGATGTTGGGCGGACAGCAGGAGCAGCTGAAGATTTTCGGTCTTTGGGTTATGGGAAGCCTTCTCTTGCCGTAGCGGTTTTCGAAGCGCTCGAAAAGGTTAATCTCGAGCGGATTTTCGTAGAAGAATTTCTCACCGTCAAGGGAAAGACCCGACATTACTCCGTTGTAGAATACTCTTTCGATTATATCCGCATATTTCGCATCGTTGTCAAGCTCGCTCATTGCCCTTGCGAAGAACATAAGCCCTATGCCCGCACAGGTTTCCGTGTAGGCTCTGTCGTTGGAAAGGTCGAAGGGCACCGTGAAGCATTCGCCTATAGCCTCGGAGCCGATACCACCCGTGACATACATTTTCCGCTCGGTTACATCCTTCCAGAGATTTTTGCAGGCAGTGAAAAGTGCCTCGTCATTTGTTTCCTTTGCGAGCATTGCCATACTTGTATAAAGATACATCGCTCTTACGGAATGACCCAGTGCCGTATCCTGCTCACGCACGGGAAGATGGCTCTGATTGTAGGACGAGCGCTCGGCATCCTCCTCTGTGCCTCTTGTGTTTATGAAGAACGCCGCAAGGTCGAGATACTTTTTATTGCCCGTAGCCGTATAAAGTCTGACAAGCGCAATTTCTATTTCCTCGTGCCCCGGGGAATTGAAGGTCGCACTCTTCTCCTCAACGAAGACCTTGTGTATATGGCCGACATACTTATCCATACACTCGAGAAGCTCGGGCTTTCCGATTTCCTTGAGGGCAACGGCGGCTTCAAAGAGATGTCCCGCGCAGTAGAGCTCGTGCCAGTCACGGTTTTTCCAGCGGTTTTCAGGCTCGACTACCGTGAAGTATATGTTGAAATATCCGTCCTCGCACTGATTTTTCTTTATTTCGGCAACGATGTCGTCGATTTTCTTTTCAAGCTCGGGGTTCGGTGCTTTTTTCAGAAGATATGCCGCACCCTCCATCCACTTTGCGACATCGCTGTCCCAGAAGAAGTGGGGCTTCTTCAGATCCTCACGGTCGGGTGTCCAGTTGAATTTAAATGCTTCGATTCTGCCGGATTCCGCAAATCTGTCGTATACGGCATCAATCGTGATTTTCCGATTAAGCTCGTACTTGTCGAAAAAGTAGCCCTTTGTTAGATTTACGCTTTCAAATCCGTAGTTTTTCATATAAAATCCCCCTTTGCGCGGTTGTTATTGACTTTTTACAATATTCATTGTATAATAAACGCACAGAGAAATCAATACACAAAAACCGATATGAGGTAAGAAAATCCGATATGAGCATACTCACAAACCCCAATATAACCTTCGTCCACGCGGGACTTTTCACCACGGACAAGGAATGGATTCATCCCGACAGAACAGAGGAAACCTACGAAATAATCTGCGTGACAAAAGGCGTTGTATATCTCAACGACAACGGCACGGAGTACGCCCTTTCAAAGGGGCAGACCATACTCCTTCTTCCCGGTGCACGCCACTACGGAAGCAGAAAAAGCTCGGATGTAAGCTTTTACTGGCTGCACTTTTCCGTAAAGGGTACACTTCCCCTGCCCTCGGGAATTTACGGAAGAAACGAGAATGTAGCTCTGTTCAAGGAAATCCTTCATCTTGAGAATATGCCGAGCCCGCCCGAATATGCCATAAATGCGGTGCTTATGCACATTCTTTCCGTTCTTATGTGCGAATATGAAAAGGATAAGAGCAAATCCGACAGGCTATGCGAGGAAATCTATGAGTGGATAAGAATCAACGCCCGAGCCACTCTCACGGCAAGAACTGTTGCCGACCATTTCGGCTTCTGCACCGACCACATAACAAGAATTCTCCGCTCGGGTACGGGCTTCGGGACAAAGGAGCTGACGGACAGATTCATCATTTCAAAGGCGAAGGACCTTCTTTGCAACACGGGGAAATATGTCAAGGAAATCTCCGCAGAGCTTGAGTTTCCGTCGGACAAGGCGTTTGTTTCCTTCTTCAGATATCACGAGGGAGTATACCCCTCCGAATTCAGAAACCGTTTTACACAGATTCATATGAACAATGCATAACACAAGGCGTGCCGAGGAATCGTCTCCCCGACACGCCTTTTTATATATTATTTAAAAAATACGAATGTGTTGGTCTTAAGCTCTTCTCTTGTTGCAAGCTCCTCGGTGTAGTCCTCCTTGATTTTGGGGAACTTTTCGGCAGTAAGTCCGTAGAAGCCGAATTTTGAGCCATGGTTACCGATAAAGAGGTTGCCGACAATTGCGGGCATATACTCCTCTTTTTCAACGCAGACCATAACAAGGTTGGAGTTGTACACCTTTTCCGTTGCTTCGATTACGTTGTCGTACCAGATGAAGTTTCTTGCGTGGTTATTGATGTGCCAGCCCTTGACGGTAGCCTCACCGTGGTCGGGACGGGTGCTTCCGAAGCCCTCTCCCGTGTGAGTCATTACATTGCCTCTGAAGAGGACATCCTTCATAATGCCCATTTCCTCGGGCTGAGCATTGATGTATTCTATGGCGTATACACAGTATTCGATGAGGTTATCCGTGTACTTTATGTTTTCCATATTTACATATTCGTCTCTCTTCTGGAAGTACTGATGAGTGATTCCGCAGTCGTAGCACTGATAAATCCAGCAGTTATTTACCGTAAAATCCTTACAGCCTACATATATTTCAACGCCGTTACCGTAGCGTACGTTTTCGTGCGCTCTGCCCGGCTGAATCATACCGCCTATCCAGCCGATTTCACAGTTCTGAACGGTAAGTCCCGTGGTGTTGTTGCCGTATCCGAGACCGTGTGCACCCGTATAGCGCAGGCAGATATTATCAACCGTTACGCCGTTACCGTTACCGCAGATGCCTGCTCTGCCGGGAGAGATTTCGGTTTCAAAGAATCTTTCGTTGGGGTCGGAAACGGAATAGAGATAGATATGCTTGTCGGTCTTGCTGTGAAGCATATGCAGATCCTCACGAAGCTCACCGTCAAATCCGCGGAAGTTCTCAATCTGCTTGAAGGTGTAGTATTTGCCGTTGTCAAAGGCAAGAAGTCCCACATCCGCATCGAAGGTATCGCTTGAAACATAAACGTTTTCCTTGTCCGTCTTTTTCCAGAAGGACTTATCCTCGGCGTAGTTTTTCTCCGAGCCGTAAATCTTCGGCTTTTCTCCGCATCCGAATGCGGAATATGTCACGCCCGCCTGAGTCTTGAGCTGGCCTCTGAAAAGGTCGCCTCGCTTAAAGAATACGCCGTCCCCCTTGGAAAGCTCGGCTCCTGACACTTTCGCCAAGGTTTTCCACGCCTTTTCGGGAGAGAGACCGTCGTTGGAGTCATCTCCATCATTTGCAACATAGTAGCTTGTACCTGTTATAATAACGTCCGTCTTGGTTTCAAGTATTTCCTTTCTCTTCTTGTCGGAATACCTTTCGACGGATGCCATTACCGCCGCTGCATCCTTTACGTCCACACCGCAGAGAATTTCCTCTGTTACGGGATACGCAAGTGCTGTGGGGTTTACGGGATTGTTCGCACATATTTTGTTTGTTGTAGACATAGCTTTTTCCTCTTTTTTATATATTTTTTATAAATGAAAATCTGTTTTCCGAAAGTCCGGGAAGCGTGGGTGTGGCTTCGTCATACCTGAACGGCTCGTTTCCTTTAAAGCCGTAAACTCCGAAGGGATTTTCCCTTACGCCGACAAAGAGATTTCCGAACAATGCGGGCACATATTCCTCTCTTTCACAGCCGAGCACCACAAGATGAGTTTTTTCGTCTCTTGCTGTGGCGACATTATCATATATGACAAAATTTTCAGCTCTGTTGGTATGCTGCCAGCCCTTGAAGGGAGAATCGTGTCTGTACGGTCTTTGCACTCCCCAGCCCTCTCCCGAATAGAGAAGAAGATTATGGGAAAATTCGATATTTTTCATTATGCCGTTTTCTTCCTTCTGGGAGTTTACCCATTCTATGGCATAGGTGCAATATTCTATAACATTGTCCGAATATCTTACATTTTCCATGGAAAGAAAATCGGGTCTGTTTCCGAAATACTGATGGGTTACACCTGCATCGTAGCATTGGTAAATATAACAGTTTTCCACCACGAAATTACGGCAACCGCCGTATATCTCAACTGCATTTCCGTATCTTACTATTCTGCCGTTGGAGGTGGGCTGAAGGCTTCCCCCTATCCAGCCGAATTCGCAATTTTTAACCGTGAGATTCTCAACGCAGGTACCACCGTAGCCGACAGTGTGTGCGCCTATATATTTTATGCAGAGATTATCAATGGTAACTCCGTCACCCTCACCGCTAAGGCAAAGCTCCTCGAAGCCCATCTCACAGGAGGTGCCTCTTGTATTGGGGTCCTTTTCCGAATAAAGGTATACAAGATTATCCTCTTTATTATGATGAAATTGCAAATCGCTCTGAAGCACACCGTCAAAGCTCGGAGCATCACCACGCCATTCGTAGTTTTTTATGCCGTAGGACATTTTCTCGCCCCACTCCTTGCCGCCATCAAAGACGATAAGCCCTACATCCTGCTCGAAGGCTTCGGCGGAGGCATAGACATTCGCCTTATCCGTTTTCAGCCAGAATCCGCAATTTGCATAATTTTTTCTCGAGCCGTAAATTTTAGGCTTATCACCTGTTCCGTAAGCGGAATAAGTAACGCCCTTTTTGGTAATAAGCTGACCTCTGAAAAGGTCACCTCGTCTGAAGAATACTCCGTCGCCCGCACTCAATTGTGCCGATGATACTCTTTCGAGAGTTTTCCACGGAGCATTTTCGTTTCTGCCGTCATTTGTATCATCACCGTCATTTGCAACATAGTAGCTTGTCCCGCTAATTTCAACGCTTGTCGGAGCTTCTCTTATTTCCTTGCGCCTTTTTTCGGCAAAGGTCTCCGTGCTTTCAAGAACAGCCGTCGAATCATTCACATCTGCCGAAGCAAGGGCATTTTCAACCGTGTGGAATTCATACTCATTTATATTGTACTGCGAGTTTTTTGCATATTTGTTGTCTTTCATAGCTTTTCCGTTTACCCTTATGATTTTCCGACATTCTTTGCCTTTTCGATAAACTCTCTCTGAAGTGTCGGAGTGACCGTATCTTCCTTGATTGCCTTTATGTCCTTTGCGACCTTTTTTATGTAGAAGTCAAGAAGCTTTACGCCTGCTTCCCTTGAAGCCTTTGAGGGACTTCCCGTAACATAATCGGGATAGCTTGCATACCAGTCGTAGCAGGTTTCCACTCTGCCGAGAGCATTTTTGGTTCTTCCGAGGTCCTTTATCGGCTCGGGGATGTTCTGCAGCTCCATTTTGACAAGCTCGGGAGCGACAGCCATCATAAGGCTGGTTTCCCACTGGTCTGCGTGGCCTCCCTCTATCGGCATTACACTGTCAACGTATGCGTTTTCCTCTGGGGAAAGCCTTGCATCGAACATAACGTAATAGAGAGTATACGGTACGTCTCTGTCTGCGACGGACATCATAAAGTAATTGAGAAAGGCAATATTTCCGCCGTGACCGTTAAGAAGCAGAATCTTGGTAAATCCGTTTCTGCCGATTTCGTCACAGAGGTTCATAAGAAGCTGTACGGAAAAATCCGACGGCATAATAACCGAGCCCGAGGTATACCCCGTTTCGTGCACCTGCCCGAAATAGTAGGGCGGGAATACAACGCAAGGCTCGATTTTGGAAGCCTCGCAGGCTATTTTATGAACGGTAAGTCCGTCCATTCCGAGCGGAAGATGCTCGCCGTGTCTTTCAAGCACCGCCATCGGGATGATGCAGAGCTTTTCTTCTTTTACCATTCTATTAAATTCGCTGTGTACAAGATGTTCCCATTGCATAGCTTTCAGACCTTCTTTCGGTTGATGTAGTGAAATGTATGGATAAAGATTGAAATTCGGAATTCGTGCGATTATTATTCGTAGAAGTTTCTTGTGAGGACTTCGTTTTGCCAGCCCTCGGAAAGGGAGGTGAATTTGGCGGAGAAGCCTGTTACTCTGACGATTAAGTCGGGGTGAAGCTCGGGGTGCTTTTGGGCATCGAGAAGCTGTTCCTTACTTGTGACATTGAGCTGGAGAGATTCAAGAGCCGAGTCTGCCGCTGAGCGAAGGAAGCTTTCGCAGGTGTCAAGTGTGGTTTTGCCTGCGGGGAGTATTATGTTCACCACGGAATTTGCCGCAAGGGTGCTTCTGTCAATGGCGCGAAGGCTTGTTATAACATCCGTTACAGATGAGATTTTCTTGAGTCTTGAGGGTGTCAGACCCTGAGCGAAATATTCTCCGCTGTATCTTCCGTCGGGAGTTGCGAGTGTCTTTTCGCCCCACCAGCGGATTTCGGTGTATGTCAGATGTCCCATATTGACTCTTCCTCCGCAGGTGCCCTCTACCCTTCCGCATATTTCGTAAAGGTCATTGTTGAATCTTGAGGCAAGTGCGCAGGAGTCCTCGTTGCCGTCGCCCCAGCCGTGGCATTTTACGGCAAGAGTTCGCATATCCTCGTAGCCCTCCCAGTTGCTTCTTACCGCTGTCAGCATTTCGGGAAGGGTGTAAAGCTTTTTGTCAAAGCAAAGAGTCTTTATCGCCATAAGCGAGTCCACGATATTCGGAAGTCCGAACATCAGAAGAAAATCGTCGTAGTATTTCGCACCGCCGTCGGTGAAGTTTGCTCTTTTCTCTATGCAGCTTTCAAGTGTAGAGGAGAAAATCGGATGGCTGACTATCTTGTTTCGTATCGGCATCCCTTCAGAAAGAAGCGCGTTTCTTGAACGGAGCATAGCCTCGATGTTGTAAAGAATCTTGCCGTAAAGCTCCTCGAAGCTTTCGTCTCCCTCAAACACCTTGAACGGAATACCGACCTTTTCGATTTTGTCGTAAAGCTTATGAAGTGCAAATTCAAAGGGCTTTAAAAGATTGAAATATGCACCGTGGTCGAATTTTTCCTGATGGGTTGCAACCCCCCAACAGCCTGTAATAAAATATTCCCTTGCCTCATCAATGGGTCTTCCCGCACGAACAAGCGACGGAATAACCGCATCGTCGTTGCTGTAAAGAATCGTGCTTGTGCCAGAAATCACAGCCTTGTTTATGTCGTCAAGATATTCCTTGGGCGAATCCTTGGAGAAGCGCGCCTTGATTTTCGGGAATATAATCTTTTCCTCCCTTGTGGCGTCAAGGAACATTTTGGTAAGCTCGTTGCAGTAGGGCTTTCCTTCCGCATCGCATCCGCCGAGAGTGTAGGTATTTTCAAGCTCGTGGTCGGCATAGCCCGACATTTCCATATCGTGGTCATAGTGCATATCAAAGGTAACAAGGAATTTTGCTACAAGGTCATAGGCTTCCTCTTTTGTGATAATGCCCTTTTCCACATCGGATTTATAAAACGGATACAAATCCATATCGACTCTTCCGAAGGTATTGGGTCCTACGCCCTCAAAGGTACCTACCATCTTTCGCATAAACGCAAGAGTGTTGAGTGCCTCGTAAAGAGTCTTTGGTGCTTCCCACGGAACTCTTTTTGCGGTGTTGCGGATGAGAGTGAGATTCTTTATATATTCCGGATTCCTCTCGTCCTTCAGCATTTCGTCTGCCTTTTCGGAAAATCTTTCTGCCGCGCGCTTTATTGCAAGCATACCCGACATAATACCGTTCAAAAACTCTCTCTGACTGTCATTTTCGGCGTATTCAAGCTGTGCCTTTGCTTTTTCGTACACGGACTTAAGACCGCCCGAAAGAATGGGTCTGTTGTTGAAGTTAAAATGCTGATGGATGTCCCAGAACGGTCCGCAAACAAGGTATAGAAGCTCTTCCTTCTGTGCGTTTACCTTATTTGTAAGCTCGGGGTTATGGTCCCTGTACAGATGGGAATACTGCATCCCCGCCCAGCCGTTTGCCTGATGGAAGGAGTGTCCCTTTTTGCAGGCATATCCGCATCCGTCATTGCAGGAGGTGAGCACGGAGGTTTCAAAATAGTATGGGCAGGTCGGAAAAATCACGGGGACGAATTCCTCTGCCATAACGCCGTACTGAAGCACCTTGAGCTCGACGGGGGTCATACCGTCCCTCTTTTTTGAGTCGAGAATCGCAAATATTTTATCCGCAAGTGCCTTTGCACGGATGTCGTCGCCCTCCCAGTAAAAGGATTTCAGCTGTTCACGCATTTCGGTATAGTTCATAGAATACTCCTTTCGGAACCGCTTTTGAAGCATCGGGGGGTAATTTTGCGTGTATGACTTCAAAAAGGCCGAGGCTTTCCCCCACCCCGACCTTTTGAATAATTATTCTGTTTAAATTACTTCACAAACACAAGCGTGTTATCATCAAGTCCTATAGTAACCTCCGTAAGCTTTGAATCAAAGCTGTAAACGGTATTGTTTGTCTTAAGACCGTAAATACCGAAGGGTGAGCCTTCCTTTGCCAAAAATACGTTGCCGTACATTTCGGGCATATCTCCGTAGGCTTCAACGCCCATCCAGATGAGCTTACAGATAGGCTCCATTGTGCCTATGATGTTGTCATAGTATACGAAATTGATTGCGTGGTTTACGTTGCTCCAGCCCTTGATTACCGCCTCGCCGTGGTCACGTCTCTGGATGCCGAAGCCCTCTGCACCGTGGAGAAGGAGGTTGCCCGAGATTTCTACGTTTTCCATAACGCCGAGATTTGAAGGCTGTGCGTTTACGTATTCGATGTTATATATACAGTATTCGATTACGTTGTCAACGTAGCGGATATTCTTCATATCAACTCTTTCGGTTCTTGTCTGGAAGTACTGATGTGTGATACCTGCGTCGTAGCACTGGTAAATCCAGCAGTTTTCGATTGTGTAATCGTAGCAGCTTATATAGATTTCGATACCGTTACCGTATCTTACCTGCTCCGCATCTCTGCCGGGCTGAATCATACCGCCTATCCAGCCGATTTCACAGTTCTGAACTGTAAGTCCCTTTGTGCCGTCGCCGTAGCCGATACCGTGTGCGCCCACATACTTTACTGCGATGTTATCGATTGTTACGTTTGTGCCTACACCCGTAATACCGTTCTGGCCGGGAGCGATTTCGATGGATTCCCATCTTGTGTTGGGATCGGATGTGGAATAGAGGTAAATCTTCTTGTCGTTCTTGTCGTGGTACATCTTGAGGTCTGCGGTAAGTGCGCCCACAAAGCCCTTGATGCCGAGCATTTCCTTGTCGGACCAGGCTTCACCGTGGTTGAACACGATAAGTCCTACGTCCTTGTCGAATACTTCCTTGGAAACATATACATTTTCCTTGTTTGTCTTTTCCCAGAAGCCGATGTTTGCGTAGTTCTTGGCAGAGCCGTAGATTGCGGGCTTTGCGCCTTCGCCGTATGCGGAATAAGTTACGCCCTTCTGAGTCTTGAGCTGTCCTCTGAAGATTTCACCGCGCTTGAAGAATACGCCGTCGCCCTCTGCAAGTACCTCACTGCTTGCTTTAGCAAGAGTCTTCCATGCGGTTTCGGGTGTCTTACCGTCGTTTGCGTCATTACCGGAAACGGAGGATACGTAGTACTTTGTGCCCTTTACCTCAACGCTTGTGGCTGTATTTGCGATTTCCGCTCTTCTCTTAACGGCATATGCTTCAACAGCATCGTATACCGCTGTGCCGTTGCTCATATCAACGCCCTCGAGAGCCGCCTTTGTTGTGGAAAGGTCGAGTGTGCTCTTGTCCACGGGGGAATTAGCACTCATTACTGTACCGCTGTACCAGAGAATAACGCCGTCGGTTGTTCCCTCGCAGGATGCCGCAATAATCTGGGGTGCAGCCCAATGGCTTGCGATGTCGCTGAACTTTGTTATCTTTGCCGCATTGGCGGAAATGATGTTTCTTTCGGTGAGTCTGTTGAGAATTGTAACGATTTCACTTCTCTTAAGCGTGTTATCGGGAAGGAATGTTCCGTCGGGATAACCGTTTACGAGGCCTGCCTTTGCGGCAAGGATGATTTCATTGTAATATGCGTGGGATTCGGGGACATCCGCAAATACGGGAGCCTGTGCTTCCTTCTTGGGAATCATTCCCGAGATAAGCTTTACGAATTCGCCTCTTGTGATGCCCTTGCTTGCATCAAGCACGCCTCCGAGGAAGCCGAGTGCATCAAATTCCTCAAGGTAAAGCACATTGTTGTAGTACCAGTCCTCAGCCTTAAGGTCTGTGAATGCTGTTGCAATCTGAGGCTTGTATGCGGAGGAAAGACCCGAAACCTTGGATACAACCGTAATTGCCTCCGCTCTTGTCATAACCTTTTCGGGAAGGAATGTTCCGTCGGGATAACCGTTGATGAATACGGCTGTCTTGTTTATCGGAACGATGCTCTGACCCTTTTCGGTGATAACTGTAAGTGTGGAGTCTATGTTAGTGGGTTTAGTACCTGTGAATTCGCTGACGTCAACAATTATATATCCGTCACTCTGTGACTTGTTGGAAATGCTTGTTACAACGGGCTTACCCTTGAGAGTAATAACGGTGCTTCCGAGGATTCTTCCCGTTGTGGAGTCGTTACCCACGGAGATTGCACCTACCGTACCGCCGGTAACGGTAATTTTTGCGTTGCCGAGAAGGTTTGCGTTCTTTGTGCCCGCAAATACTGTTCCCCATGTACCTGATTCGATTGTGATATCGGTCGCCGCAACATCACCGCTTTCGTTACCTCTGATGCCGACATAATAGGTAGCACCGTTTTCAAGCAGGCAGTTTACGTTCTTGCCGATATAAAGAGGCTTTCCGCAATGAAGAATGAAGTTGTGATTCTTGGGAATTACGAAGTTGAGATTGTAAATCTTGGTATTGTTTGTGTGAAGCGCCCACAGCTCCATAACAAATCTGTCCTTCTTGCTTGCGGACGTGATATTGAAGGAGGGAAGATTTGCGGTGTAGTCCTTGAGAGTGTATGTTCCCGTGATGACTACAGTACCGCCCTCGCCCATTGCTGTGGCTGCCGCCTTTATGGTCTTCATGGGCTTTTCCTTGGTAAGACCGTCGTTTGCATCGTCACCGCCGTCGGAAACAAAGCGGAAGTTTGTAAGCTCGGAAAGGTCGTATTCACTCTTGGATGCAGCGTAGAAATTCTTTATGAATTCGGGGAGCTTTTCCTTGTCTGTTACGACAGTTGCGAATTCACTCCACTTTTCGTTGACCGTTCCCGTATATTCCGTAAGGTCGAGAACCATTTCGCCCTCACAGATGGCGGGCTTTGCGGTGACAGAGCCGAGCTTGGGATTGCCCACAAGCTTGATTGTACCGTTTCCCTTGTATACGTTGCCTTCCTTCACGCCGTTATTACCGATGTTAAGGCTTGTAACCTCTGCGCCCTCGTAGAGTGTGAGGTATGTATCCGCATAAACGGAGGCGTTTCTTGTACCGCCGTGAACGTCACCCCAGGTACCGCTCTTGATTATGACATTTGTAGTCTTTTCAACGGCTCTGCCCTCGCCGCCGCCTCTGATACCGAGGAGGGTCGTAACGCCGTCTGCCTTTACTGTTGTAACTCTTTCACCGATTGTGAGAGTATTGGAATATGCAAGAATGTATGCATACTTTGTTGCGGAAACCATTGTAATATTTTCAAAGGTAATATCTCCGCCGAGACAGAATGCCCATGAGCTTACATTGAATTTGGAATCGGATGTATAACCGACTATCTTACAAGTGCTTACAGGTGTGGAATCTTCACTTGTATAGCTGTCAACGACAATTACGGTACAGCCCGCACCGCCGACAGTGATTGCCTTCTTTAACGTTTTTACGGGAGTATCGAGTGTGAGACCGTCGTTTGTATCAAGACCGAGGTTGGATACGTATACAACCTTTTCACCCGCAGAAATCACATAAGGAGTACCCGTCTTGGGTGCTGTGGGCTTGGGCTTTTCGGGAACTATAACCGCAGGCTTGGAGTTTACATCGCTGTAAATAGCATAGCCCGCCTCAGCCGCCATATTCTGAAGTGTTGTCTTGTTGGGTGCTGTGTATTCCGTGATATCAAACACAGTACCGCCCTTGGGAAGGTCTGTTCCGAGAATCTTCGTAATGTCACAGTTCTGCGCACCTACAAGCTTAAGTGTACCTACACCGCCGATGACATTGCCCTCAACAGCACCGTCGTTACCTGCGGTAAGGGTTCCTACCTTTACACCGGAATATACCGTTACGTTGGTGTTTCCGGAAACGCTTCCCTTCTTTGTACCTGCCATAACAGAGCCCCACTCACCGCTCTTGAGGGTGATGTTGGTGTTACCTGTAACGCTTGAGTTTTCGCCACCGCCACGGATGGAAAGCATCACGTTTGCGGGACCGCTCTTTGATGTCTTTACGTTTTCACCTATCGTGAGAGCAAAGCCTCCGCAAAGAAGGAATGCCCAGTTGTAGGATGCGTTGAGTGTGATGTTGTCAATTGTACAGTTTGTACCGATATCGCATCTCCAGTTTGCAACGTCAAATACGCAGTCCTCTGTAAAGCCTTCAAGTCTTGAGGCGAGAATCTTATCGTTTGTCTTGTGTGTGTAAACATCCGCAATAACTATTGTACCGCCGGCACCTACAAGGCTGTTTGCCTTTGTGAGTGTCTTTACGGCTGTAGCAATGCTTGTACCGTCACCGTTGTCGCTTCCGTTGTCGGAAAGATAGATTCTGACATCGGATACCTTTTCCTCGGCAGCTCCCGTATCGAACACCTTACCGGGAACGCCCACAACACCGCCTGCGGATATCGGCTTTGCATCGTCCGGAACCTTTTCGGCATCCATGAGAATTGTCGCTCCGACATTGCTCCATATGGTGGGAATTGTACCTGTATATTCTGTAAGGTCAATATACTTGTTAGCCTCGCAAAGGCCTCCTATTGAGCCGGGGACGGGGTTGGACGAGCCGATAATCTTGATTGTCGCACTTCCCTTTACCGTGCTTGTAACGTCCTTTGCGTTTTCGTTGCCGACATTTACTGACGAAGCAATGGCTGTATCGTAAATTGTGATGTGGGTATTACCCGAAACATCCTTGTTTCTTGTACCGCCGACAATATTCTTCCACGCGCCGCTCTTGATTACAACCTCACAGCTTCCGTCAATGGCATTGCCGTCTCCGCCGCCGCGGATGGAAAGTGCTGTTGTAACTCCCTCATCGGCTGTAATGGTAACACCGTCACCGATAACGAGCTTGTGACCGTATGCAAGAATATAAGACCATGCCGCCTTTGCGTTGAGTGTTACGTTTTCGATTGTAACATCACCCGAAAGTCGCATAGCCCAACCCGTAACGTTGATTACGGAATTGGAATTAAGACCTGTAATCTTACAGCTTCCGATGGTTTCTGCCGCCGCAACGTCAACGGTATCCGCAACGATAACGGTACCGTCCGCACCTGCAAGCTTTGCCGCCGCAGAAAGAGTCTTCAAAGGCTTATCAATGGAAGTACCCGCATTGGCATCATCCCCGCTTACGGAAACATAAATCGTATTTCCGGCAGCAGAAACGCCTGCAGTATACACTCCCACGGACGCCGTAATCATAAGCACGCAAAGCGCAAAGCTTAAAATCCGTCCAAGCATTTTCTTCATAATTATTACCTCCGTAATATATAATTTCATTTTATTATATCCAAAATTATAACACAACCGCCCGTGCACTTCAATGCACATTACCGCCATCAAGGACAAAACAGTCAAACAGATTTTTAAAATCCAACCGAAGATTGCGGAGAATTCGCAGAATTCTTTGCAATCATCATCAATTGTGCATTGTGTATTGTGCATTGTGCATTCCGAAAGAACTCTCCGAATTCTTTCATTTATACCGTTTCCTGAACGCCGTCGGCGTCTCCCCGTAAACCCTCTTGAAGTCCGAGAGAAAAACCTGAAGCGTGGCATATCCGCTGTTTGTCGCAACCTCGGCAACACTCATATCGCCCGAAATGAGCAGCCTCTTTGCGTGATTGAGCCGAAGCTTTCGTATGTACTCCTTGTAGGGCATTCCCGAAAGCTCGTGAAAGTGCCTTGAGAAGTAGCAGGTGCTGTAGCCCAGATGCTCGGATATCTCCGAAAGAGACGGATTCTTCGTGAAGTTCATAAGAATATAGGACATCGCCTTCTTGAAAAGCTTCTCGTTTTTGCCGTTCACCCTCGGCTCACCGCCAAGATTCTGCGTGTCGTGCTTGCGTACAACATTTGCAACTATAAGCCCCACAAGATTCTTCTGACAGGTGTGACCGTAGGATTTTTTCCATTTGAATTCGTCCTGTATCATATCAAGAAGAAACTCGAATTTCTGCCTCTCCTCCCCCTCGAATACACAGTAGACCGCATCGTCAAGGGCAACAGTGCCGTAGACAAGCTCGTCCGAGATGACATCGGGATTTATCATAAGAGTGACCTCCGTCATCGGCTCGTCAACCGTTATTTCGTGGTAGTCGGTGGGAGTGAGAAAAATCGCGCTTCCCGGATAGATATCGTAGCTTTTGCCGTTTATTATGTTTTTGCCTCTGCCCTCAAAATAGTAGGTTATTTCGAAAAAATCGTGCCAGTGAAGCTCGTAATAGCTGCGGAGTGTTTTCTTTTTGACGTCCACGATTCCGTTGGCTATTTCCTTTTCCGCCACAAGCCGTCTGTATTTCAGTCCGCCGTTCAACAAATCCGCTCCCTTCGTAAGCACGGGGCTTTCCCTTATAGTTCTATTCTATCATTATATTATGAATTTTTAAAGTCATATTTTTGCTCTTTTACTCACTTTTTTTGCGGTTATTAGGGATTTTTAACTACTTTTTTTCCGAAAAGGCGTAAAAAATAGCATATGACACAATCAGAACATTTACCGTACGACATAATACGGCTTTTGTCAAATTGACAACTGTTTCCGTCAAAGCCGTGCCTTCATTTGTTTAAAGTAATAAATTACAGCAAAAAACCCCGACTCGGGCAAAATAAATCCAAAATTACACTTGACAAAATTGAAATATTGTGGTATACTCTTAAAAGATATGTGTAATCGGTGCCTTCGCGGTGCCGTTTTAAATTAAATCAAAATATCGGAGGATTTTTAAAATGACAACATTTCTCGGCATACTTATTCTCGTATGCGCACTTTTCCTTATCGTATCCGTTCTTCTTCAGAGCAGTAAGAACCACAGAATGTCCGGCGTAGTTTCCGGCGGTGCTGATACATTCTTCGGCAAGCAGAAGGGTAAGACAATCGACGCGGTTCTCTCCAAGATTACTGCAGTTATCTCCATTGTTTTCTGCATTCTCGTTCTTGTTCTTTACGTTATCACAGCAAGAAGCGCTAAGGCTCCCGAGGTTGTGACAGATCCCATCGTTCTCGATGACACAAGCATCACAACAACAGTTGAAGAAGGCGCAACAACCGAAGAAGGCACAACAGAAGAAGCTCCCGCTACAGAAGGCGAAGCTGAAGCAGCAACAGAGGCTGAAGCTGAAGAAGCTCCCGCAGAGGCTGCTACTACAGAGGAAGCTCCCGCAGAAGAAGCTGCTCCCGAAGAAGCTGCTGAATAATCAGTAACACAATAAAGCAATAAGGACCGACAGTAAAAAGTCGGTCTTTTTAATTACCAAAAAAGGAACAACGATATGAATAACTACATTGGCTCAACCATCGCCGCCATATCAACGCCCCGAGGCAAGGGCGGAATTGCGGTAATAAGGGTCAGCGGAGAGGATGCAATCGCGGTTTGCGAGAAGGTGTTCGTTGCTCTCTCAAAACCGCTGTCCGAGGTGGAAGCAAACAAGGCCGTTTACGGCAATATATACTACAGAGGCGAAAAGATAGACGACGGTATCGCTACGGTGTTCAGAGCTCCGAGAAGCTTTACCGGCGAGGATACGGTTGAAATAAGCTGTCACGGAAGCGAGATAGGTGCGTTCCTTGTGCTTTCCGCACTTCTGGAAAACGGTGCTGTCAGTGCCGCTCCCGGGGAATTCACAAAGAGAGCATTCCTTTCGGGAAAGCTTACCCTCTCCCAGGCGGAGGCGGTGGGCGAGCTTATAGATGCGGAAACCGTTGCGGGAGCAAGACTCTCCGCTTCACAGCTTTCCGGTGTGCTCGGTGAAAAGATTTCCTCCTTTGCGGACAGAATCACGCACATTCTCACAAGTGTTTACGCATACATCGACTATCCCGACGAGGACATTGCCGATATGTCGGACGAGGAAATGAGAAAATCCTGCGGTGAAATTCTTGCGGATATAAAAAGACTTTCATCGACATACGACACGGGCAGAGCCATTTCGAAGGGTATTCCCTGTGCGATTGTGGGTGCGCCGAACGTCGGAAAATCATCCTTTCTCAACCTTCTGTCGGGTACGGACAGAGCCATTGTCACGGATATTGCGGGTACTACCCGTGATGTTATAACAGAGGCTGTGACTGTCGGCAACATAAGGCTTCTTCTTTCCGACACCGCGGGAATAAGAGAGACGGAGGATGCCGTGGAAAAAATCGGTGTTCAGCGCTCAAAAAAGGAGCTTTCCGACTCCGAGCTTGCCTTTGTTCTTTTTGACACCTCAAGAGAAATCTCGCAGGAGGACAGAGAGATAATCTCCGCCGTTTTTGAATACAAGGGTACAAAGCACATTGTTGCGGTGCTCAACAAAACAGACGACGGCAAGTATCTTGAAGAATGCAGAGCGGAAATTTCCGACCTTACGCCATACATTGTGGAATTCAGCGCAAAGGCGGACATCGGCAGAGACAGTCTTGAGAGCACTCTCTCCGAAATCTTCCCCGGCGGTGACGAGGAAATCAGAAGCGGACTTATAGTCGTGGGAGCAAGACAGTACACGGCACTGAAGAATGCGGAGGGCTGTCTTAATGCCGCACTTGAGGCTCTGACAATGCTCACTCCCGATATGTGCTGCTCCGAGCTTGAGAATGCGGTGAAATTCCTTCTTGAGACGGACGGAAGAAACGTCAACGAAAGAATCGTGGACGGAATCTTCGCTCACTTCTGTGTGGGAAAATAAATATTTCAGAGCACAAAAAGGCTCCGATGCAACAAATCTGCATCGGAGCTTTGTTTTTTACTTTCGGGAGGCAGACTTACGAAGCCAGCTTCATACCTCTGATTACAAGCATAAGGTCCATTACGTTTACAACGCCGTCCTCGTTAAGGTCGGTAATGTTGCGGATGCTTTCGCTCATACTTCCGTTGAAGCCACGGAGGACTCTTATTATGTCATCAATGTCGATGATGCCGTCGCCCGTTTCCTTGTTCTCGTCGTCGGGAATATCACCGGGAATGAGAACTATTTCGGTAAGCTCGGTTACACCGTCAACATTTACTGTTTCTCTGTATGTGAGGTAGCCCTGCTTTTCGTATACAAGCTCATACTCGCCCTTGGGAACGTATGCTGTATATTCAAGAACATTGGAATCGCTTGCCTTTTCATAGAACACGGCAACCGTCTCACCCTTGGAGTTTACAAGGGATGCCTTGCCCTGCTTTGAGGAGGAGGGAGCTGTTTCCTCCGCTCTTGCGGTTCTGAGGCTCACGGTAGTGCTGTAGTTTTCGGAAAGTCCGTCGATGGACATAGAAACTATACCCTGATTTCCGAGCGGGAACACCATTCTTGAGCCGAATACCTTTGCGATATCGGGGTTACCGGTAAAGTTGAAGTGAGTGATATACTTTGCTTCAAACTTACCCGCATCAACATCAAGACCGGAAATATCAACCACATAGACATCACCGAGAACTCTTTCCGCAAGAATCATAATATCGCCGTAAATTGTGGGCTTACCCCTTACAGTAACTCCCGAGGGAATGTTTGTAATCTTGTGCTGTGTAAGATTTGCATAAACGGTATTTTCATCGCACTCGGCGGGATTGTAAACACAGAATGCGCTGTTATCCGTTACCGTGATTGCATACTTGCTGTTCTTACCCGTAAGAGCACCGAAGCCGCCGTGCATACCCGCATTGTTCGCGGGAATCATATAGATAAGCTTGGGCTCGCTCTTTTCGGGGTTTGTACCGAAGTCGTACCAGTAAACCTGCTTGGAGTAGCCGTAGGAGCAGAGATATCTTCCGCCTATAAGGTCTGTGGAAAGCTGTCTGAAGTACATAAGACCGTTGTGAGGATTCCAGCCGTTGTTGTATGCGCCCTCTCCGTTCCATCTCTTGGGATTTGCAAGGTCTGTAAAGTCGGCAAGCTCGGAATGGGATGAGCCCGAGTCGCAGAGAACATAGTTTCCGTCGGGGGATACTCTTATGAACTTGATACCTGTCTTGGGGTTGTATCTTGAAATCTCACGAAGTCCGAGGCCGTCCTTTGAAATTTCGTAAATCGCAATACCGCCGAGACCCTCTGCCGTATAAAGTCTGTCGCCGTGTACAATTGCCTCGCTGACAATGTTGATTCCCTCGGGAGCGTATTCTCTGATTACATTAAGGTCTGTATCGAGAATCTTTACGCCCTGGTTACCGCAGGCGGCGTAGACAAGACCGTTCTTTTCGTCAACAGAGTAAACCTGACCGCCGGGAAGTGCGTACTTAATTTCCTCAAAGCCCGCATCCTCGAGTGTATCAATATCAAGCTCGTAGAAGTTTCCTTCGGGAGCGGAGGGTGCGCCCGTGCCGAGTTCTCTGTTTTCCTCAAAGAGGTAGTTGCCTATCTGCTCGGAGGTAATCTTTGCAACGCCCATGCTTGCGCCCGCAAGGTAGATTTCACCGTCGAGAACTGCAAGACCGCCGATGGGAGAGTTGTATCTTTCGTATGTGTTATAGGGGAAGTACTTCTTGCCCGAAGCAGATGTATGACCGAAGGTATTTGCAAGTGCTGTCTGCTTGGAGGCGTACTTTTCAGCGGTAGCTGTAAGCTCGATTACCGCGTGTCTTACGGGAGCCTTGGGGTCTGTTACATCATAGATGTATACGCCGTTGTATGTATTTGTGAGATATGCATACTTCTTGTCGCCGTGCTTTGCGACCTTAACCGTCCAGAAGTCCTGACCTACCGCATAGAAGTGGTCGTCGATTCTTACCGTGGAAAGGAACACGGGATTCTTTATATCGGAGATATCATAGATATCCATACCGTTACCGAGACCGAAGCCTACATTGTAAGCACTTCTGCTCGCCTGACCTGTTTCCATATGACCCGTTGCGATATAGAGGTAATTATCCATTACACAAAGACCGTCACCCTGACCGTGTGCGGGGATGTTTGTGTTAAGCGGAAGGGGATTTGCGGGATTGGAAACATCCCACGCCTCAACCTTACGGCCGCCCCAGCAGCCTGCAAAGAGAGTTGTTCCGACGATTTCGCAGGACTGAGCCTCGCCCGTACGGATATTTGCAACATTCTTGGGGAGAGTTCTGTCACGAAGGTCTATAACCTCGGTACCGAACATTCTGTTTGTGATATAGCAGAAGCCGTTTGCGATTGCAACACCCGTAGCATATTCTACGCTGTCGCATCTGCCGACAATCTGCGGATTTGTCTTGTCGTCTGCCGCGATTACAAAGCCACCGTCAACTCGGCAGGTTACAACCACTGTGTTTCCGTCCTCGCTGACAGCAAGCTGACGGGTTTCACCCATACCGGTAACGCTTCCGACAACCTTGCCTGTTTCAACGGAGAGGATGTAAAGACCGCCCTTACCGATAGCATAGATGTAGTCTCCGCAGATTTCGATATCCGCACAAGCCTGCACCTTGTTTCTGTCGAGGTAGTTTTCCACATCGTAGTCAAGAACAAGTCTTGTATAAGGCTCGCAAAGGAAATAGCCGTTGGGAAGCTCGAATGCGTCCGTGCCCTCCTCGAAGGTTTCAAGCTTTACACCACCGAATTCAACCTCGGAGGCGAGTGCGCCCATATAAAGTCTTATGCCGCCAACCTCATCGGAAACCGTAACGGGGAGGCAGAACTTTGTCCACTGTGTGGGAACATAGTAAAAATATTCGGTAGCATCGTTATTCTGTCCCGCAACATTCTTAAGGACAGCACCGCTCTTGGAAACGATGGATGCCTGCACCTTTGTATTGGCGTTCTTTGCTCTTGCATAGAATGTGAGAAGAACAACATCGCCGTTCTTTGTGGCAACAGCATCGGATGCCACATTGCAGGTAACACCGAAGCTCTTAAGGCTTGATGCCGTATTGCAGGTAGCCTTGATTGTGTCTGTAAATCCGAGACCGAACGCGGTTGCATCCGCTTCAGAAATTGTTGCCGTTGTAACCGTTCCGTTGCTTCCCGTAGCCTTTGCATCGGCGATAAAGCTTGCGGGTGTAATCATAGTCATTTCGGTTCCTTCACCGTCACCCTCGCCGTCATCCGCTGTGGGCTTGTATTCGGGCTCGCAGGAATAGTAGGGACAGGTTGCATCGGCGATTTCCGTTGCGCCTGCGTCCGTAAGGGCGGTTGCAAGCTGTTCCTTTGTAACGGCAGAGCCGTAGCTTATAAGCTCGAAGTCACCGAGAAGCATTGACTGCTCTGTGTTGTTTGTCTTAAAGATAAGCTGATTGGGGATGAGAGTATCATCCGTAATTGTCATAGGGAAATAGTAAGCCGTCCAGCTGTCGGAAATATTCATACGGCTACCCTGATTTATAAGGTTGTAGCTCTGATTTGCCGAATTCCAGAGTCTTACGGAAAGCTGACAACTGCCCTCGATTCCCTTTGTCACAATCTTAAGAAGAAGAGTATCGCCCTTCTTTAATGTCTTGTAAGGTGCGGAGGTAGTGTCAAAGTCAAATCTTATACCTGTACCTATCCACGTTGCGGGAGGCGTAACGCAGGAATACTTTACAGCCTTTGTAAAGGTTACGTTTTCCGATTCGTCAAGGGTATACGGAGTAAAGGTCATACCGCTTGATATGTCAATCCACTTGACCATAGCCATGCTGTCCTTTGAAGCGGTTGCGAATTCCGTGCTTGCAATAAGCGTGCTTGCCTTGTCGGAAAATTTTGCAATTGCTTCGTGAGGAAGCTTTCCTTCGTCATCATCCTCTTCCACTACGGGCTTGTATTCGGGCTCGCAGGAATAGTAGGGGCAGATTGTATCGGCGTTTTCCTTTGCGCCTGCGTTCTTGAGAGCTGTCGCAAGCTGATCCTTTGTAACGGCAGAGCCGTAGCTTACAAGCTCGAAGCCGCCGATAAGCATTGTCTGCTCTGTGTTGTTTGTTCTGAAAATAATCTGATTGGGGATAAGAGTATCGTCCGTAATCGTCACGGGATAATAGTACGCCGTCCAGTCATCGGAAAGCTTCATACGGCTACTCTGATTTATAAGGTTGTAGCTCTGATCTGCGGAATTCCAGAATCTTATGGAAAGCTCGCAATCGCCTTCCAGCCCCTTTGCAACATACTTCAGAAGAAGCGTGTCACCCTTCTTAAGGGACTTGCAGAGTTCGGAATTGGGATCAAAGTCGAATCTTATGCCCGTACCAATCCAGGTTGCGGGAGGCGTAACGCAGGAATACTTTACAGCCTTTGTAAAGGTTACGCTTTCCGATTCGTCAAGGGTCTGCGAAGCAAAGATCATACCATCTGATACGTTAATCCACTTAACCATTCCTATGCTGTCCTTGGAAGCGGTTGCAAATTCCTCACTTGAAATAAGGACGGTTGCCTTATCGGAAAATTCTGCAATTGCTTCGTAGGGAAGCTTCTTTGCCTCCTGTGCGGAAGCGAGAACAACGCCGCTCATAGCCATAAGCAGAGCGAGCACTAATGCATATACTCTTTTCATAAAAACCTCCGAAAGTATATATTACCTATGATTATATAACATAAAGTGAAAAAAAGCAATAGCAATGATTAAATTTACTAATAAATTTTGATATCAATCACAGCACCGGGGATGTCCTCTCCGCATATAATTATACGGAGAGCAGAACACAATCACAGGCTCTCAAGAAGGATGATTTTATGCTTTACGATATACTTATAATCCTCGTCTGTATGTTCGCCTCCCTCGGAATCTGCGAGCTTGCGATATACCTCTTCAACCGCACCGCCTCGGGACGGCTTCCGCATAAGTTTTACATTCTCGCAGACGATTTCGGACAGGAGGATGCTGAATATGTGATACGATTCCTTGAGGGCGTCATTTCCCGCTCGGGCGTGGATTCTGCCATCTGCGGAATACAGCTCGGCAGTAATGTCCGTATTGACGACGAGCTTCTGGAGTGCCTTTGCACCGAATTCGGGAATATAAAAATATGACAAAAGCCTTGGCAACGGTAAAATCCGAGCCAAGGCATATTTGTATTTCGTTTTGTTACTTTTCGTATCCCGAAAGCTTTTTGTCTATAAAGAGCGAGCCGAAAAGCCCCAGAAGTCCCGCAATAATGCTTACGGCAACCTCGATAACTCCCGAAAAGCTTCTCGGAATAATAACGATTGCGGAAGCAAGCACCGCACCGATAACAGAGCAGAATGCCGCACCGTAGAATTTACCGAAGATAAAGCGCATAATTCTCGCAAGTATAAGCACTGCAAGACCGACACCGATTCCCACGGGGATAATAACCGCAAAATCAAAGTGTGTCGCACCGTCAAGCATAGGCTGAAGAAGTCCGAGGAAAATAAGCACCGTCGAGGAGGTAAGTCCGGGGATTACAAAGCCCATACCCACAATGAATCCGCAAAGGCAGAACCAATAAATATTGGGCTCAATTGTAAACGCGGTAGTACCGCTTATATAAGCAAGGAATGTGAAAAGTGCCATTGCGAATAAAAATCCGACAGTAAAAGCAATTGTCTTTCCCTTTTTGCCGTATTCCCTCGGAGTTGTGCCCTTTGGCGGAGTCTTTGATTCACGGATAAGTGACGGGAACGTTCCGAGAATAAGTCCGCAGAAAAGGCTCTTCGCCACGGCCTCGGATGCCTCAAAAACCGCATCCAGCGCAAAGGCGAATATAAGAAGTCCTATACATCCGCCGATACCGACGCACATCCACTTTTTCCAGGTTTTGGGTATTTCTCTTATCGGGTCGGAGAAAAACTGCATAAGCGGCATATAAAGTCCGAAGGCAACGCAGAGTATACCGCCGGAAACACCGGGAATTATTCCTCCCGCACCGACTATCGCACCCTGAATCATAAGCTTCAGAACCGAACGCGCAGTAAGCTTTTCCCCGTCAAAAGCCGAGGATACCTGTTTTTTGTTGTCCATTTCAGTCTCCATTTTCTCAATTGTTAAATCGCACGGAGGATTACTTCTTGTCCGTATCCGCCGCGTGATGTCTCTTGCAGGGCTCTGTGAAATAGTTTTCGAGGTTTACCTGCCATACGTCATTCTTGGGGAAGAACTCAAGAAGACCTCTGAGCTTTGTGTCCTCTGCGGTATATTCGACATACTTGGGACCTATAAGGTCGATAAAATTAAGTGTAGCCTTACCGAGGATGAACATTGCCTCGTCATCGTAGGTGCCGATTTTAGGCTTTACATCGGTAAGTCTTGCGCCTTCCTTGGTGAATCTGAATTCCATTGTGCCGAGGCAATCCGTCTCGTCTTCGAATATTGCAAAGTAAAGAAGGTCGGGGTTGTGTGTCATTCCGCAGACCTCACAGCAGTGCTTCTGTTCGTTTATGTCCCTGAGGGCTCTTGCTCTGAGCATTTTTCTTTCTCCTTGTTTCGATTGTATTTAAAATTAAACCAGTGATTTGAGATACTCCGATTCGTTGTGGTTAAGATATTTCCATTTGCCGGGTGTCAGCATACCGATGTTGATTTCACCGATTGCGATTCGCTTGAGTCGCTTGATTTCAAGCTCGCACTGCTCACACATTTTTCTTATCTGTCTGTTTCTGCCCTCGGTAAGAACAAACTTGAGAGCAGTCTCCCCTTCCTTACGGCTGATGATTGTAACCTTTACGGGAGCAATATCCACTCCGTCAATCTGCATGGGAGAATTGAGTGCCTTGAGCTTCTGCGGCTCGATTTCGCCCTTTATCTTAACGTGATAAATCTTTTCAACGTGGTTTCTCGGATGCATAAGCTTCTGTGCAACCTCGCCGTCGTTTGTCAGAAGCAGAAGTCCCTCCGAATCCATATCAAGTCGTCCGCAGGGGTAAACTCTCGCGGGAACATCGGCTACAAGCTCGGGAATACACTTTCTGCCCTGCTCGTCGCTCATTGTGGTAACATATCCGCGGGGCTTGTAAAGCATAACGTAAATCTTTCTTTCCGTCTCGCGCTTTACCTCCTTGCCCTTGTAGGTAACCTTGTCAACGCCGGGAATAATCTTTCTGCCGACCTCGACTCTTTCGCCGTTTACCTTGATGTTACCGCATTCCGTTTCCTTTTCCGCCGCTCTTCTTGACATAAGTCCGCAGTCGGAAATATATTTGTTAAGTCTTATTTCTTCCATTTCTAATGTAAAACCACCTTTATAAAGTAGTATAATATGCAAACACTGCACTATTATAAGTTTACATAATAAATAAGAAAATTTCAAGTGGTTTTTGTTACATAAAAGACCTCAATTTTCAAAATTGCTTTATTTAAGCGAAAAATTTATATATTCTTTACAGTTGCACAGAAATAAAAAAGCAGATAAAGGTCCTTCGGAATTGCACTTTTCGGGTCTCATCTATAGTCATCATTAGTAAAAAGTGTACAAATAATTAACCTAATATTTGGAAATTTCGGAAAAAATAACGATGTATACAAAAAAATCATTGACAAATATATAATAATATGGTAGACTTAGGGTAGTAACTAATTTCGGAAGGCAATTCGGTGGCAAAGAACAGTATGCAAGACAATCTCAACAAAAATGCAAAAAGTCACGAGGAGCTTCTGCTTGTCGCAAGGGACGGCGATTCCTCCGCCTTTGAGCAGATAGCCAAGAATTATGAGAATGTCATAAACGCAATTGCTCTTTCCTTCAATGTCCCCGCCTCCGACCGTGACGACCTTCGTCAGGAGGGACTCATAGCCCTTTACAGAGCGGTACTCAGGTACGACAAATCCATGTCGGGCTTTTCCACATTCGCCTCTGTGTGCATAAAAAGAGCTATGCTGACCTTCATCCGTGACCATGTTTCAAAGGTAGGAAAGGACGGAAGCACCGTTACCGAAATCTCCCTTGACGAAAGCTTTGACGACATTCTTGCCGACGACGAAGCGCTGTGCCCCGAGGAGCAGTATATCTCCAGGGAAACGGTGAAAAATCTTCGCAACCACGCAATGAAGCAGCTGTCGGATTTCGAGAAGTGCATATTCCTTATGTACCTCGAGGAAATGACAAGCACGGAAATTGCGGAGTCCATGGGAAGATCCAAAAAGTCGGTGGATAACGCTCTTTGCAGAATCAGGAAGAAGCTGTCATCCGGAAAATAGAGCTCTGTATGCCCGAGCCGAAGGCAAAGGGTGCGAATCGCGCCTTTGCGGGTTATCACCGTATCGGGTAAAAATCAACATCCTATAATTTTAAAGCGAGGGAAAAATCATGTACGAAAACAAGACATTAGTATGTAAGGACTGTGGTCAGGAATTTATCTTCACAGCCGGCGAACAGGAATTCTATGCAGAAAAGGGCTTCCAGAACGAACCCCAGAGATGTAAGGAATGCAGACAGGCAAAGAAGAATGCCGTAAAGAGCCAGAGAGAATACTTCACAACAACATGTGCAGCATGCGGCAAGGAAGCAAAGGTTCCTTTCCAGCCCAGCGATGACAGACCTGTTTACTGCAGCGAATGCTTTGCAGCTAAGAAGGCTGAACAGGAATAATAACATTACAGTTTTCTATACAGAATAAATACCGGTGATAACACGGCGAATTTATTCTCACACATAGGCATCGGTTAATGTTTTTTGCATACGCACAACAGTGCACGCACTAACTTAAAGAAATGATTTTTCACCTTTTAGATGGATAACTATTCTTTATTCCGAGGAGCCACTCCCGGTGTGTAGGAATCAAATTATTTTCCTGAAAATCAATCCGAGCTTTCCGAAAAGGAGGGCTCGGAATTTTCTTTTGCGCAGTAAAAGAAAATTCCAATGCAAAATGCAAAGTGCAAAATGCAAAATTGTTTTTGTGCCGAAGGCATAAAAGATCCCCCAAAGGGTGAGCTTTGGGGGATTATCTTTTTTTATTATTCCTCGAAAATTGCGAGGAAGGGGGCTATATCGGTGGATTCGTCAACGGTAAGGGTGCCGTCGATGTCGGAGATTATTACCTTGCATACGAATTCGTATCTGTCGAGGGTTTCGCTTGCCTCAACGATGTATTCTGCGTAGGCGTCAAACATTGCGGACATCATATCGGAGATGAGGGCGATAAGCTCATCCTCTGTCATTGCGGCGATCATTTCGTCGGTGTAGTCCTCGTACTTTTCCGTAGCCTTGTCCATTGCAACGGTTGCGGCATCGCTTTCAAGAATTTCGGCAAGGTCTGCGAAGGTTATGGAGGAAACATCAAACTCGAAGCTCCATGAGCCATCCTCGGGCTTTGCGGACTTGAGTGTGTACTTTGTGTTTTTAATCAAGGAATCAACGATTGCGCCTGAAAGCTTTGCTACGTCATCCTTGAGGGTTTCGTCACCGTCAAGAAGGTCGTTGGTACTCTGATTTACATATTCTCTGAAGTCGGAAAAGCCGATTTCATTTGCAAAATCCTCTCCGAGATATCCTGTAAGAGCAGGTACGTCAATCCTGCAAAGTGCATCCATAAAGCCTGTGGCAACTGCCTCGGCCTCTGCCTTGTCGATTTTGATTTCTTCCTTTACCTCTGCCGATGCCTCACTGTTTTCTGCCGTGGGCTGCTCTGTCTTTTTGCCCGAGCACGCAACTGCAGATACGGAAACCACAAGAACAAGCATAAGTGCAAGTAATTTTTTCATAGTGTTTCTCCTTTAGTTATAAAATTATTTTTTACTTATTTCATAAAGATCAACACCCAGACAACCGTCGTATTCGGGAGTGTTGACCTTTACGGTTTCGCTTTTGGACGTGGGAATTGTCTTTCCGACATAGTCCGCTCTTATGGGAAGCTCTCTGTGACCTCTGTCCACAAGCACAGCGAGCTGGATTTTGGATGGTCTTCCCAGCGAGAAAATCGCCTCAAGTGCGGCTCTTGCCGTTCTTCCCGTGTATATAACATCGTCCACGAGGATGACCTTCTTGCCGTTGACGTCAAGGCTGTTTTCACCACAGCAGAATTCGGGGATTCCCTCGGATTTTTCAAGGTCATCACGGTAGAATGTTATGTCAAGCTCGGACATTTCCGGTCTTACGCCCTCTATTTTTTCAAGATTGTCGCATATAATCTGCGCAAGATTCACTCCGCGCCTTTTGATGCCGACCACAACGATTCCGTCTATGCCCTTGTTGTTTTCCGTAATCTCGTGGGAGATTCTCATAAGGGCACGGCGCACACCGCTCTCGTCGGTGATTTTTGCTTTTATTTCAGGCAAGGCTACACCTCCGAAACAGAGTTTATGATAGTATTGTATCACAAATAGTCGCTTTTGTAAAGAGGTATTCCCAAAAAGAATCCCGAAAAAGCATATATTACATCAAAATTTTAAAATTTCAAAAAAACTATTGACATTCTACGAAATATGTGATAGAATTCTAATAGAATTATATAAGGAGTACATCACAATGGATTACGAGAAAATCATTCTTGAATTATACGGAAGAATAAAATCTCTTGAAGAGCGCGTTGACGCCCTGGAAAACGATGCTCAAATCAGCGACAAGCCAAGCATAACAACGGATGAAATCTGCAGTTATATAAACTCCCTCAAGGAGCTTGCAAAAAAGGACGGGAGCACCGCCGTTGTTCTTGTTTCAAGAGATGTCCACAATCAACTCAATCTGAAGAGCAGATATCCGATGGTGTGCAATGCTATGAGAAAATGTATGGGAGAAAACGACCGTATTCTTTTCCAGCCACCAAAGGGAAATTCTTCAACACTCGAGATAGAGTATATACTGTAATAACGGAGGTAATATTATGTCACGCAAAGGAAGAAGAGCGGGTCTGTTCATAGGCGGTATGCTATTTGGCTTTATAAGAGGAGTATTTTTTAAAAATAAGTATTGAGGTGAAAAGCACTATGACAGTCTGCATTGATACAGTCTGGAATAATATTATAAAATACGAAGGGGAACCCTTTGAAACCATAAGAAAAAAATCTTACACTTATACTGTTGGAAATGATTTTATACTCATAAACAACGATAAGAGAAGAAAAATTAAAAAGGAAAAAATTTCTCTCGCCCTGCGACTTGATAACCTATCTCCGTCGCAGATTCAGGCAAATGGCATTTGGGGTCCGTCATATGTATACGGAATAATAACAGACAGCAGAATAATTTCCGAGGCTCACTTTAGCAAGGAGGTAAAATGAATTTTCAAATGCAAAACAGTATCCCCTACCTCACCTCCCCACTTTTTGAAAAATACGGCATCCCCCACGCCTTCACCACAAGAAGAGGCGGCTGCAGTGAGGGTGCATTTGATTCCCTCAATGTCAGCACAAGACGAAAGGATTCGGATGGCTGTACGGACATATATGAAAACACCGTGGAAAACTTCAGAAGAGTGCTTTCCCTTGTGGGAGGAACGACGGAAAAATCCGTCTGCGCTCATCAGGTACACGGCAACACCGTGCTTGAGCTTTCGGACGAGCACGGCGGAATGGGAATTCTCAGAGGTGCAAAAATAAATATTGACGGCGACGGTCTTTTTGCTGCGCCCACTTGCGGTATAGAGGCAATCTGCGTAAAGAGTGCCGACTGTACCCCGATTCTTTTTGCGGACAGAAGGCTCGGAAGCGTATGCGCCGTTCATTCCGGATGGCGCGGCACTGTCCTTGATATTGCGGGCAAGGCGGTTGAGACTATGGTGAAAAACGGAAGTCGCAGGGAGGACATTCTCTGTGCGGTTGGTCCTTGCATCGGCGTGTGCTGTTATGAGGTCAGCGAGGACGTATATCTCGAGGTGGAGAAAACGCTCACATCGAAAAATGCAAAAAAGCTTCTTCCCGAGCTTTTTATAAACAAAAGAGACACGGAAAACGGCAGAAAATACGACTTCAACATAGGCAAAATGTGTGCGGAGCTTGCGATTCTCGCGGGTCTCCCGCGGGAAAACACTGATTTTCTTGACATCTGCACCTGCTGCAGTACGGATTCCGACGGGCGGATTTTCTTCTCACACAGAGGTCAGCACGGTCATTCGGGCACCTTTGCGAGTGTTATCGCTCCGTTCAGAGTTTAATTTTATGCCAAAAGAAAAAGCGACAGTCATTACGGCTGCCGCTTGATTTTATTTTATGATGACTCTGTGACCGTCGCCGTCCCTGACATACAAAAGCTCGGAGATGTTTTCGTCCGTGTAAATATCTATAAGCTCGGGCATTCCGCTTGCGAGGTTCATTTCGGGAAGCTTTGACATTTCCGTCCAGAATACCCTGCCCTCGCAGGAGTCCTTCAGTTCACCGCTGAATTCGTCGGTTTTGTATAGGAAAACGATATATCTCGCTCCGTCATCGCAGAACCAGTTTTTGATTCCGCAGAGCTTCGGATGCTTTATTGTAAGTCCGGTTTCCTCGTATATTTCGCGAATAACCGCATCCGTAAAGGACTCGCCCTCTTCGACGTGACCGCCGGGGAAGGCAATTCCCGTCCAGTTGTCGCCTACTCTGTCCTGAACGACAACTCTGTCGCCGTCAAAGACAAGGCACATATTCGTAAGTATTGTTTTTTCCATTGTTCCTCTTTTTTCAGCAAGTAATGTTGTTGTCAAGTGCGGCGCGCTTTCCCGAATAGGTTTCAAGGCTTATTGGGTTCGCGCAGTTGTCAATTATATTGTGGTGTATGCTCCACGGCAGAGCTTTGGGGTTGTAGATGTAAAACTTATCTCCGACCTGCATATTCACCCTTTCGCCAAGGGTAAATTCCATTGTCTCCGTATCGAATCCGAGAATTTCCGCCTCGGTCATATCGGAAATGCGGACGATATGCCAGCCTCGGTAGTTGTCGGACATTTTTCTTATAAGCATAGGCTTTACGCCCTCACAGCCCGCTCTTACGCCTTGTCTGTAGAAGGTATTTTCTCCGCTCACAAGTCCGACCGTGCCGACTGCGTATTCCGAAATTATGCCTTTTCCACAGCCTGCAAAGGTGTTGTCGTGGATTGAAAGCCTTGTTACATCGTCGCTTATCTGTATTCCCGTAAAGCTTGAATCCGCCTCACCTCTGACGAAAATCTGATTATCCGCAACAGTTGCAAAGGGTGCGGTGATATTTATTGCGTATCTTTCCTTGCCGTTTCCGTCCTTTGCGGTCATATCAAAGCTGTTACCGCAGACTATAAGGTTTTCGCAGGGAGTATCAACATTTCCGCATTCGCCCATAAACCAGATTCCGTTGCTGTTGAAGTTTATAAAGCTGTTATTCTGCACGGTAATCTGCGAAGCGCAGGAGCCGATTTTGAACATTGCATCTCCGTAGCAGACACCGTCCTCGAAATAGTTATCCGTAACGATATGCTGACCCGTGCCGAGCTTATCAAGATAAGCCCGCTTTCCTCTGACATTGCCGATGGCGATGCTTCCGCAGTTTCTGAAATAGCATCCGTTGATTTTCACGAATCTCGATGCGCCCTCCCATGAGCATCCGCCGACATCGATGACACGGCAATTGAGAATGGAAGTATTCTCTGCGGTGTCGTTATTGTTAAATGCATTTCTCGCACAGTCCTCAACGGAGCATCTGCTGTAAATGATGGAGCGTCTGTACAAATCGGGGTTTTCCGAGATTTCACGGTAGATTCCCGAGGCATAGAAGCACTCTGCGGACATTCTTCTTGCGTGGCAGTTTTCAATATAGACACTTTCGTTGTTCATAAGGCAGGTGGCGTTGGTCTTCATAAGGTAGAAGCCCCACACGGAATCCCCGCCCTTCATTTTGAGGCAACCTGCCATATCACGGTCGTCAAAGCCGAGATTTCCCGTCATAAAGAGATTTTTAAGCTCCACATAGCCGTTATTTCTGATAACGAAGCAGGAGCCGCCCTCTTTTTCGATTCCGATGTGACCGAATTTATTTTCAATAACGGTATCGACACCGCTCTCGCCCTCAAAGGTAAATCCGCCCGCATTTTCAATAACCAGCGAATGGGAAAGAGTATATCTGCCGTTGGGAAGAAAAACGCCCTTCTTATTCTGCACGGCGGAATCAATTGCCTTCTGAATCGCAAGAGTATCCGAGTGCATAATTTCACCATCGGCACTCATATTAGCGGTTTCGGAAAGGTAAACCTTGTTTCCGTCAATCCTTTCAATAACGGCAATCATCTTATCATCGCAGACAAAAGCCGCGGTACAGCCGTGTTCAAGCTCCTTGAAATTGCCGATTTTCACGCGGATACCCATTTCGATATCGGCAAAACCATCTACAATCTTCACATTTTCCGTCCAGCTTCTGCCGAAATCCTTTGTCCATCTGAGCACATTCGGTGCATCGGGGTCGAAATCGAGATAATAGACAGCCCAGCTGCCCTGACTTCCGTCGTAGCCGAAAAATTCGATTCTGTCACCGATTGGCTGATTGTGCACCCATTTTCTCGGATTCACAGGTGAGGTATCTTTGCGTTCAAAGAGAACCTTCGCGGGGAAATTTATAAAGCATTTTGTGACAACGACCTCATCACCAACCTCAAAATCGCCGATATTTTCGACGGTAATCACATTTGAGCCTGCGGTTGCGGTCATTTTTGATGTAAAAACGGAGCCTTTCGCACCGAAATCACGGGCATTGAGCAATTTTATGTTGTCATTCATAAGAAATCCTCCGTGAAATGCCGAATTAAAGCCTGATTAATGAGATTATACAACCAAAAAATCGAAAAATCAACCGCAAAACCGAGGTTTTACACAATAGTAACATATTCGCGCAATAAAAAAGTCGGACTCAGCCGACCGAAAAGAGTATAAAAATAAAAAAGCCGAGTAAAAACTCGGCTAAGTGTCTGCATTGACCAATCTTCCCGGGCCGTCGCCAGCCAAGTATTGTAGGCGCTGTCAAGCTTAACTTCCGTGTTCGGAATGGGAACGGGTGGACCCTTGACGCTAAAAACACAGACTGATGTATAAATGACAGTAAAAAGGAGAAAAAAGTCATTTACACAAATTATACGGAAAAACCGTATCAATAAAAAAAGGATGTTCGTGACATCCTCTTCCGTCCGTTGGACGGTGTTAGCATCGACCAATCTTCC
>JAFYPA010000018.1 GCA_017560085.1 Clostridia bacterium
AGGTGCGAACCTTTTATGAAAATTAGAGTCATTTGCCAGTAAAAAGCACTTGCGAAAGCAAGTGCTTTTTTTAACTAAATCCGTCTTACGACGAGTGAAAACCACCTGAAATGTATGAAATCTGCTTCGCAGATAAAATCGCCTTCGGCTGATAGACTGACGGATTTTATTTCACTATTGAATTTAATATATGCTTCAGAGTCTGTAAAAAACGGGCTCTTTTCTTTTTTATCCCAATTACCCATTTTTTACCCATAAGTTTACAAAATAACAACATAAATTTACCATAAAGTGGTGACAACCGCTCCAATATATGATATAATGAAAAAAATTCTAATCTTATAAAAAGGAATGGTATAACTATGTACTGTAAGGATATACACAAGGTCTGGCTTGCAACAGGCGAAAAACGAGTTTATCTTGAGCCCTCAATGTGTAACAGACACGGACTTATCGCAGGTGCTACGGGTACCGGTAAAACCGTAACCCTTAAGGTTATCGCAGAGTCCTTCAGCGATATGGGCGTTCCCGTTTTCGTTGCGGATATCAAGGGCGACCTTTCCGGTATGTGTCAGGCGGGTAAGGAAAACAAGCATATAATAAGAAGCATTACCAATATGGGAATCGAAGGCTTCGAATATAAGCCCTATCCCGTTCAGTTCTGGGATGTGTACGGAAAGCAGGGTCTTCCCGTAAGAACCACAGTGTCCGAAATGGGTCCCGACCTTCTCGCAAGACTTCTCGGACTTAACGAAATCCAGAGCGGAGTCCTCCGTATAATCTTCCGTATTGCAGACGATAAGCAGCTTCTTCTTGTTGACCTTAAGGACCTTCGTGCAATGGTTACCTTCGTAGGTGACAATGCCGCTGAATATAAAATAAAATACGGAAATATTTCTGCACAGTCCGTTGGTGCAATCCAAAGAGCACTCCTTACACTTGAGGACGAGGGCGGCGAAATATTCTTCGGTGAGCCCGCACTTGACCTTCGTGACTGGAGAAAATTCTCCGAGGAGGACGGCAGGGGAGTAATGAATATCCTTGAATGCTCCGAGCTCTTTATGCATCCGCTTCTTTACGGCACATTCCTTCTCTGGATGCTTTCCGAAATATACGAAATGCTTCCCGAGGCGGGTGACCTTGAAAAGCCAAAGCTCGCATTCTTCTTTGACGAAGCACACCTCCTCTTTGACGAAGCTCCCAAGGCTCTTGTCGATAAGGTCGAGCAGGTAGTAAGACTTATCCGTTCAAAGGGCGTAAGCGTATGGTTTATTACTCAGAATCCCACGGATATCCCCGACAGCGTACTCGGTCAGATAGGTAACAGAGTCCAGCACGCACTTCGTGCTTATACTCCCAAGGACCAGAAGGCTCTTCGTGCGGCGGCTGATTCCTTCAGAAAAAATCCCGCCTTTAATACTGCAGAAGCAATCCAGGCACTCGGTGTCGGTGAGGCTCTTGTCTCCGTGCTTGACCTCGACGGCGTGCCCACGGTTGTCGAAAAGGCAAATATTCTTCCTCCCCGAAGCAGTATGAACGCGGTAGACCCGTCCGTTATCGCAAGTGTAGTTTCCGAAAGCAGATTCCACGATAAATATATGAACGAGGAGGACAGAGAGTCAGCCTATGAGATTCTGACAGCCGAATCCTCCGAGGAAGCACAGGAGCCCGAAACAGACTCAGCCGAGGCCGAAAGCACAAAGCCCGAGGCATCCAATCTCGTAAAGGAAGAAAAGGCTCCCAAGGAAACAAAAAAGAAGGAAGAAAAAAAGACAGAAAAGAAGACTACCAAGAAGACAAGCAAGAAGAAATCCGTAACCGAAAAAATGATAAACTCCACCGCCAATACCATCGGCAGAGAGGTGGGCAAAAAGATAGTCCGCGGAATTTTCGGCAGCTTCTTTAAATAATAAAACATAAAAAAGGTGAATGATGAAATCAACGAA
>JAFYPA010000019.1 GCA_017560085.1 Clostridia bacterium
CTACCCTTGAACCAGCCGTTCTTTGCGGCAGCCGCCACATAAGGCTTAACCCAAGCTTCAAATTCGGCTGCATCGTCAAACATACTTACGTCATCGCCGTCAAGATTTGCACCCTTTGCACTTACAAGCATCTTTACAAATTCGCCTCTTGTGATGTCGTTTTCGGGTCTGAAGAAGAGTTTATCTTCTACTGCATATCCGTTTACAAGACCTGCATATGCAAGGCTGTTAATGTAAAGCTCTGACCAGATTCCGTAGGCATCTTCAAAGATGCGTGTTTCGCTTCTTTCAAGAACTGCATACTTGCCGTGCTCTGTTGCGGTATACTTGATAATATTTCTGTAATCATCGTATGTACCGCCAACATAAATCCACTTACCGAGAGTCTCAGAGAACTTGTAGATGCCCTTGTTGTTACCGTCTTCCACCTTGAAGTCGATGAGAATCTTTTCAACATCCTTCAATGTCGCAACGCAGGCAACATCCGAAGCAAATTCTGTGTTTTCGGGAAGTGTTGATGTATACTTCGAGATGCTTTCATCAACGCCGTAAACAATGTAGTTTTCAACCTTGTTGTCGCTTCCGCTTACATATGCTGTATTTTCGCTGATTGTAACGGTTGCGGGAACGGTTGCATACATCTTGCTTGCGGAAATGCTTGCCGTATCGGAAAGGCTGTCGCGTACCTTTTCAACGAGCTCACGAACCTCGTCGGGAAGCTTGTTGGCATTATTCTTTTCGGTAACCATACCGGGAACGATATTTGAAGATTTTCTTGTGAGCTGCGCGGTGAAGATATATTCAATTCCGCTTTCGGCATCAAATTCGTAATCTGCAAGGACTTCATCTGTGCCGACTGTTTTGCCGCTGTTATTCTTCCATCCCGCAAACTTGTATCCGCCCGATACGGTAACTGCCGAGCCTGTAAGCTTTGCCTTACCTGTCATTGCAAGATTGCCGTCTGCGTCGTAGATGTTTACGGTTTCTTCGGAAACAGTAAGGCTTCCCGCATTTGCCACGGAAACAGCGTACTTAACTGTTGCCTGATACTTATCGGGCGTGCCGTCGCCGTTGTTGTCATCAAGATTTTCGGAAATTCTTGCTGTGAAGGTGTATTCCGCATCGCTGTCTGCGGTGAATTCATAGTCTGCGATGGTATTTGCAAGTGAAATCTCATTGCCCTCACCGTCAAACCAGCCGTCGAATCTGAAGCCGGGTGCTACCGTTACGGTAGTGCCTGCAATCTTTGCTGTGCCTGTCATTGCGTAATTTCCGCTTGCATCTCTGATGGTTACTGTTTCTTCCGCAACGGAAACCTCTGCGTGCTCCTCATCGGAAACAACATACTTAACCTTCGCCTGATACTTATCGGGAATACCGTCCTCGTTGTTATCGTCAAGTATTTCGGAAATCTTTGCAGTGAAGGTATAAGTCTTGCCGTTTTCTGCCGCAAATTCATATCCGGAGAATTCTTCGGATTCCGATACCCTTGTACCCTCTTCGTTGTACCAGCCGTCGAATCTGTAGCCTCTGCTTACGTTTACAGTAGAGCCCGTAAGCTTTGCTGTACCTGTCATAGCATAGCTGCCGCTTGCATCGGTAAGAGTTACTCTTTCTCTGGAAACGGAAACCGTAGCCGATTCTATATCGGAAACAACGTATTTAACGGTTGCCTGATATTTGTCGGGAATTTCGTCTCCGTCACCGGTATCGAGGTCCTCGGGAATCTTTACGGTGAACTTATAAATGTTGCCGCTTTCCGCATTGAATTCATAGCCTTCAAGCGCTGCGTCTGTGCTTACTCTTGTGCCTTCCTCGTTATACCAGCCGTCAAGCTTGTATCCTGCCGCAACAGTTGCTGTAGAGCCTTTCAGCTTTACTTTACCTGTCATTGCAAGGTTACCGTTTGCGTCCTTGATGGTAACGGTTTCCTCGGAAACGGATATGCTTCCAGAGCTTGCGTCCTCAACAAGATATTTAACGGTTGCCTGATACTTATCGGCAACACCGTCGCCGTTGTTGTCTGCAAGGTCATCGGATATAACTGCGGTAAAGGTATAGGTCTTGCCGTTTTCTGCCGAGAATTCGTAATCCGAAAGGGTGTTTGCACGGGAGATAACAGTGCCTGCCTCGTTCTTCCAGCCGTCAAATCTGTAGCCGCTATTTGCTGTGGCTGTGGAGCCCGAAAGCTTTGCTGTACCCGTCATGGCATATTCGCCGTTTGCACCGATAATTGTTACTGCTTCCTCGGAAACGGATACACTTCCAAGGTCTTTGTCGGAAACAGCATATTTAACTGTCGCCTGATACTTATCGGGAATGCCGTCGTTGTTGAAATCGTCGAGATTTTCGGTAATCTTCGCAGTAAATACATATTCCTTTGCGCCCTCTGCATCGAATTCGTATCCTGCAAGGGTTTCGGATGAGCCTACCTTTTCTCCTGCCTCGTTATACCAGCCGTCGAAGCGGTAGCCTGCATTTACGGTTGCCGTTACATCCGAAAGCTTTACTGTACCTGTCTTTGAATATTCGCCGTCTGCGTCAAGCACATTTACGATTTCTTCTTCAATGGAAACAACGCCCGCGGAAGCATCGGAAACAACATATTTTATGGTAGCCTGACATCTGTCGGAAATACCGTCGTTGTTCATATCGTCATACGTTCCGGGAACGTCCTCCGATTCGTCCTGCTCTCCTACGATTGCAGAGTCATAGATGTCAACAAATTTAAATGTATCGGAAACCTTCCATTCAGCCTTTACCGAGAAGCCGTTATCCCCCGCGGGAACTACAACTGCGTTGCGGTTGCCGTTGTCGACAACAAGAGTTGCCTCGGAGGGGTCTGAAAGAAGTGTCCATGTAAGAGTGTTTGTTGCAAGATGAACATCGATTTCTTCTCCGTTCTTATCCACAACAATTGCTTCAAGCTCGGTTGCGTCTGAGCCCTCGGGCTTGATTGCACGAAGGCTTATGCCTGCGATATTGCTGATTCTGTTGTCATATACCGTAGCGAAATATTCGGTGCTGTTGCCGTTTGCATCGGTAACCTTGATTTCAACATCGTGAGATGCATCGTTACCGCTCACGGGAAGAGCTCTGATGAATGCGCCTGTATTTGCGTTGTATCTTACTATTTCATCGGGAGCAGCATCCGCATCGTAGTTTTCGTTTACTGCGCTGAGAACCTCGTTTACTACCTGCTCGCCGTCAAGCTTGATTTCAATAAGTGCTCCCGGGTCGGTTACAAAGTCGATGAGAATTCCCTCGTCCTTGTTGAATATTCCGCCCTGCATGGGAGACTGAACCTTAAGGTCTGCAGAAACAGAGTCAACGGAAAGCTTCTTGGTATAGATATAGTAGTCACCGTTTTTGTTCTTGAATACGATATCCACGAAGTGCTCGCCGTCGGTGAGGTTAACAAGGCAATAGCCCTTATTACCCGTTTCGCTGTTGTTTACGAGAACATCACCGAACTGAGCTTCGTTAATGTCAAACTTTACTTCAACCTCTTCGTTGCCGTCGGTATCCATATTGGTGATTTCATATTCAATGATGAAATCGTTGTCGTTTGAAAAAACATATTCGATATCCGTATCGCTTGTTCTGTCCTGAACCTCGCCGAGGGATCTGATTGTGATTTTTGCTTCGGGAGGATTGGGAACGGGAACATAGATATCCTCAATCACAACAGATTCACTTGCAAACCAGCCTGAGCCTACATTGCTGTTCTGTGCGATAACCTCGATTCTGTAGGTGTTTCCGGGGATAATTGCGGCTGTGTCGGCAACCTCTCCGTTGTCGTCAAGAATGCTGACGTGACCCTTAAGGTAAGTGCTTACCTCGCCCTTTTCGTCGAAGTCCTCAAGATAACCGCCCATACCCTTGATTTCGGTCCATACCTCCTCGGTTTTGCCGATGTTTTCTTCCCCTTCGATTTCTTTTTCTGTCTTTTCAAACACCTTTACATACACGCCCGTTGCGTTTTCGGGAACGGTGGATGTAACATTGATTCTTCCGTCACCGCCTGCTACGGCTGTTACCTCGGGCTTTTCAATGGTGTTGGGGTTTACATAATCAAGAGGAGTATCGAAAAATACGGAGGAGAATACCATCTTTCTTACAAGGCTGTCTACTCTTACAACGTATTTACCGCCGGGAATGTTTACTTCAAAGCTTTCCTCACCCGATCCGTTTGATACGCCGATGGGATAGCCTGCGGATTCACTTACAACAACGCTTCCGTCGGGAGCGGTGGTGTAAACATCAAGAGGTCTTCCGTTATCATCACAAGGAACGAGAGATACCCAGATTTCCGCATCATCGTTTGCTTCCCAGGATGTTGTGAGGGTTGTACCGTTGATGCTTGCGGAGTTAACCTTGAGCTTTGATGTGGATGTGGGAAGAGTGAGAATTGTGTAATCCGTGAAGCTTACACCGTTTAAGGATTCAAAGCTCCACTTACCGCTTGTGAGAATGTCGTTGTAAAGCGAAACGTAAACATACTTCTTTGTTTCACCTGATTTTTCATCGTACTTCTCACGGGCAAGAAGGTTGGCGCCGTTTTCGTTGTTTTCCTCCTGAGTCTTGCCGAAATCATATTCAACAAGTCTGTGCTCGGAGCCGTCGGGAGCTGTTACCTTAAGCTCGGGAACTGTGTCGCCTTCGTAGTAGATACGGGCAACAATGTCATTGTTATTCATCATTGCGTCTGTGATATCTGCATCGAACGAGCTTACCTCTTCAAGAAGAACCACATCGTTGAATGCCGATGTTGTTGAGAGAACAACCTCTGCACCCGCGCCGATACCCATATAACGCTTTTCGCCTGTTGCCGCATCCCTTGTTTCGACAACCTCAAGGAATGAAAGCATCTTGGCTTTACCGCCGTTGCCTCCGTTACCACCGTTGCCGCCGTTGGGACCGGGATCGTTGGGGTCGGAAATAAGCTCGTCCGCACCTGCAACGTCTATGTTTTCAAGTGATTCAACCTCGTCACCTGTAAGAAGTCTGAAGTTGTCACTGGAATAGTAATAGATAAATCCGCCGCTGAATATCAGTACTCTTATACCGCCCGAAATAAATTCGTCACCAATACCGAGGGTTACACCCGCAAGAGTACCGAAGCCGGGAATGTTAAGCGAGCCCTGAATCTTACCTAAGATTGCAAACGAAGGCTCTGTGGTAAGACCGAGAGATACACTACCGAGTACAACACCCGAGAATATATCAACCGTACCCGATATCAGCATTGAGAATCCCGTTGTCCAGTCAAACATACCGGAAACAACAAAGGTGAAAAGGTCAATGCCCGAGGGCGCACCTGAAATTGAAAGTGTAAGACCGTTTCCGGAAATGGAGAAGTCACCTCTGAGACCCATTACACTTGCAATACCGATAGCCGCCATAACGGAAATTGTTACGGGAGGTCTTCCGGGACCGTCGTAGCCTATGGAAGCGGCAAGGTCGGAAATACCGCCGCCGAGACCTATAAGCGTTAAAGCGTTGGGAGGAACAATGGGAACCTCAAAGCCCTTTACCTCAAGGTAAAATGTGTCAAGCATAGGCTTACCGTTGCCCGTTTCCGCAACAGACATTCTGAACGCAACGTTGATGGGACCAAAGCCGACACCAAGGTCAACACCCGCATAAAGATCGTATGTGTTAAAGCCGAAGCCTAAGTTGAATGCGGAAAGGCTCTTTTTACCGCCTGATTTTTTCGCCTGACCGGCATTTGCGTTCTGAAGCTGTCCCTTCTGTGTGAGGGGGCTCGGATTGCCCTTGTCATCCGAAGCCTTTATAATCTGCTGATTGTTCGCTGTGGGATTGTTCTCTTTTGCGCCTTCCTTAACATTTTTGTTGTCGCTGTTTTTAGCGCCCGCAGGGAAAATCCATTCGGGAAGCTCAACGCTCATGGAAGCCGCACAGCCTACAAAGCCTGTTTCGATGATTTCCGGCTTGTTTTTATTTTCGTGTTCACCGAACAGAATAGAATCAATTGAAAGAGCAAACGAACCACCGTCCGCAAAGCCGGAAAGAGCCTTTGTAGCGGTATTACCGTTCTGAAGGGTATCCTTCACCTTTGCTCTCTTGGAAGCTGTCTGTGTTGTGGTAGAATTGTTGGTCTGGTTATTTGTGGTGCCGCCTGTTCCACCGGGAGTTCCACCGGGAGTTCCGCCGGGAGTTCCACCGGGAGTTCCACCGGGAGTTCCGCCACTTGTTCCGCCGGGGGTACCGCCACTTGTGCCACCGGGGGTAGTATTCTTGTTGGTTACAGTAGGATTCTGGTTCTTGGTTTCTGTTACGTTGGGAGTATCACCGGTACCGTTCTTGGGAGGTGTATTGTCTTTTTTATCTGTTGTTCCTCCGGGGGTCTGGTTTCCTGTGTTACCGTTACCGTTATTGCCGTCGTCCTTGTTGCCGTCGTCCTTATCGTCGTCATCGCCCATGGAGAATCCGAGGGGGAAGGAAACGGAGCCCGAGAAGTCAATACCGTACATACCGTCGGAGCAAACAAGAACGCCGTAGTTAAGGTCGAACAGGAATCCGCCGAGATTCTGAACGAGCCATCCTCCGCCGAGAAGCTGAAGCTTGGGCGCGCTTGAATATTCGTTGGGGTCGTATGTAATTCTTTCACCGGTTACAAGTCTTATCTTGAATCTGTTTTTCCAGATTGTTGAAGCATTGATGATGCTAAGGCTTCCGTCGCCCACCATTTCAAAGGCTGCAGGTGTATCTCCGTCAAACTCTGTTGTAAATCTCAGAGGAATGCTGGAGTCATAGTACATGATTCTGTTAACCTTGATGGGGTCACCGCCCGTTACGGATTCGAAGCCTGCGATAACGGGATTGTTTCTTGAAGAAACGGTACTGATACAAAGGTCTGCATTATCGGAGGATGTGGGATCCATACCGTCCTTATATACAACCTTGAACAAGCCTCTGCCCTCAATAAGCATTTCACCGCCGTCATCCTCTATTTCCGCACGGTATTCGTTGAACTGTGCTTCTGCAGTGTTGCCGGGCTCGGATACGAACATTTTCATTTCATAGTTGCGGTTTTCGTTTATTCTCGCAACAGAAACAATGGAATATCCGCGGTTTTTGTATCTTTCATCGGTTGTACTTGTGATATAGTTGTCATTTCCCGTGAAGGTATGCTTACCGAGTCCTGCAAGATTATTACGGAATTCAACGGTAAGCTCATATTCGCCGACTCTTCCGCCCATATCAACGGAAAGACCAAGCTGCTTGTTTACGGTATCAACGCTGCAAACAAAGCTGTCGACTGTAATATGCTCGTTTGTGATGACATTTCTCAGGTATGCAACCCAGTTTGATTTGTCACGGAGAACATCAAATTCTTCGCCGAAGCCCTTTACGTTGATGAAGGAATAACCCTCGTAGTATATGGTCTTGGGGTCAAAGTCGATAAAGCCTATATCGGGAATATCATTGGAAAGTGCGGGAAGTGTGATAACCTTTGAGGCAACCGAAGGAATTGTGTTCATTTCGCCGTAAAGCTCAAGCTCGATGCTTCTTGTGTCCATATAGGTACGAAGCACATAGCCTTCTGTAGGCTCATATACGATATCCTCGGGATTTTCGGGGTTTTCGTAAATGGGACGAGCCTTGAGTGTAATGGGAATATTTCGTCTGATGTCTCCCCTGTCGATGTTGCCGATATGGATGATTTCGTCCTCTTCCTTGAGTGTGGGCACCCAGATTGCAGGCTCAATAATCATCTGCTGATTTTCGTCATAGACCTTATCCTCTGTTGCAACACGGATGTATGCGTCGTTAATCTGAACGGAATCGGCATCGGAGTTGTCAACCGTAAGGTAAAGGGTTATAAGACCGTCATTTTCATAGCCTGTGCCGTCGGCATTTGCCTTGAGCTCTTCCTTCTGGGTTATTGTCATGGAGCAGAATCCCTGAGAAAGCTCGTTGCCGTTAAGCTCACCCACACCGTAGAAGGTATCTACCGCAAGGCTTGCACCGGGAATAACATTTTCAGGCTCAAAGTAAATGGCAATCGCACTGTCGGCTGTAAGATATTCGTTGTAGTAATCCGCAAAGTTGAAGCTCGTGCTGGGCTCATAGTCCCAGAGTGTATTTGCAAGATTTGCCCAGTGTGCCATTGTTACCGCTGTGGGAGTTCTTCTCATTGTGTTGTTCTTGAGAAGACCGTAAGCGGAGGTTGTGGAATAGTACACGCTGTCGGAAATGGAGTACCATTCGGGAATATTGCTTCCCGTAAAGGTTACTTCATTTGTGATTTCTGTTGTACCGCCGTTTTTGTAGAATCTTCCGCCGTCGGTGTCTGCAAGCTTTGTATCAAGAAGAACTCTTATACCTACAGAAATATTTTCACCTGTATTATTTGTATAGGCATAGGAAAGCATTGCATAACCCGACTCCTCAGTTGCAATTTCGGAGCTTACGGAAATATTCTGGGTAATGCTTACATTATCAACCGTCCATGTGGAGGAGATTGTCTTATTCTTGCCGTCAACGTCAACTATGTGAGGATTCTTTGTCATCTGTCCCTTAGAGCTTCCGTAAACATAGTCCTTGACGATTTCATTGGGCGTGCCCGCATTTCTGACAATTCTTACCGTTGTGTATGATGTGGCAAACTTATCGTCCTCATCATACAGAAGGGGCTTGTTGTCATCGTAACGCTTGGAGGGATTTCCCTTCAGCGTATGAACACCGAAGGAGGATCCGTCTCCTTTCATTATAACCTGTATATAGCCGTTGTCTACCGCAAGCTCATCCTCTGCAAGGGCAGCCTCCCTTGCCATTGAAGCAATGGATGACAAGGGCATAAACTGCACAAACAATACGACTGACAGGAATATAGATAAAAATCTTTTCATATATTGAGCTCCATTCTGCCGGACTCTGCCGGCACAAATAGTTTAATGTTAAATATCCCGTTTGACATTATCCTGCGCTTGTTCCCGCAACGAATACATACATAACAAGCATCGTTCTGTCCTCTGTCTGAACAAACAGTGTGTACATACCGGTCTCGGAGGCTTCAAGCTTTATTTTTGCATCGGGAGTTGTAAGATTCTTGTATGAGCTTCCCTTCATTTCTGCGGCCATAAAGTAGCCGGGCTCAAATGCATATGAGAGCTTGTTGCCCTGAGTTTCGGCATTGAGGAATGAAAGCTCAAGCTCCTCACCGTTCCAGAAGGTTGTCATAGTATCGGGAATGAGAACTGTACCGTTAATTACAGCATATACGTCATCCTCACCGAGAACGGTAAGTGTACGCACAAGATGCGTTGTATTGCCTGCTATATCCGATACACTGAAGGTTACATCATACTTACCGGGAGTATTTGCGTCAAAGCCCGCGGGATATGCTGCAACAATTCCGGCATCGGTAATTCCCGAGCCACCCGACTTGTCGTAGTAATCCAAAGCTTCAAAGCCTGCCTTGTCAAATTCGCCGGGCATAACGTAGATGTCCTTATTGCCCTCAAAGGTAATTATCGGGGCATCCGTGTCAACAAATCTTACATCAACATACCCTGTTACCGAGTTGTTGGAGGCATCCTTGAGAACATATGACACCTTTCCGTTTTCGGTTGCGGTAAACTTGATATTGTCATACTGTACGCCGTTCATAATAACATATGAAGGACTGCCGTCAGCCTTGGGATTTGCGGTAATTGTGATTTCCGGAGCAACGTTTGTCCATTCGGTAGGATTGCCTGTTACCGTTGCTGTGGGAAGTGTGTCGTCAATTACATTAACCTCGACCGTAAGCTTGTTCATATTGCCTGCGAGGTCGGAATAGTTAAATGTGTAGGTTCCGTTTTTCATAACGGTATGTCTGAGCGACTGTGATGCACCTACAAGAACAATGGTATCATTTTCAGAGCCCATCAGAACATCACCGTCCGACTCAATTTCAAGCTCGATGGTAGCGGCACCGTAGTACGTTATCATCTTGCCTTCCATGTCAATTGCCTTGTTCTTGTGGATTTCCTTTACTCTGAGCTTCGGCATTATTCTGTCGATGTTTGAAACGCCTGCTACATAGGATATTGACTCGTTTCCGTCATCGTCCATAAATCTGAAGAACACGGATGTGTTTTCTGCAAATGTGTATGAGAAATAGGTTGTGTATGTTCCCGCATAATCTCTCAGAATGTCGCCGTTAATATCGTATATCTGATAGTCGGCATTTTCCGAAAGAGTGATTACTGCGTCCACATTCTTGTTTGTGGGGGTCTTCTTTGAATACTGGATTGTTGCGGTGGGTGCTACTCTGTCAAGTCCTGAAACGGAAAGCTGAACAATAATTGTATTGCCCACTGCGTCCGCAACAGTGACATCCGCATATCCGTTATCCTCAAACACCACATCAATCTTGGCAACGGAATTCTCCTTGTCGATATTGGTAATCACCGCATCCGACAGAGTGAATTCGTGAGAATCCGTGTGTCCGCTTACCGATACAACCGTAAGGTTTTCAATATTCTCATCAACAATCGTGATTTCAGCTACAGCATAGCTCTTCGCACCCATTCCGGGGCTGTGCAGCTCATACGAAACAGATGCCTCGGGAGGCTGGGTATCAAATTCGAATCCGCTTATGTATGCGGTACCGATGTTACCGGAAGGTCCTTCGTATTCGATACTCCATGAGCTTTCGCCTACAAGAACAACGTCCTCTGCAATAAGCTCACCGTCGATAAACGCCTTTATTGTAAGAGCCTTGCCGTATGCTCTGTCATCATTCACGACATAGGTCTTGTTTGTGAATCTGAAATCGTCGTTGTCCTCGCTTACATCTTCAATATCAACCTCTTCGCCCTCGTAATAAAGCTTAAGGTCAATATCCACTGCCTTTTTGTCGATATAGTCAACCGATGCGGGGAGATATGTCTTGTTGCCTACCTTATCGGTAACTACAAAGATGAATTCGCCGTTTTCGGTAAATGTGTATGTTTCTTCGTAGTAAAGCTCATCGGGAAGCTCATCGACATCATTGATTTCATACATTTCATTGTAATCCAGCTGAACCTCAAATCCTGCGGAGTTGTTATCAATTATATTAACAACAGATACCTTGACATCGGTATTGACAGCACTGTTGCTTCCGTAAGGCTTTTCGGGGCTGTATTCAAGAGAGGCTGTGGGAGCTTCGCTGTCGATACAGTCAACAACATAAATCTGAGGAGCTATGTATTTTTTGGTAGCGTCATCAATGACATAAGGATTGATTACATCGAATTTCAGAACGCAGTTTTCCGTTATATCAACGGTAATCTTGTCATAAAGCGGAAGCTCATCGTAAATGTCACTTTCAACTGTTTCGCCCTGCGAGCCCTTCGGAGGATTTACGATGTAATACTGGTCGTAAATTTCAACCTCTTCGTTTTCCTTGTAGCCCGTAAGGTCTACCGTGAGGCGAAGCTTCTTTTCCACTATGTTGTATTCGGGCTCGGGGTTAAGTGCAACAGCACCGTTTGCGGGATATGTGCTTTCGTATACTTCACCGTCGTCGGATTCGTAGACATCAACCACTTCAAGCGTTATGTTGTCATAAGGCACGTGAGGAAGTGACGGGTCAATCCACGTAATCTTAACGGGAACTGCGATTTCCTGACCTGTTTTGTCAAGGAATCTTACGGTTCTGTCGGTATTGTATTTGAAGCGCATATTGTGGTTTGTTGTGTAAGTCTGATTTACGGTATTGAGATAGAGCTTGCAGTACTTGTCCGCAACTATTGTAGCGGTTCTCATTCTCAGTGCCTTGAGCTGTGCGATAGCGTCAAGTGCTGCTATGATTTCATCCTCGGTGAGATTTTCTCCGTCCTCTGTGAAGGGATTCATATATTCGCCCGTGCTGAACAGCTCAAGATAGTCGCCAAAGCCCTTTTCGTTCAGCTGCTCTACAGTAATATCCTCGCCAATCGGGAAGAGGTATTCTCCCTCGGCTTCTCCCTCTGTAAACAGTGAGAGGTCAATGTCTTCACCGAAGTTTTCATAGATAAACTCTTCCGTGAGAATCTCACCATAGAAGGGATTTACAAGAATGAGATATTTTTCGTAAGCGGCCTTGCTGTATTCGTCGTATGCGGATTCATCGAAGCGTGAAGGGTATGTGAGTACATTCATGGTGTAAATACCAACCTCATCGGCATCGATGCCCGTTTCATCATCGTTTACAATGCCTGCAGCGGCAAGAGCCTCTGTATCAAGCGAGTAGCTATCTACGATATTTACAAGTCTTGTTCCCTCTGTTACGGTTCTTGTAAAGTCATAGTAGCCGTCGTATTCGTCCTCAACGGGATAGAATGCTTCATTGTGCAGGAAGTCGAGAATATCCTTCTGGGGAGTTACGTATTCATATGTGTTTTCGGAGTCGAGAATGCCTGTGTAGGGGTCAAAGGATGCGCCTGAGGAATAAGCCTTGTGACCCTTGTAAATTTCCTTTTCCTCGGGTGTAAGGTCGTTCTCGTCCTTGTCTCTCAATTCCTCGAAAAGGGCATTTATATCATCAAAGTCCGTGTGGTTGTTATATGAATAATCAAGCACATATGAGAAGCCTCTTGCTCTTGCTTCGGCTACTGCCTCCTGCATTGCGGCAATGCTTCCGTCGCCCTCAATGTCATATATTCTGATTGTGGGAATATCTGTCTTGACATTTACAACAACCTCACCGCCGGTAAGAGTATCGGGAGTATATGTGGGACCCGAGATAAGCTGTGCACCCTCGGAGGTTGTGGTAATCTGTGTGAGAAGCTTATATTTACTTGTGTTGCCGTGTGAGTCGGTTGCCCTTGCGTAAACATCGTATGTTCCGTCGGGAATTGCCTTATATTCAAGAGTGTAGACTCCGGCGTTGCCGTAGAATCTTGCCTCGGTGTAGTCTGTTGTTTCATCACCGAAGTAAGGCTCATCGCTGTTTACATAGGTGGGATTTCCGTCCTCGTCGGGCTCGCCCTCTACCAGCTTATAATATGCATATCCATTGAAGAAGTCGGTATCCTCAGGCTCCTTGCCCTCCTCGACAATTGCAATTTCCATGCTCATAACATAGCTTTCGTCCGTTGCGGAAACCTTGATTTCACCGTACTTCGCCGTACCGCTTGCGGGTGTCTGGGTTGCAGTTGCTTTTCCGATTTTGGGAGCGGTTTCATCATACCAGTCTACCTCAAAGGTCTTTTCGGCGGACTTGCCCATAGCATCGGTAACCGTTAAGGTAACCTCTGTGTTTGTTGTTACAAGAACACGGATGCCGCCGAGCATAGTATGCTCTACGCTTACGCCGTCACCCTCGGCTTCAACCGTGAAGTCTTCAAAGCGTTCGTGGTTTTCATAGGTGTATTCAAGAATGAAGTCTATTTTATCTCCAACGGTACGCTTTGAGCTGTATGTGGGGATTCTGCCCTTGATTTCCGGTGCGGAGCGGTCAATAAGGAATCTTACCTCCTCATACGCCTCGTTGCCTATAACGTCAGAGCCGTGCATTGAGAATACGTAAACCCAGGGACCGCGGGAATCACTTGTAAGCTGCTCCATTGTGAAGTCGCTTGACACGGGATTCTTATAGGTATATTCGAAGGTATTGGACTCTGCGGCACTTGTAAAGTGGCTGAAATTACCGTTCTTTCTGTGGGATACGGTGAGCTTTCCGGAGAAGTTGTCTGTAAGCTTTGCAGAGATGGATTCAATATCGGCGAAGCTGCTGATTATATAATAATCGCCCTTGTCAATAACCTCTGCGCCGTCCTTGAATTTAACCTCGATATCGCTGAGCTCGGGAGCGATTGCATCTATATAATAAGTGCCGAGCTTTTTGGTTGTTTTATGTCCGAAGTTATCCTCGGCTACTATTTCATAGCTGATGTGCCGTGAGCCCGCAAAATCCTTGTTGCTTAAGAATTCCTCCTTTACGTTAGAGGTGTAAGTACCCGTAAGAAGCTTCAAATCAACAGTCTTTACAAGCTTGTTATCTATGTAGACATTAAGCTTGGGATATGCAAGCTCGCTTGCCGAGTATTTGTATTCGGGTACGAACTTTATGTTTCTGTTCTTTACGTATATACCGTTCTTGTAGCTTGCGGCGTTATCGGTTATATCGTAATCGATGTAGTGGATTTCACTCGCCTGACCTGTACCGGACAGTCTTACTGCGGTGGTTATGGTAGGTGCTGATTTGTCAAAGTAAACGGTTTTATTGATATTGTAGCAGGAAACGTTTTCGGGATAAAGGGTTGCATAAGCAAAGAATGTATATTCTCCGAAAACAGAGCCGGGAACGAACTGCTGAATGATTTTTTCATCCGCAAAGTTAATGCTTGCTATTTCCTTCTCAAAATCGGTGAAGGTTATCTTCTTGTATCTTATGTTGTCCTTATCCTTTGAACCGATTACCCACTTATAGTAAAAATCGATTTTGTAGTCTGTTGTCGGCTCGTCACTTATGTGAATCTTGATTTCGTGTGCATCGGAAACAACCTCAGACTCAAGTGTGGCATACATATTGAGCTTTCTTGTGGCAAGCTCGATGGATTCACTGGGAGTGTAAACCGTGTTGCCCTTGTCATCGGTTGCTCTGTTGCCGAGCGTATCGGCATAGGATGCCCAGACTCTCCAGAGCTCTCTTGTGCCCTGATCACCCGTGAAATCTATAATGTTGGGATTTGTATATTTATATGAGGAGCTCAGTGTGGTTTTGGGAGTATTTCCGAACATTCCCATCGCCTCAACCTTATAAAATACAAGGGGAGCAATCTCGCCTACGCCGTAATCCTTTACATTAAAGGATACTGTTGCGGAGTTTCCGTCAACTGTGTAGCTTCCGTCCTTGTAGGATGTTTCGGGAGGTGAGTTATCGAGATAGATGCGGATATCCTTTTTGCCGTAGTTGTTGGTAGTATTGCCCGCCATATCGGAAACGCTGTATTCAATATACATCTCGGGCAGTTCGCCTTCAAAGGTATCTGCTACCTTAAGTCCGCCGAGGTTTACGGCAGAATAAAGTGTGGGAATAGTGTATGCGTAACCAACAGAGGAGCCCGGCATCAGAATGGGAAGCGTGCTCTTGTTGCCATTTTTGTCGTAACCGACAACGCTGATTGTAACGCCGTTATTGGAAAGTGCGTTTTCGTCCTCGAACACAAGTCTTGTGTAATCGGGAAGTGCAGTATTCCATGTGGACGAAACATTCTTTTCCTTGAGAACGGGAGGGCAGGCGTCAACCTTCGGGATTGTGCCGGATTTGAGAGAATCCGCAGAAAGTCCTGTAATTGCCGTTCCGGAGGTTGTGTAAAGAGGAGAGCCGTTATTGCTAAGGAAATATCCGTCGTTTTCAAGAGTTGTTACTTCGTTCCACATCGAGGTGGAGGGAGTCTGACTCTTGGCATCAAATGCGGGATAAACGGTATATGTGGAGCTTGCGGTGTATTTGTTGTTCTTATCGTGAACATACTCAAAGAACATTTCGGTATAAACGTTGTTCTTGATACCGTAATGATTGCCCGAGCCCTTGTTGTTTCCGACTACTCTTGCGGCTACAAGAGTTGCATATCCGAAAGCATCGTCGTCCTTCATGTGTGTGAAGGGAGTAGACAGATTCTTGGAAAGAACAAGCTTAAGCTTTGTGTTTTTATTGAGAGAAGCCTTCTGTATTTCTTCGTCAACAACAATTCTGAAGTAAAGAGGAGTCTCGGGGCTTGCAAGCGTCGGCTGAAGATTGGGATTACCGGAGCCGCTCTTTACGGTTGTACCAATTAAGCCCTCGGGGAATTTGCCTTCACCGTAAACATATCCGCCGGTGGGAACCTTTGTGTACTTTGCAGGGAAGTAACCGTTTTCATCGCTCTGCTGATTTGCGAATTTGGTTTTGGTGTCGTCAATTCGCATAACGGAGTTTTTAAACAAATTGGAAACAGATACGGGCTTGTTGTAATCTATATAGTTGTAGCCGCTGTCTGCTATAACATATCCCTTGGAAACAATTTCACTTGCTTTACCCGTAGGATTAAGGGATGTGTCAGAGCTTCCGACTACGCAGTCGGAGTTGTCGGTTACCGTATACGTAAAATAAATGGTATCATCGGTGTACTTTGTATAGTCGGCATAGAACTCCCTTTTCGGATTTTTGCCTCTGTTCTGTATTCTGAGCTTCAGATTGCTTGTCTGACTTTTGTCGAGATAAATCGTTTCGTTGAACTTTACATAGTAGGTTATCTTGTCGCCGGGGCGTGCAACACGGAAGGTATCCCCTGCGCTGTTTGTCTGTGTTGACAATCTGTTCCAGTTGTAATCGCCTTCAACTATACCCGCTTCAACGGGCTTCGGAGGAGTTACGTCACGGAAATATACCTTGATGTCATATACGGCACTTCTGTTTTTTGGCTGTGTGCCGAGACCTGTTCTCTTTGACCAGGCGTTGATTCTCAGATACTTTGTGTTGCTCGGAATCTTAATCCAGCCGGACTCAACTGTACGTCCGCCGTCACACTTTGATTCGGGCGAATAGTAGTTGAAGGTTTCGGTTGACTTATTGCTCTGGTAGCCCTTGAGCGAGATACGGCCTGTTTCCTGATTGAAGGTGCCGTTGGCGTTCTGGGTCTGTGCTACGATTTTAACCTCAACCTGACCTAATTCGACACGCTTTTTAAGCTCGCTGTCAAAGGTAGCCGCAAAATAAACGTCATAGTTGTCATAGTCGTTTTTGGGAGTATAAACACCGACTATTCTGTCGCCGTTCATCTTGAATACGGCACCGCCGCTGGATGAAGAATTCTGAACGTATCTGAAATCTCCAAAGGCGTCATATAACTTACTTCCGTTTCTTACCTTGCCGTTACCGATAGGATTGTCCCATGAGGATTTGGGATAGTCGCTTATCTTTTTTTCGCTTGTTCCGCCACCGAAATCCATATGGCTTGCGGAAGCTGCCATGGTAAATACCGAAAGCACAAGCATTACGGTAACTGTCACGAATAAAAACAGCTTAAATAACTTTTTCATTGATAAACCTCCATAATTTATTATACATACAGATTCCACGTGGGAAGCCATCGCAGGAAGCTGTCGATATATTCTGAATTTACGGGTGTCCCTCTTATCACGGGGAGAAACATCACAAACACACATACCGCCAAAGCCGTTACAAGACCGATTGCGACATATGAAAGCTTTTTGCTTCTTTCCGTTATATGAAGGAACATATTTGCTGTGAGAAGAATCATAAATACCGTGCAGGGGTAATAGTGATAGATAAATGCGGGTCTTGCAATAAGCATCCACGGCAGCATCAGGGAAAAATATCCCGCAAGTAAAAATACCGCCTTTTTATCTTTTTTTGCAATTGCAAGAACAGTGTTTGACAAGACCGCCACGATACCCAGCCACCAGACTATCGGATTTCCGAAGGTGGAAATTGCTCCCACAGTCTGTGCGTCCGTCCACGCCGAGCAGTAGAATACAGGCTTTATATTGAATGCCCAGGTATACCACTTTGATGAATATTCATGTACCATACCCACCGCAGAACCGCCGTGGTGACTTAAAATATTCATCTGGTTTTCCAGAATCGCCGCAAGTCCCGTTTTTCCGTCCGATGAAACAAACGGAATATAGGAAAGCACATATATGCAAATCGGAATAAGTACAAAGACCCAGGCACAAAATCCAAAAAGCTTTATACGCTCACGCATTTGCTCTCCCTTTTTCAGTATTCGCATAACAAGGAAGATTCCCGCGCCTATTGTCGCATATATTGCCGACCATTTCACGGAAAATGCAAGTCCGAAGCTTATTCCCGAAAGAAGAAGCGATAAATATCCGACCTTTTCTCTTGACAAAGCTATGTATAAGAACATATACATAAGCAAAACAAAGAACACAAGGAAAACATCCACCGTTCCGATTCGGCTCTGCACCTGGTGCATAAAGTCAAATGCAAGCAAAAGACCTGCCGATGCCGATATCAACGTATTTTTTGTTACAAGCTTTGCAAATAAATACATAGCCGCCACCGTAAGCACTCCGAAAAGTGCACTCATAAAACGCCATCCGAAGGGGTTCATACCGAATAGCCTTATACCTTCGGAAATAAGTATTTTTCCGAGTGGCGGATGAGTCCATTCGTATGCCGATTCTCCGTCTATGTATTCCTTGGCTGTTCTCGAATGGAATATCTCATCGAAATACATTCCGTTTGTGTAATCAGCACGGTCGGGAATTGTTTCTTGCTCATCGAATATGCCGATTTCAAAATCGGACCGTTCAAAGCCGTTATCCGTCTTCAGGAACACAGCCCCCAGGGAAGCATCGGCGGTCAGTCTCCCCTGCTCCGTCAAAAATCCGAGCTCGCCGATTTCAAGTCGGTTTCCTTCGGCATAAATCACAAGACGCGAGATTTTCTGCGACACATCAAGCACATACCACGAATACACATTGTAGTCAGTAACGGTCTTGTGAAGCTCCCTTCCCGCTTCGTCGGTGTAGGATATCATAAGCTTATCCACGCCGTTGATTTTATTTGAAACGGGATATATCATAAGGCCTTCAACATATGTCGGCTCGTAAAATGCGAATGCCACGGGCGTCTTTGCTACATCCGTGGTGTTTTCGGGAGATAATCTGCTTCCGAGTCCCGAAAACAGCATCGCCGAGCACATAAGCACAAGAGCCGTTATAATCGCAAAATCCGCATAACCGAATATATATTTTTTACACAAGGCTGATTTTTCTCTGCTTTTTATTGCCGCAAGCACTGCCACCAACAAAAAGACGGCAAGCAACACGGCACAAAGTATGAATATCATCAAAATCCTCCGTTTATCTGCTGTTCAACCGCATTTATTTTTATGCGGTATTTTCGATCAGTCTTTTTAAAAATTTCCGAAATTTATCCATTTTTACAAATAACATTATAACATATTTTCTTTTCAAAAAACCGTCCTGCGTAAATATTGCCGTTTTTGCGCATATTTTGCCGCAGGAGAATAGTTTTTATTTAATATTGACTATTTTGGGCGTTTATGGTATAATCAAAAAAAGCATACGACTCTGAAAGGAGTGCAAAACGTGAAAATTGCAATATGCGACGACCAGGAAAAGCACCTTGACGAAGCAATCGCCGTCACCGAAAGGTACACCCTTGAAAGACCGGACAGTGACATCACCTTCGAGCCGTTCCGTCACCCCGAGGATTTGCTTCGCGCCTGCGAGGAAAACGGCGGATACGACATATATATTCTGGACATTGTTATGCCCGATATGAACGGCATAACGCTTGGTGAAAAAATAAGAGGTCTCGGCTTTGACGGCAAAATAATATATCTCACCTCAAGTGAGGAATATTCACTTGCTGCATTTCGGGTAAAGGCCTTTGACTACCTGATTAAGCCTCTGAACGAAGCAGCATTTTTCAAAACCTTAGATGAGGCGGCGGAGCAAATCATATCAAAAAAGGACAAGCACATCCTTGTAAAATCCAAAAGCAGAAGCATAAAAATCACCTACGACAGTATTGTGTATGCGGAGCTGAGCAAGAGAGCGGTTCGTTATTATCTCACCAAAAGCAAAACCGTGGAATCGGTAACGCTTCGTATCCCCTTCAACGAAGCCTGTGCGGATCTTCTGGCGGATTACCGTTTTTTTATGTGCAGTCAGAGTATGATTGTAAATCTTGACCACATTACGGAAATTGAAAATGATGCGGTTATTTTCGGTAACGCATACAAAGTCTTTTTAGGTGAAAAGACCTGCAGAAAGCTGAGAAGTGTGTGGTCGGAGTACCTATTTGAGCATTAAATGAAAGGAGCTTGTCGCTTTGGAAATTTTAAGAGACATATCCATGCTGTGGGCAATGGTTCACACGCTGATATTATTTTTGTTTCTTTTTGAATCAAGATATCCGAAAAAGAAAACCCTGTCACTGACACTGCTTACCATGATTCCGCTTATTGCAATAAATCTTGCACTGTTTGTGATTCTCGGCTTTGAGAAATACGGTCCGCTTATGCTGGTTACCCTTTCAATACCCAGTCTTATTATATTCTGGATACTTGCAAAAAACAGGGACGGCAGATTTTTCTTTACGTTCTGTATGGTTGACACAATCATACTTGAGCTTGTGTACATAACGAATATACTAAACCATTATCTGACTCCCGATACATATTTGCTTATGTTCACGGTGCGTATTGTGTTATGCCCTGTTATTGCCGTTTTTGCGTGGAAAAAGCTGCGCAATGTATATATCAGCCTTCAGAAGCAGATACCTCAGGGCTGGGGAAAATTCGCAATCATAGGCTTTTTGTTTTATGTTGCAATCACCCTTCTTATGACATATCCCAACAATATCGTCAACCGTCCAGAGCATCTTCCGACGCTTTGTATTCTGTTTGTACTGATGCCCGTAATCTACTATGATACAATATCAGTCCTCAGTCGTCAGCGTGACAATTATGAAAAGGAAGAGCAGGAAAAGCTGTTAAAGCTTCAGGTTTCAAATATTCTTTCAAGGATTGAAGAGCTTGGAGAAGCCAACGAAGCATTCCGTAAGGAACGTCACGATTTCAGGCACAAGCTGAAGGCAATTGCAAGTCTTGTTGAAACAAAGCAGTATGACGAGCTTATGCTTCTCATATCGGAATATGAGGACAACATAGTCAAGACACATTCCGAAAGATACGCAAAAAGTGCGGTTATAGATGCGGTTCTGTCGGTATACATCAACAAGGCAAAAAGTGCGGGAATCAACCTGAGCCTGGGCTTTTCGTTCCCCGACGAATTTGAAGCAAACGAAAGCGAGCTTGCAACCGCCCTTGCCAACGCAATAGAAAACGCCATAAACGCCTGCGAAAGGCTTCCGAAGGAGAAGCGGAGCATTGAAATCAAGGTTATAAGCAAGCCTCAGTTTGTGGTTATGGTAAGGAACAGCTTTAGCGGAAATGTAGAATTTGACAGCAAGGGCATTCCCGTAAATCAGGCAGAGGGACACGGTATCGGGTCTCGGTCGATTGCTTCGTTCTGCGAAAAAAGCGGAGGATTCTATGAATTCAAGGCGGAGGATAATGTGTTTACTTTGTTTATGCATTTGAAATAAGGTGGATTGAGGCGATATATTTTATATGAAAAATATTCCCCGGCATAGCTTGGAAAGGTTGCTATGCCGGGGAAAACTGTAATTTTATAACGGATGTGAAAAAGAGTGGTGCGGGCGAAGGTGGGACTGGTGGGTTTCACGATGGATGGTATATGGATATAGTCGGTAAAATACTCCTTTATCGCTTCGAGGCAGTACAGCTTCAGCATGCTTTTGTACCACGCTACGCACCTGTGGGTATTTATATTTTTGCAAGGTATAAATCTCAAGCCTTCACCCACATTATGTATTCGGGCAAACGGTTTGAGAATCGCAAAAGCAATGTTCGTTTTTTCCATAAACAGATTATAGAATTCCATATACAACCGCAAATGGTTATGTTATACTGAATATAATTAAATACACAGACAAATACCATAATAACAAAGCTTGTATATCGAGGTGAAGATTATGGCAAAAAAGCTGAAGACTATTACAAGTCAAAACAAATACAGAGTATTTTACCAGAGGAGAATCCCGGAAAACTTTAATTTTATACCGATAGAACTCGGTCATGCTCAATGCGATCCCGGTTACGTATGGCAGACACCTGAGGACAGACTGACAATCCACTATATATATTCCGGGAAAGGGGTTCTTGAAAAAGATGGCAAAATATATCATCTTTCAAGAGGTGATGCCTTTGTGCTTGACTGCAACAAGCCGGTTAAATATACTGCAGATATGCACGAGCCTTGGTGTTATTACTGGATACATTTCCATTCCCCGAAATTTTCAAAGAAAATCGACAAGCTTGAAAGTCCCGTCTTTAAAACCTTGAATGAATCCGCTTTTCTTGATGCAACGGCACGAGGAGATTGCGGCATTCTGACACCCGAATATTTAATTTCAAAGCTGTATCTTCTTTACGACGACATCTTCGGAAAATCCGAAATTGCAACATCGGATATTCTTGTTGAGGCAGCAAGGATTATACATGAAAATTATCAAAGCGGCATTACAGTGGGAGATTTAGCCGAACACTTCAATGTATCTAAAGGCCATTTTTCGAAAATTTTCAAATACAGATACGGCATATCCGTAAAGCAATACATTCTTAAAATCAGATTCGGCAAAGCAAAAGAGTATCTTGAACGGGGAATGATTGTCAAGGAGGCTGCCAATCTTTGCGGATATACCGATCAGCTTGCTTTTTCAAAGATGTATAAAAATATATACGGTGTATCGCCAAAGGATGTTTTCGGCGGTTCCGAACAAAGTAAAAAATAAACCCGATTTTTTTACAATAAAATATAAATTAACACAAGACGGCTGATTCACATTGGAATTCGGCTGTCTCTTTTTATTCAGAAAGTAAAACTCAATGTCCACACATTCGTTTTTTACATAGATTCATCGGCAAATTCCATATACAGAACAAATATTGCCATGTTATAATTGAATTGTATAAATCAGATGATTATTTTTAAAAAATATCTGAAAATCACAAAAACAAAGGAGAAAAATTATGTTCAGGAAACTATCTTCGCTTGCTTTGTCCGTTCTTGTTTTAGTATCGGCAAGTACGGTAAATGCAACAGCTTCGGATAAAGAATCCGAGCAAAAACTTCTTTCGGAAAATGAAGAGGTTACACTTTTTGAAGACGCCGGCCTTTTGGAAGAAGCCGACCATATTACCGAATATAGAAATTCGGGATATGATGTAGTATATATTAAAAGTGGCGGAGCGGGCGACGGAACAAGTATTGACAGTCCCAAAGCCTGCACAGACCTCAGAGCTGCAATAAAGGCTGTTGAAAGTAATGAAAACAAGAAAGTTGTACTGGCTGTTATCGGTGGAATCGGTTGCGGAACTTCCGGCAATGATACAACGGAAAAGGGATTTGATATAGTAGTAACCTCCGCAACGGGTACTTACAGTGCATCCGCCGACTATATTAATATGACTTCCGGCGATATCGCACTTATCGGCGGTAACAGCTATACATTCGACAAGATTCATTTTGAAACAAAGACCGATGCCACAACCTATCTGTATGCAGCAGGTGCAGAAAATGTAACAATCACCGAAGATATCACATCAAACGGTGATAATGTACAAAATGGTAACACAAAGAGATTTGCTGTCGGCTTTGGTATGAAAAAAACAAATACTACATATGCAGGCGGTACAATCAATGTCAAAGCAGATGTCCGCGTTCTTAATACAGCCCTAGCTTACAGCGAATGCAATATCACAGGTGATGTGGCTTTCATTACAGAAGACTCATCTATAGGATATCTGTATGTAGGTGGAGCAGGATACATATCCGGCAATGCAACTGCACAGATTAACGGTGGTTATGTAAATAATCTTTATAATTTAGGTACCGGTAGTGTGGGTAAAAATGTTGTTGTTGAAATAAATGACGGTGCTACAATCAATAATCTCTTCACAAGAGGCGAAACAGCATGGACTAAAGTCAACGGCGACTATGTAATTTACCTTAACGATGGTACAATCAACACTGTTAGCCCAAGCAAAGACCCCGATCCCGGTCGTGGCGTTCTCGGCAAGACAATCCTTGTTGTAAACGACAATACAGCAAATGTCCCTGCAAATATATCAGGTCTCCCCTATCTTGTTTCCTTTACGGGCGACGGTAATGTTGTTTATAATACGGAAAGTGATAAGCTTGAACTTAAGTGCGGAGCAAATTCAAACAAGATAACCGTTAACGGTAATGTTATTTACGGAAACACCGAGATAGAGTTGACCGACGCAAGAACTACAGTTGAATTCGGTTATGAAAATATAGTAACAACAGCAAATGCGATATTTGATGCAAACGGCGGTTTCTGGGGTGATGAAACAACCAAGACTGTAGAAACAACAATCGGCGAAGTACCTACTGCACCCGAAAATCCGATATTGGAAGGATTCGAATTCAAAGGATGGACTCCCGAGCTTACGGCTATCACTTCTGCAGGTGCAACCTATACCGCAGTTTGGAAAAAAATCATCGAAGAGTCAGACCACATCAAGGAATACAGAAGCCTCGGATACGATATTGTCTATATAAAAGCCGATGGAAACGGTGATGGTACAAGAATAAATGCTCCGATGGCGTGTACCGACTTGAGAGCAGCCATAAAAGCTCTTGAAGAAAAGACAACCAACAAGAAAATCGTACTCGCTGTTATCGGTGGAATCGGTTGCGGAACTTCCGGCAATGATACAACGGAAAAGGGATTCGATATAGTAGTAACCTCCGCAACAGGTGTTTACAGCGCATCCGCTGACTACATCAACATGACCGCTGGTGATGCTGCACTTATCGGTGGTAACAGCTACACATTCGACAAGATTCATTTTGAAACAAAGACCGATGCCACAACCTATCTGTATGCAGCAGGTGCAGAAAATGTAACAATCACCGAAGATACCACATCAAACGGTGATAATGTACAAAATGGTAACACAAAGAGATTTGCTGTCGGCTTTGGTATGAAAAAAACAAATACTACATATGCAGGCGGTACAATCAATGTCAAAGCAGATGTCCGCGTTCTTAATACAGCCATAGCTTACAGCGAATGCAATATCACAGGTGATGTGGCTTTCATTACAGAAGGCTCATCTATAGGATATCTGTATGTAGGCGGAGCGGGATACATATCCGGCAATGCATCCGCACAGGTTAACGGTGGTTATGTAAATAATCTTTATAATTTAGGTACCGGTAGCGTTTCTAAAAATGTTATTGTTGAAATAAATGACGGTGCAGTAATCAACAATCTCTACACAACAGGCGAAACGGCATGGACAAAGGTTATCGGTGATTATGTAATTTACCTTAACGATGGTACAATAAACACAATTACAAAGGCAAAAGACCCTCAAGCAAACGCAGGTGTCATCGGTAAAACCATTCTTATCATAAACGACAATACAGCAAATGTCCCTGCAAATATATCAGGTCTCCCCTATCTTGTTTCCTTTACGGGTGACGGTAATGTTAAATACGAAAACGATAAGCTCGTTCTCACACCCGGTGCGGAAATTAAGTATGTAAAGGTAACAAACGGCGACAATACAACCACATACGATGTTAAAGACGGAAGCGAAGTTGAGCTTCTTTCCGATAATGTAATCCAAACAGATATTACTTCCGGAACTACAACGGTTGAATTCCTGTCCGACGGCACAATCAAGCCGGAAATTACAATTACTCCCAATGTCGCAGAGGTAGAAAAGGGCAAGAATATTCAGCTTGCGGCAACAGTTTCTCCGGACGAATATGATGTAGTATGGAGCATTGTAACAGACGGAATATCCGATGGAACAACAATTTCCGAGGACGGCTGTCTGACAGTAGCGGAAAACGAGACATCAGCTGAAATAATCGTAAAAGCGACAATTACCGCCGAAAACAGAGAATTCTCCGCAACTTCAACGGTTACAGTCAAGGAAAAAGCAATCGTCAATGTAACAAAGGATATTAAGATTACACTTGCAAGAGAAAACGGCTATATGCCAATAAGCCTTGCAAAGCTTCGCATTTACAAGGATAGCACAAAATCCGAGCTTGTTTCGGAATATGCACTTGAAGATGCAGAAACAACATCCCCCGAAGTTTCTGTTTCTGTAACGCTTACTGAAGGTACATACTTTGCAGAAATCGTAAAGAACGGCTATCTTACATACAAAACAGATATAACGGTTACCGGGGAGGATATATCCATAGATAATATAGTTCTTGTCCCCGGTGACATCAAGGGAAGCTTTGAAGATGAATGCGGTGACGGCGTAATTGATAGTGATGACTTTATAAGAGTTCTGAGAGGTTTTGCAAGTGATGCGAATTCCGAACTTTCCAACGCTGTTGATATTAATGAAGACGGGTTTGTAAATGTCTCGGATATTGCATTTGTAAAAGCAAACCTCGGTAAATCTGCCAAATAAAATTTCGGAAGAAGTATATCTCAAGCAATATGTACCTCATCTCCTCGATGAGGTACATTTCTTTTTAAATGAATTTATATCCAAAACAAGAACATCCCCGGCATAGCAAGGAAAACCTTACTAAGCCGGGGAAAACTGTAATTTTATTACGGATGTGAAAAAGAATGGTGCGGGCGAAGGGACTTGAACCCCCACGGTGAAACCACCAGATTCTAAGTCTGGCGCGTCTGCCAATTCCGCCACGCCCGCATCGTGTCATTCTTCCGATGACTTTGGTATTATACCATAATTTCCCGGGATTGTCAACAGTATTTTCACTTTTATTTTTACTTTTATTTCCGTGCGGTATTTTTCACAAAGGCATAAAAAAGTTCCCTTTCGGGAACATATTTTCAAAGATCATCCGCATCCTGCACGGGCTTTTCGTATTTGTTCTCGGGAATTCCCGTGTAGCTTCCCAGAACGTCTGTCGGTGTCGCTCCGCCGTAGAGCGATTCGGGATGATTCTTGGCGTTTGTCTTTTCCTCTTCGGGAAGTGTCGGTGTTGTCTGTATCTCCGTCACTTTTCTGTAGGGGACCTCGGGCGTTACTTTGTGCTTTTTCTTATCCATAATTTCAATTCCTTTTGTATATAAAAATACTGCCGAATTTCTTCGACAGTATTATTTTTTGCATATTCTGTTGTGTTATTCAGTCAATTATTTCAAAAAATAATCAAGGAATTTATTCCAGTCCTCACGTGACCAATAGTGAACGCCGCTACGCATATGATATGCTATGCAGCCCTCATGGAACACCTCGGTGACATTTGCCATTCTTTCACCGTTGTACACAAAGCCCGTTTTGCCGTAAAGCTTCCAATACTCACCTGCGGCGACACAGCAGAGATATTCCGATTCGGGGTCTGCCCAGGTATCCTCAAGTGCGCTTGCGACGTATAAGTTTCTCGGTGCGATGGCGGCAAGAAGGAAATGCTGGTCGAAGGGCATATCGTGGTGTCTGTCGGAGTAGTCGTGGTATTTTTTGCAGAACCAATAGTCAAAGCGTACGGAAATGAATGCCACCTGCTCGCCCTGCTTGTCTCTTGTGATTGCTGCACCGGAGCAGCCCGAATCATTGGAGTAGGCACAGGTGAATCTTTCATCAAAGGCTCCGCACACAAGTGCGGTTTTTCCAAGCCTCGAATGACCCGCAACGGCTATGTTCTGTCTGTCGATATCGCAGTTTTCAAGCACCCAGTCGAGCACTCTCGATGCGGAATACGCCCACATTGCGAGCTTTCCCGTGTCGTTGTAGCCTACCTTTGCAAGAACGCCCGCAAGACCGTTTGTCATATCGTTGTCGTCGCTTGTGACATCCTTATAGCAGAACGCCGCAAAGCCTATGCCACGGTCGATAAGCTCCTCGCAGGGGATGTATTCGTCGGGCATATTGTCACGGAAGTTTATCGCAACAACGAATCTCGGCATTCTTACGAGTCTCGGCATAACGAGCCAAAACGGGAAGGAAAATTCCTCGCCCTTTACGGAAAAGGTCAGCTGAATTCTTGATATCTTCGCCTTGCCCGCACAGTCTCTGTCTGCGGGCTCTTTTATTACCTCTCCCCTTACAAAATCGGGAAGCACGGGCATTTCGCCGTATATTTCGCGCTGAAGTATCTCACGGAATTCCGCCCGTCTTTCGTCTGCGTTTTCTGCGGTTACTTTTCTTCCGTCCTCAAAGGTGAAGAGGTCGGGAAGTCTGCGTTTTTTTAGTTGCTTTTCTATGTACATAGCGAATCTCCTTTTGTTGTAATTTCGCACGGTATTACAGTATCCGAATGTGACTTAACAATCAGATAAACTCGTCAAGAATAACCCTCGAAACCCTATGTGCGATTCCGCTCTTGGTCTGCGGATGGATGTTGTTGCTCTCGCAGACGTCCTTGGAAATAACGGTTGTTACTCCGTTCATCTTCTGCTGTATATCGGACTGAGCCTTCTGAATAAGTGTCCAGCCGTCGTCCGTTCTCGGGTCGTAGTCTGCAAGCTGAATTATTATGAAGGGGAGATTTTCGTTTTTGAAGTCACAGCGCCATATACGGATAAGCTCACAGAGCTCGTCGCAGTACACAAGAGCTTCAGCCACGGTGGAATCGCTTTCGCCCTGATACCAGATAACGCCTGTGATGCCGTATGGAGCAATCTGCATAAGCATATTGTTGTAAAGATATGCCTCTTCACTGTTCCATTCGATGTACGGCTCGTATGTATGGTCGCCGTGCTTTTCCTCGATGGGAATATTGATACCGATTTTTTCAAGAGTCCCCGCGGGAAGCCATGATTCGATAATGGAAGCACCCTTTGCACAGACGATAACGCCTACCGCAACGCCCAATTTCCGTGCGAGCTCCATACCGGTAAGATAGCCTATCGCAGTCCACACATCAACGCTTTCCTTGTCGCACACAAGCCATTCGGTAAAGGATTCGTCCTCGTGCATTCCCGTTTCGAAAAGGCGGAGCATCGGGCAGGACTTGTAATTTTCGCTCGGTGTGGACTCCTCCTTCATTCTGAACGCCATATTGGACTGTCCCGAAAAGAGGAAAACCTCGCCGACATAAATATCCTCATACACTTCGGTTCTGTCACCGAAATCCGCCTCAAGAGTATACGGTCCGCCGTATGTCATTTCGGGGAATTCAGCTATCCATTTACCGCCGTCGGAGGTGACGGATTTTGCCGTGCCGTTAAATTTTACCGTTACTTCTCCCGCACCTTCACCGAAAATTCTTATAGGGGAATTTGCTTTAAGCACCATATGTGAAGAGAAAATTTTATTGAGCTTCATAATGCACTTATATAATCCTTTCTGAAAATCAGATTTATATTCTTTTTTGATTATACCACAAGAAATCAAAATAATCAACTCCAATCCCGACAAAAAAAGAAAAATCCCCGAAAAAATCGGGGATGTAATCTTACTTATTAAGTGCGTTCTTGAGGAATTCCTTTGTTCTCTCGTGAACGGGATTTCCGAGCACCTGCTCGGGAGGTCCTTCCTCTATGATTCTGCCCTCATCCATAAATATTACTCTTGTGGATGCGTCTCTCGCGAAGTTCATTTCGTGAGTTACAATAAGCATTGTCATATGCTCGCTTGCTAGCTTTCTTATTACCGCAAGAACCTCGCCCGTAAGCTCGGGGTCGAGTGCGCTTGTGGGCTCGTCAAAGCAGAGAATGTCGGGATTCAGAGCGAGTGCTCTTGCGATGGCTACTCTCTGCTGCTGTCCGCCGGAAAGCTGGCAGGGGTAGTGATTCATTTTGTCCGCAAGACCTACTCTTGTAAGTATAGCCTTTGCGCTTTCCTCAACTCCGCCCTCGAATGTTTTGAGTCCGTCCTTTTCAAGGAGCTTCATTGCGAGAGTTACGTTCTCAAGTGCTGTGTACTGAGGGAAAAGGTTGAAGTTCTGGAACACCATACCGAGCTTGAGTCTGTTTTCTCTCGGGATGGACTTTACGGGAACCTTTCTGCCCTTTTCGTCTACGCTTGCGCTTGCGTCAAAGAGGACCGTACCGTCAACGGTAATCTTGCCCTCCTCGGGAATTTCAAGAAAGTTAAGGCATCGAAGAAGCGTTGTCTTGCCGTTACCGGACGAGCCGATAATAGCGATAACGTCGCCTTCGTTTACGTCAAGATTGATGTCCTTGAGGATGTGGGCATCGCCAAAGCTTTTTGACAGATTTTTAATTTCAAGCAGTGCCATATGCTACCTCCTCAGTTGTGGTAATAATCGAACTTCTTCTCGATTCTGCCGAAGAGAATTGTAAGAATTCCGCAGAATGCAAGGTAGAATGCGCCCGAATAGAACAAGGGCCACATAAGACCGTACGCCGCATAGTTCTGTGCCGCCTGGATAAGCTCGACTATCATAATAACTCTTGCAAGGGCTGTGTCCTTTACAAGTGTTATGATTTCGTTGGACATCGGGGGAATGATTCTCTTGACAACCTGCATCAGGACTACCTTGAAGAAGACCTGACTCTTTGTCATACCGAGAACCTGACCCGCCTCATACTGTCCGCGGGGTATGCTTTCGATACCGCCACGGTATATTTCGGAAAAATAGCAGGCATAATTTATTACAAACGCCACGATTACAGCGGAAAATCTCGTAAATACGGGAGTTCCGAGTAAGAAGCCGGGAACGTAGTATATGATTATAACCTGAAGCATCAAAGGCACGCCGCGTATTATCCATACGAAAACCTTCACAAGAAATGACAGCGGCTTGAACTTTGACATAGACCCGAATGCTATCACAAGACCTAAAGGAAGCGCTAACAAAAGTGTCAGCGCAAATATCAGGCAGGTATATTCGAGTCCGGTAAAAAGACTTTTTGTGACTTCAAAAAAACCCATTATTTAATTCCTAATTCCTTTATTAAGATATCCGTCTTAAGCGGTACGGATTATCTCAGTCGATTGTTTCTGTAACTGCGATTGTGTTTTCGAAGCCGTACTTTGTAGCGATTTCCATAAGCTTGCCGTTTGCTTCGAGAGTCTTGATAGCTTCGTTAACCTTAGCTGTGAGCTCGCTGCCCTTCTTGAAGCCTACTGCGTAGATTTCGGAATCAAGTGTGATGGATTCAACGATTGCAAGGTCAGCAAAGTCGCCCTTGCCGCAGATGTTCTTTGCAAGGATGATGTCAACTACTGCGAAATCAACAGCGCCGGACTTAACTTCCTTGAATGTGTCGATCTGAGCAACAGCTGCGATTACGTTTTCTGTTACGGATTCAGCGTAGGATGCACCTGCGGAGCCGCCTTCAACGCAAGCTGTCTTGCCTGCAAGGTCTGCTTCAGCCTTGATTGCTGTGTCCTTCTTTGCAACGATACACTGCTGGTTGAGCATATAGCCGTAGGAGAAGTCTACAAGCTCACTTCTCTTGATGCCGTTGTCGGAGGAGTTAGCTGTGAAGCCGTTCCATACGCAGTCGATAGCGCCGGAGTTGAGCTCGTTGTACTTCTGGGACCAGTCGATTTCCTGGAATGCTACTTCCATACCGATAAGCTTACCTACTTCCTGAGCAAACTCTGTTTCAAAGCCTGTCCAGTTGCCGTTTTCGTCCTTTTCGTTCATGTTTTCGAAGATTGTAACGCCGCATGTGAGAACGTTGTCTTCTTCTGCCTTGTTACAAGCGAACATAGATGTTGCAGCGAGTACTGCTGTGAGTGTGAGAGCGAGAATCTTTGTAAATTTCATTGTGAAATCCTCCAAAAAATGTTTTTTATTTCTCTTTATCACTTTAGTGTGATAAACAGATTAAGTGATAACATTATACCTTATTAAAGCAGCTTTGTCAAGCAAATTTCAGCCATTTTACACTTTATTCACATACAAAGGATATATATGTATAATTTTTCGAGACCCGACCAAAATATACCTCATAATGTAGTCTGTCCGAAGTCTGTGCGGGGTGAGATGTTGAAAAACAGAAACAAAAGGAACAACAAAACAAACGGCGAGCACTCCCCTCTTCTGCGGTGCATATATGCGTGGACGGTGCTTGCTCTGCCTGTGTTATCTGCCGTTGCTTTAACGATGCTCTCTCCCGTGCTTCTTTTGGCTTATTTCCCGATTTATGAGTGTACACGGATGATATGCGGTTATGCTTTTACTTTTTTCTGCCGTCCCCGCACCTTGGCGGATGCACGGGAATCCGACATTGCCGACGATGATGCCGTGCTTGTTGTCATAACCGCAATGCTTCGTAGTGAGGAGCACGACTCTCATCTTTTTGAAAGGCTCTGCGATGTGTTTTGTCTTTGCGACGAGCGGAATGTTTTCTTCGGACTTCTTGCGGATATCAGGGACAGCAAGACCGCAAAAGCGCCCGGTGACGAGGGTACTCTTTCCTACGCCTACGGAAGAATAAATGCTCTCAACTCAAAGCACGGCAACAAATTCGTACTGCTCGAGCGACGAAGAAGCTACTCCAAGAGCGAGGAAAAATTCATGGGCAAGGACGGCAGACACGGTGCTGTTTGCGAGCTTGCAGGGCTTCTTTCGGGCAAGGAGGGCACCTTTTCCGAAAGGTCTGTGCAGATGCTTTCCGACACTTTAGACAAGAGAAAAATCAGATATCTTGTGGTACTCTCTGATGATGTGAGTGTCGGAATCGGCACGGTGAAGGGTCTGTGCCTTAAAATGATGCATCCAGATGCAAAGCCGATTGTGTGCGAAAAAAGCGGTGTCGTCACGGATGGCTATGCTGTAATCAAACCAAAAATTTCATCTCCCGCAGGCAGGCACTCGTTGGAGTCCTTGCGGGAAACGGACACGGTATATCAGAGGTTATCCGCACGGGATATTTTCGGAGGGAGCGGAATAATTGATGTGGACGCCTTTCACAAGGTTATAAACACGGAAAATCCCCTTCCCGAGGACAGCCTTATTGACGGTGACATCCTTATCGGCGAGAGGCTTCGTTGCGGATACACTGATGACATTGAGCTTTTCCGCGAGCCTGACGGGAATGTTTTCGACCTTCTCTTGCACAGACACAAAAGGGTCAGAGGAGACATACAGGCTCTGCTTTGCCGTGCTCTGCAAGGGAGAAAGGGCAAAGAAACACACACGGACAGTGACTCGCTGTTTCTTCTGTGGGACAGGGTGATAACCGCCCTTGCACCGATTTTCTTCTTTGCGTGTCTTATTTGTGCCGTGCTGACACGGGAAGCCGTCAGCGAAATTCTTGCTCTGTGCGTGCTTTCCGTCTTTGCTCTGCCCTTCGTTTACGAGCTTCTGAAAATAGTATTTACACTTGATTTTTCGGGGCTTTTTGCAAGATTCTTTTCGGGGAAAGCCGTTGTGCCCGCTTTTTCGGAGCTTAAAAGAGGACTGTATTCTCTTGCGATGCTTCCGATGACGGCACTGTATTCGGCGGACGGTGCGGTAAGGGCTTGCTTTCGGATTCTGGTCTCAAGAAAAAGGCTTCTCCGTGACGAGCGGTGCGGAAATTATGAGACCGAAAGGGGACTTCTCGACTTTGTTCACGGAAATATTTTCTGTGCCTTTGCGGGATTTCTGCTTTTTGCCTTTGCCGAAGGGGTGATATTAAGGCTGATTTCCGTTCTGTGGTTTGCCTTTCCCGTAATTGCTTATCACTGTCCCTTTGGTGAAAGCAAGGACATTCGACCCGGTAACGGGTCGATTCTGTCAGAGGATACATCGGAAAAAGCAAAGAGCCTTTGGCAGAGCATCGCAGATACCGTTACGGAGAAAAGCAACAATCTTCCCACGGAAAGTCCGAATACCGCTGTCACAACGCCGTCCGAAATAGGCTTATATATGCTGTCCGTGCTGTGTGCAAGGGACTTCGGTATTATAAAGTCAGAGGAGCTTTGTATGAGGCTTTCGGAAGTACTCCGTGCTCTTGACGGGCTTGAGGTGTTCGGCGGACATTTTTTCGCACGGTATGATGTGGACTTACGTAGGGTCGTTCCGCCGTGCCGAATTTCAGCAAAGGAGAGTGCGGTGCTCACGGCGTGTCTTATTACGCTGAAATCGGGGCTTTCCGATTATGCAGACGAGGACACACGGCTTCTTGATGTCATAAAGGGCATTGCCGTGCTTGAAGGAAAAACAGACTATTCTCTGCTGTACAGCCAAAAGCACCGCCTTTTTCGGAAATATGCGGAAATCCGTGACGGTGGCATTTCCCTCTCCGAGGAATTTCTTGACAATTATATGGGCACGGCACGACTTCTTGCATATATCACATGTGCAAAAAGAATTGCTTCTGCGGAGCATTACAAGGCTTTGCGAAAGGTTTACACCCGAAAAAGCGGATATCTCGGTCTTTTGTGCGATGCCGATGATACGGACTGTCTTCTGCCGTATATTTTTCTTCCCGCATACGAGGGTACGCTTGCCTTTGAGGCGTTGCATTTTCATCTTCGGATGTGCCGGACGAAATCGGATATGTGTACAACGGCTCTTTGCGAGCTGTGTAATTCCGCCCTTGACGGGATTCTGAGACGGCGTTTTATGTCGGACTGTGCTATGAAGAGTGCGGACGGACTTCTTCGGGAGGAGATTCCGACGGGCAAAGTGACGCGGAAGGGCACATCGGAAAAGGGGTAATTCTTCCGTGCGGTGCTGAAATTCGGTGTTTAAATTAACAAAATTTCCCTTTATATTTAAAAGGTTCTATATTATAATGGTAGTGTAGCATACTGTTTTCAGTATGAAATTTCCCGAAAGGAAAAGGAAAATCCGTATGACAAGAATAAATATCGCCGACGGTATAAATCTCAACATTATACACTCGGATAAGTTCAAGACTAACGAGCTTAAAATAAATTTCACTCTTCCGCTGAAGAAGGAAATCGCACCTCTTGCGTCCCTTCTTCCCGCGGTTTTAAGAAGAGGCTGTGAGAAGTATCCCACAATGCTTTTGTTCAACAGACAGCTTGAAAATCTTTATGCAACAGGGCTGGGTGGCACATCCGCAAAGCTCGGCGAAAAGGAAGTAATCACCTTCACCGCAAGCTTCCTCCGTAACGAGTTCATTCCCGACAAGACGGACCTTCTTTCCCTTGTCTGCGAGCTTATGACCGATTTCGTTTTCAGACCCCTTCTTGAGGACGGCAAGCTCTGTGCCTCTTATGTTGAGGGCGAAAAGAAAAATCTTATTGACAGAATAGAAGCGGAAATCAACAACAAGGGTGCTTACGCAAACAAGAGGCTCTTCGAGATTATGTGCGAGGATGAGGCTTATTCCGTTTCTCATCTCGGCACACCCGAGGATGTTTCGGCTATCACGGCTGAATCTCTTACCGAGTTTTACCGCACGGAATTCGCAAAGGCTCCCGTGGAAATATTCTTTGTCGGTGTCTGCAACGAGGATGAGTTCACCGCAAAAATCCGCCAAAGCTTCACGCCTTTCGCAAGAAAGGCAGAGCCCTACACCGAGGACACCGTAAAGGAAACGGTACAGAAGCTCAGACGTGTAACGGAGGAAATGCCCGTAAATCAGGGCAAGCTCTCCATGGGCTTCAGAACGGGTGCGTGCACCGCAAAGAAGAACAATCCGCAGTTCCTTGTGTTCAACGAAATATTCGGTGGCTCTCCCACGAGCAAGCTCTTTGAGAATGTCCGTGAAAAGCTCAGCCTTTGCTACTACTGCTCATCAAGATATGTTTCGACAAAGGGTATTATGTACATTGCAAGCGGTGTAAAGGTTGGCGACGAGACAGCGGCTGAGGAAGAAATTCTCCGTCAGCTTGATGCTATGAAAAACGGCGAATTCTCGGAAAACGACATCGAGGTTGCAAAGCTTTCTCTCGAAAACGGCTACAAGAGCTGCTATGACGATGCGGACAAGCTTGCATTCTGGTATTTTGCAAGAATCATCGCAGGTGAGGAAAACGCAAGCATTGAGGATGTAATCGAAAAGATAAACAAGGTTACAAAGGAAGAAATCATTGCAATCGCAAGCACGGTTATTCCCGACACGGTTTACTTCCTCAAGGGTACAAACCTTGACGAAACGGAAGAAGCCGACGAAGAATGAGAGGAGGGAAAAATATGAGCTTTGAAATATTTGAAAACAAAAGTATAGACGAAAAGTATTACTATAAAAAGCACAAAAGCGGTCTTGATGTTTACGTTATTCCGAAGAATCACGGCACGGGCTATGCGGTATTCGGAACGAAGTTCGGCTCTATCGACAACAACTTTAGAGTCAACGGCGAGGAAATGAGAATCCCCGACGGCATCGCTCACTTCCTTGAGCACAAGATGTTTGAAAATGAGGACGGAATCGATACCTTCAAGAAGTACGCAAAGTACGGTGCAAGCGCAAACGCTTACACAAGCTCCGATATCACGGTATATCTCTTCTCCGCTACGGCAAATATGACGGAGAATCTTGAAATACTTCTCGACTTCGTTTCCCATCCTTACTTCACAAAGGAAACGGTTGACAAGGAGCAGGGCATCATCGGTCAGGAAATCAGAATGTACGATGACAACCCCAACTGGAGACTTTATTTCAATATGCTCCGTGCGATGTACAAGAATCATCCCGTTAACATTGATACGGCAGGTACTGTTGAAACAATAGCGGAAATCACGGCGGAAACTCTTCATAAGACATACGCTACATTCTATAATCTTCGCAATATGGCTCTTTGCGTATGTGCGGACATTACTCCCGAGGAAGTGGAAAAGGTCTGCGATGCGGTACTGAAGGAAGCACCCGAGCTCAATGTCGAAAGAATTTATCCCGATGAGCCCAAAGCTGTAAATCTTCCCGAGATAAGCGAAAAAATGCAGGTTTCCATGCCTATGTTTGCTGTGGGCATCAAGGATCCCGTTCAGCTTGAGGAGGGCGAGGCTCTGGCTAAAAAGAGTGCGGAAATGAGCATTATTCTCCGCATTATCTTCGGTAAGGCGAGCGACTTCTATTCAAGGCTTTATTCCGACGGTACGGTAAACAGCTCATTCTCTGCGGCATTTGATGCACACTCGGCGTTCTCATATACGGAAATTTCGGGTCTTGCAAAGGATCCCGACAAGGTTTACGGTGAGATTCTTGCGGAAATCGAAAGATACAAGGAAAAGGGCATTGACGAGGAAGAATTCAACCGAGCAAAGCGTGCTCTTTATGCGGCAAGCGTAAGAGTATTCGACAGCACGGACGATATTGCAAACTCCTTCCTTGCATACCTCTTCTGCGGATGCAATCTTTTCTCGGAATCCTCCGTTATTGCATCGGTTACTCTCGATGAAGTAAACGCAAGACTTAAGACGGCATTCCCCAAGGAGGCGTTCGCGCTCTCCAAGGTGCTTCCTCTTGAATAATCGGAAAGGAACGGCTTTTATATGACAGTAACACAGGTTTCCTTTCCCGGGATATTCGGCGACACGGTATTTGCCATAAATCCCGTTGCGATTTCGGCCTTCGGGCTTGAGATTCGCTGGTACGGGCTTATAATCTGCATAGGAATTATTCTGACGGTTATGAATGTAATCCGTGTGGGTAAGCGCGAGGGACTTACCACCGACGATGTTCTGGACTACGCTCTGTGGGTTGTACCCTGCGGAATCATCGGAGCGAGAGCTTACTATGTTCTTACCTCCCTTTCCGAGTACAAGTCCTTCCTCGAGGCTATAGCCATATGGAACGGCGGACTTGCAATATACGGCGGAATCATAGGCGGTGCGATTGCGGCACTTGCGGTATCGCTTGCAAAGAAAATCAGATTTGTAAAAATTGCGGATGCGATAGGCGCTTCCATCTTCATCGGTCAGATGATAGGCAGATGGGGTAACTTCTGCAACGGTGAGGCTTACGGCTCGCTTTCGGGCATTGATTTTCTCGGCAAATTCATTGAAACACCGAGCCTTGCGGACAGCTACCCGCTTCGTATGGTGGTGCATTCCGCATCAAGCTACGGAGTTGAGGTTGTACATCCTACGTTTCTTTATGAGTCGCTGTGGAATCTTCTCGGATTCATTATTGTGGCGGTATTCTATAAGAAGAAAAAATTCGACGGGCAGATTATTCTTTCCTATCTCGGCTGGTACGGCTTCGGAAGATTCTTCATTGAGGGACTTCGCACGGACAGCCTTTATCTCGGCAATACGGGAATAAGAATTTCACAGCTTCTTGCACTTCTTACATTTATTTTTGCGGTAGCAATTACAGTCATTATGCTCGCAAGAACAAAAAAAGAGGCTCTTGATGAGGGCGAATACGAAAGTCAGTTCGGTGTTCGTGCGGAAGAAGCAACAACAGAGGCAGAAAAAGAAATCTCCGCAGAAATTACGGAGAACACCACAGATACAAACAATACAACGGAGGAAACAACAAATGGCACAGATAATTGACGGAAAGCTCACAAGTGCGACAATCAGAGAAGAAATCAAGGCGGAAGCGGCTGCTCTCACAGCCAAGGGCACACAGCCCGGTCTTGCGGTAATAATCGTAGGTGAGGACCCCGCATCACAGATATATGTAAGAAACAAGGAAAAGGCCTGCGACGAGGTTGGCTTCTATTCGGAAAAGTATGCTCTTCCCGCAGAAACAACAGAGGCAGAGCTTACTGCACTTATTGACAAGCTCAACAAGGACGATAAGATTCACGGTATTCTCGTTCAGTCTCCCCTTCCCAGGCACCTTGACGAAAAGAGAATTGTGGCTCAGATTCTCCCCATAAAGGATGTTGACGCATTCTCCGAGGAAAACGTTGGTAAGATTACACTCGGCACACCCAGATTCCTCCCCTGCACTCCCGCGGGAATTATGGAGCTTTTAAAGAGATACAACATAGAAACAAAGGGTAAGCACGCAGTTGTTGTCGGCAGAAGCAACATTGTCGGAAAGCCTATGGGACTTCTTCTTCTGGGTGCTGACTGTACGGTTACAACCTGCCATTCAAGAACGGTTGACCTTGCGAAGTACACAAGAGATGCCGACATTCTCGTTGCGGCGGTAGGTAAGTCCAAGCTTATCAAGGGCGATATGGTAAAGGACGGCGCTGTTATCATTGACGTCGGAATGAACAGAGACGAAAACGGCAAGCTTACGGGCGACGTTGACTACGCCGAATGCGAGCCCAAGGCATCCTACATCACCCCCGTTCCCGGAGGCGTAGGTCCTATGACAATCACTATGCTTCTTCAGAACACACTCGTAAGTGCAAAGGAAGCAGCAGAAAAGAAATAATCGGAGAAAAGCATTGAAAAACATAATTCTCATTGGTATGCCCGGCTGCGGAAAGAGTACACTGGGCGTACTTCTTGCAAAAACACTGGGCTATGAATTCATAGACACCGACCTTATCATTCAGAAAAACACGGGCAGACTTCTTCACAAAATAGTGGAGGAGGACGGCAAGGAATCATTTCTTGACATTGAAAGAGATGCCATACTGACTCTCACTCAGTCGGAGAACACCATTATCGCCACGGGTGGCAGTGCTGTGCTTCGAGAAGAGGCTATGGAGCACCTCAAGAAAAACGGTATTGTGGTATATCTGTCACTCCCCTATCTTGCGGTATCCAAGCGCATACGCAATATAAAAACGAGGGGTATAGCCTTCGGTGAGGATGAGACGCTTCGTGACATATACAATCAGAGGCTTCCCTATTATGAAAGGTATGCGGATATCACTATGCGATGCGACCTTGCAAGTGTAGAGAAGAACGTTACCAGGATTGTGGATATACTTCGCAAAAAAGGTTACATAGAATAAAATAAAGGGCTGTACGGTGTGGGTAATCGTACAGCTTTGTTTTTTGTGTAAAAAGGGAAATTGTTGTTTATCGCTCTGTTGTAGGTGTATCACGGGGAAGAATTCGGAGAATTCTTCCGAAGACCGCTTGCGGTCTTGGCGGTCTTGACGGTCTTTGTAGGGGGTGTGGTGCATTGCCACAAACAAAGCGAAAACGACGAGCAACGGAACGACACATAGGTCGTTCCCTACAATCCACAACAGAGCGACAAACCCAAATTTTGCATTTTACATTTTGCATTTTGCATTGTGCATTTCGGTGCAACGCACCGATAAACCCCAATTTAATCAAAATGAAGATTGCAAAGCAATCAACCTCGATTATGCATTATGCATTATGCATTATGCATTC
>JAFYPA010000020.1 GCA_017560085.1 Clostridia bacterium
AAATTTTCTGTTGCCCGCGGGCTCCTTCCACCACTTCGTGGTCCCCCTTCCTCCCGGAGGAAGGCTTGGTAAAGACGAATCTTTTTACATTTGCAAACAGCCCGACAAACCCAAATTTATCGGGGCAGTTAGTTGCCTTGTGATGTTGCCGTGGGTTGGCAACATTACAATGGATTGCAATTGCAATTCGCACCGCACCAGTCACGGAATGAGCCCCCGACCGTGGGTTGGGAGGGGGCGGAGTCGAATCGCGGGCACCGAACTCCGAAATCAAACCGAGATAAATTGCGCGAAAGTGCCTGTCGGGGCGTCCCGACAACCCCAAATTTACCACCGCACCAATTTAAATAGATAAAAATTTCTCCTATGGGGAAAATCTTATCAATTGTTCATTGTGCATTTCGTATCAATTTTCCCCACAGAAAAAGACAGCGAAGCCAAAACGCCTTCGCTGTCCTGATTATTCATTATGAATTATGCATTATTTTCTAACCATTACAGCAATTCCGTCGGGAATCACCGCAACCTTTACATCATCCTTGCCGAGTATTTTCTTCGCCATATCCATCGCCTCACCGAGCGAGTGCGCGGGAATCATGTGCATATTTTCAACCATATCGTCGGGCATCTCGGAAATGTAAATTACACTTGAGTGCATCAGAATTCTTACAAGAATCTGGCTCTGCCACTGGTCGGGACTTGTTTCGTTTCGGTTTCTCGCAAGGAATGTGTCCATTGTCTTGGTGATGTCCTTCTCGTCCGCAAGCTGGTGGTAGAAATGGTCACCGCCCGTGCCGTCCGCAGAGCTTGCAAGCATTATTATTACACCGCCCTTTTTTACGGTTGCCTCAGCCGCCGTCATTCCCTTTACCGCCTGATATACGTTCTGGTCAAGGGGATAACCGCCGTTGGTGGAGATTGCTATGTCCGCTTCAACAGCATCCGCTCCGCAAAGCTCGAAAAGGAAGTCCGTTCCCTTTTTGTGTGCCGCTTCCACATCGCCCGCCGTTGCGAATATTACCTTCTTTTCCGCGTTGAGAACTACATTTACTACATATGTAAGCTTTGCCTTCTTCGCTGCCCAGAGCATATCCTCGTGAATGGGGTTGTCCTTGAGGATGCCGGTTCTTGCATTCGGATGTGCTATGAACTCTGAGCAATGATTTGCAAGCACCGTCTTTCTGCCCGCAATACCGGGAAGCACACTCTTTCTTCCACCGGAAAATCCCGCGAAGAAGTGAGGCTCGATAAAGCCCTCTGCCACAAGAAGGTCGGCGTTGTACGCAATGGAGTTTATCTCGCATTCACCGCCGGAGGGAAGCGTGCCTATGTTCACAAGCTTTTCTCTCTCGTCGCAGTCGTGGATGTAAATGTTTTCATTTGCAACGATATCCTCACCGAATTTGGAGATAAGCTCGTCCTTGGTTGTGCCTCTGTGACAGCCGGTTGCGATGAGAATTGTGATGTCCGCATCGGGACTTGTGCTTCTGATTTCCTCAAGCATATAGGGAATGATAACCTTGCTGGGAACAGGTCTTGTGTGGTCGCTTGCGATGATGACAATGTTCTTCTTGCCCCTTGCAAGCTCGGAAAGCTTCGGTGAGCCTTCGGGATTTGCCATTGCTTCGCGTACAAGCTCTACTTCGCCCGCCTTAGGCTCGTATTCCTCGATGGAGGATGTGAGCACGCCTGCGATTTCTTCCTCGTTGAATGCGTATGTGACTTTTTCCTTACCGTAAGGGAATGTAATTTCTCTCATGATTTTTCTCCGTTATATTATTAATATTTATTAGTTAACCTTGTATTCCTTTGCACATCCGTGAGCACCGAATATAAGCCATTCGCCCGCACCAAGACGCATCATAATTTCCTCGCGCTCAGCCTTGCAAAGCTTGGGCTCCGTATCGACGCCTGTCATAAGAATGGGCGCATATTTGTTGTACTCCGCCTGAGGAGCGGTCATTCCGTGGATGTTTACATATACATCGCCCGTGAATGCGATTCTGTGGCGGTAGTCGATGAGGATAATCTCACCGGGAAGATGTCCGCCCTTGCCCTCGTATACCTCGAAATGAAGCTCGCCGAAATCGTAAAAGCCTATCTGTGTAAGCGGATATTTCAATTCTTCCTTGTAGTCCCACGGGGTCACAAGCCTTGATGTGTCCATAGGGGAGTAGGAGGTAAGAATCTTGCAGATGTTGATGTAGGGTCTGTGAAGCGGATTTTCCTCACGGTAACCGTTTTCGCCCTTTTCCTCGTTTGAAAGACAGAGCGCACTTCTGTGGCTTGTGATAACCTCGTCAAAGCAATTCGCAAGACCGCAATGGTCAAGGTCGGCGTGGGTGAGGATAACCTTCTTGCTTATTTTGTCAAAGTCGGGGACTATCTTCTTTATTTCGCTCAGTGCCTCATCCTTGTAGCAGGCATAACCGCTGTCGATAAAAAGATACTCACCGAGACTTTCAATAATTATAATGTTGCTTCCGCACTGAGGCTCTATGGTGTAAATCTTTGTATTTTCCGTAATATCCCTGTGAGACACCCTCGGCTGATAGCTTTCGCCCTTGGACTTGGAAAGAAGCTCGGCGAATCTGCTTATGCTGTCAAAGGTGCGGTAGGGGGAAAGCCCCTGCTCGTCAAGAGTCTGCATAGCGAGGTTTACGTGCACCGTCAGCTGCTCGCGAACACTCTCGGAAAGTCCCATCATTTTGTACAAAGCAGAAACATAGGAATTGTAGAAAATGCTGTTGTCGTAAACCTTTTCCGAGCTGTTGTAATCGATGATACGCACACGGCAGAGCTTTTCCGCCTCGGATATGAATCTTGTCACATCGTCGGGATTCTCAACATAAAGCCCCATCTTGAAGAACTGATAATCCGAGCCGTTTTCCTGGGAGCTTATATAAGAAATATTGAAGCTGAAGCTGTTTATAAGCTCAAGAATGCTTGTAACGCTGCCCGGCTCATCACGAAGGCAGAACTCGATAAGCACGATTCCCGACTCACGCTTTTCGTTCTGAAGGTATCCTATTTTGAGAAGCTCGGCATCGGCGGTCTTCAGCTGCTCGGGCGTACCCTCGGCATCGATAAATAGAGTATGGGAATCGACAGCCTTATTGTAGCTGACACGGGTGATATTGATTCCGAGCGCGGAGAAGCATTTGCTTGCCTTTAAAAATGCACCGATGTGGTCGGGCATGGAGGTGACGTAGGTTTTTTTCATGGGGTTTTTCCTTTGGTTGTTGATTTTTAGATAGAGGGGGAATTTGAATGCATAATGCATAATGCATAATGCATAATCGAGGTTGATTGCTTCGCAATCTTCGATTGATTAAATTGGAATTTGACTATCTTTTCTTATATATGACCAATTCGGGGGTTTCGCCATTTTCCTCATACGAGCATATAAGAAGAAAGTCCATATTTGCAACTATACCAATGCATACGCCGAAATCGCTTTCAAGCTGACTACCGAGATATGTCTGCTTATCGTCAAGGAATTTTACTTTTTCCCCATTCGGAAGGGTGTATTCCAAATTGACAAACTCTCCCGGCAGCACGTTTAACTTTTCTACCTTGGGCAAACCTTCGATATGCAAAAGTGTGTTGAGCTCGTCGATTAGTTGGCACTTGATTTCTTCGAGCTTTTCTTTTCCGCCTATTTCAGCATATCGTCTCCAAATATCAAGGGTGTATTCGCCGTCAGCATAACACCATTGACAATATTCCTCATTGAAATAGCCGTCAGTTTCACGGCTGATATCACAGTCCTCAATAGGCATTCCGCAACATCGGCAGACGAGTTCTCTCGGAGAGCCGAGGAGAGTGTTGATCGACACATCAAACAGTTTTGAAAGGAGCTTGAGCGTATCGATATTCGGTATCGTTTCGCCTGTTTCCCATCGAGAAACTGCCTGACGGGTAACGAACACTTTTTCTGCAAGTTCTTCTTGCGAAAGTCCTTTTTTTGTTCTTAATTCGTAAATTGTATCTTTCGTTTCCATAAAATAACCACCTCCAACAGTTGTGATTATATTATATCACGGGTTGCCGGCGTTGACAAGCAACTTACTGTTGCTATCTTCTCGGCAAATTCCAATTTAAATATTCGAAGATTCCGAAGCAATCAACCTCGATTATGCATTATGCATTATGCATTCCATTATACCACATCTCTCCACAAATTACAACCCCACCTGAAAATTTCTCTCATTTCTCCCTCTTTTATACATTTTAGTACAAATTTACATTGACAAATCCACATCATTGTGGTAAAATTAATCTGTATATTAATCTTTCGTAAGGAAAGAAAGGAGTTATTTATGAAAATGAGAAAAATTCTCTCACTCATCCTTGCGTGCCTTATGACGGTATCTGTACTTGCATTTACCGCGTTTGCCGCAAAGGAACCCCTCTATGTGATTCGTGCGAATCAGGGTAACAGAACAGGCTTCTCCGCCGAGGCTGTTACGGCTACACTCGGTCACGACACAACAAACGACATAGTGTATTATCACTTTGTTCCCAAGGAAAGCTCTGACTGGATGCATTTTGCATGGCACGATGCAGCAGGCAAGTTCGAATGGAAGACACCTATGACTATGGGTATCGTTATGCGTACCAATAAGGAAAGTGCTGTTCCTTCCATAAGATTCTGTGACAGAGACGGCAAGAACGTTACTATCACAAAGAAGTCAAGCGCCATCAAGGGTAACGGCGAATGGGAAATCGTATGGCTTCCCACAGTTACCGCAGATGACGTTGCAAGTGCAGGCTTTGCAGGTCTTACCCACATCCAGGGCTTCGCTATGGGTGAATCCATTATAGGTAAGGATAACCTCACAAGCGGTCTTTACTTCGACATCGCAGGCTATGCGTTCTTCAATGACACTCTTGAAAACGTAAAGTCCATCGACCTTAAGAAGACTCTTGGTCTTGGCGACAACGGCAAGCTCACCTTTGACCGTACAGACGACGGCAAGCCCTCAGGCTCCGCTTCCGTTCCCACAGCAACACCCGCATCTCCTTCCGCAAAGGACCTTGTTCTTGACTACACAAAGATGCAGAGAGGCATCTGCGACCATAAGGACACAGGTGTCGTTGATATCGTTGACGACTCCGCTGTAGGTAAGGCAGTAAGCTTCAAGATTAACCCCAATGCTACAATGCAGGACTATATCACAATCGACGGCTACGGCGCTGATTCCTTCGGTATTGACCTTGCAAGCTATAAGTATATGCATATCGAAATGAAGTTTACCTCTTCAAAGCTCGCTGAGGTAAAGCCCGTTATGCGATTCCTTTCCACAACAGGCAGCAACATTCAGGGTATGCCCTATCTTACAGCAACTCCCGCACTTAAGGCTGACGGCAAGTGGCAGACGGTTTCCATTGATATGTCCGTTCTTGCAGGTAAGTACTCCGGTGCTTCCATCGTAAAGCAGGTTCAGTTCAGCGTAGGCGGCAGAGAGCATATGGCTGCAGACTTCGGCGCAGGCGATGAAATCTGCGTTTCCAAGATTGTTCTTTCCAACACACCCTCCTTCGCAAGCTCTGCTACAGGCTCAGGCTCTACAGGTACAGTTAACGAAGGACCCAAGTACGACGCTCCCGATAAGGAAATCGACTATACAAAGTTCCAGAGAGGCGTTTGTGACCATAAGGACACAGGTAAGGTAGAGGTAAAGGACGGCGTTGTTACATTCGTTGTAAACAACCAGCCCGATAACAACGACCACCTCACAATCGACGGCTACGGTGCCGAAATCGCCGGCATCGACCTTATCAAGCATAAGTACATGACAATCGAAATGAAGCTCGAGTCAAGCACTATCGAAGAGGTTTACCCCGTTATGCGATTCCTCTCCACAATAGAGAGCGGTAACATCAACGGTGCACCTTATGTAAGAAGTGCTGAGCCCCTCCCCGCAGACGGAGAATGGCACAAGATTACAATCGGTATGTACAATGGAGTTTCCGCTTCCGGCATACTCAAATCTGACGTTGCAACAGTAAAGCACGTTCAGTTCAGCGTAGGCGGCAGAGAGTACAAGGCTAACAACTTCGGCAACGGTGACAAGATCTCCGTTCGCAAGATTACTCTTACAAATGACAACCCCAACAAGAATAAGGACTTCACAGTAAGCTTTATGAACGGCTTCTCTCTTGCTGAGGGTACAGCTCCCGCAGACATCGTAGGCAAGCCCGGAACAAAGTTCACAATTCCCGAGGTACCCTTCAAGGCTGAAGGCTATGACGCAATCGGCTGGATGCAGGGAAGCTACTCCGATAAGGTTATCGTTCCCGGCACAGAAATGGAAATCGGCGAAGAAAATATGACATTTGATGTTGTATGGAGAGAAAGAGTAGAGGCAAAGGATTTTGTTTCCATTGACTATGCTTCCTACTTCAACGGCATCTGTGACAACTCCGACTCCGCAAAGGCAGAGGTAATCAGCCTTAACGGCAAGCCCGTTGTAAAGGTTGTTCCCAACCCTGCAGTAACATCCAAGAGCGAAGCAATCAACCTTGACGGCTGGAGCTACGGCGGTGCAAACCTCAACCTCAATCTTTATAAGACAATCATGATTGAATACCTTTACCTTTCCGACAACCCCGTTGAAGGTAATGCAAAGTTCAACATCATGGCAAAGAACTTCTCCAAGTCTACATACACGGTTGCCCGTGAGCCTATCGTTGAAGGCAGATGGGCTGTTGCTACATTTGATATGACTCTCGCAGAGCCCAATATGATTGCAACTGTTGAGCCTAAGATTATGCAGGCACACATCTATCCTCTCGGCGGTAACAGCACAAAGCTTATGAGCGCAAACGATGTTCTCTATGTTGGTAAGATTATCGCTATTCCCGAGGTTACAACATCCGGTGTAAACCACGAAAGCTTCATCAACGGCTATGCTGACGGCACATTCGGTATCGCAGGTAACATGACAAGAGCCGAGGCTTGTACAATCGTTGCAAGACTTATGGCTGCAGGCGATGCAAACGTTCCCACAGACAAGACAACATCCTTCACAGATGTTGACGCTTCTCAGTGGTACCACAAGTACATCTCTTATGTAGAATCTCTCGGATTCCTGAAGTCCTACAGCGGCAACTTCCTTCCCAACCAGAACATCACAAGAGCCGAATTCGTAGAGCTCGTATACAATATGGGACTCCTTCAGGACGCAGGCAAGAACGGCACATTTACAGACGTTCCCGCTGACCACGCAAGAGCTGAGGTTATCGCAGCAGCAGGTAAGGCAGGACTCGTAAACGGTTACGACAACGGCGACGGCACATTCTCCTTCAAGCCCGATGCTACAATTACAAGAGCAGAAGTAGTTAAGGTTATCAACAACGCATACGGCAAGAAGCCCACAGCTGACGGTATCTTCGAGGCGGCAAAGAACAAGTTCTCCGATGTTCCCGCAGATCACTGGGCATTTGCAGATATCATTGATGCTTCCGTATCCCACATCTCCGCAATTGATGCAGACGGTAAGGAAATCTGGAAGTATGTAAACGACAATGTAATCACATCCGACGGCTTCGTTGCAGACCTCGAAGCAGGTGCAAAGGCTCTTGAAGAATACACAGCACTCTTTGATAAGAGAGCAGAGGAAATCAAGAACACACCCAACATGGACCTCTCTACCATCACAGGCAAGAAGTACTATGTATCCTCCTCCACAGGTAACGACGCAAACGACGGTCTTACAGAAGCAACAGCTCTCAAGACAATCACAGCCGCAACAAACAAGGCTGTCAAGGGCGATGCAGTCCTCCTCAAGCGTGGCGATATGTGGCGTGAGAGAGTAAAGGCAAGAGGCGTTCTTTACACAGCATACGGCGAAGGTGCAAAGCCGATTATCAACTCTAACGTATACGGCGATGCCGCAGACGAATCCCTCTGGACACTCGTTGACGGCACAACAAACATCTGGAAGTACGCAAAGACAATTCCCGATGTTGGTAATATCGTTGTAAACGGCAACAAGACAATCGAAAAGCTTGCAAGCACAGTTAAGATTAACAATAGCATGATGTTCGTAGGCGGTCAGGCACTCGATCCCGCAATTCATCTTACAAAGGACAATATGTTCGTAAGCATGTACACCTCTATAAACGGTAACAGTGCTAACCTCGACACATCCGAGCTCTTCGTAAGATGTGACGCAGGCAACCCCGGTAAGGTTTACGACTCCATCGAGCTTTGCTACAGAGGTCACGGTGTTTCTGCAGTATCCGGTATGACGTTTGACAACATCGCTCTGTTCTATGCAGGCTCTCATGGTGTTGCTCACGGCTCTGCAACAAACGTTAAGTATACAAATATGGAAATCGGCTGGATCGGCGGTTCTGCACAGAATGCAAACAACGGTTCAATCACACGTTTCGGTAACGGTATCGAAGTATACGGCGGATGCGACAACTTTGTAATTGACAACTGTTATGTATACCAGTGCTACGATGCAGGTATCACACACCAGAAGCAGCTCGGCTCTACCGACGACTGCGTTGAAAAGAACGTATGGTTCACAAACAACGTAATCGACAGATGTATTTACAACATCGAATACTTCATGGGTAAGGCAGACAAGGCAGGCGTTACAAGACTTATGGAAAACATCACATATGAAGGTAACCTCCTTGCCCGTTCCGGCTACGGCTGGGGCTACGGACCCACAAGATCTGCATCCATCAAGGGATGGGATCACCACAACAACCACGCAATCAACTTCAACATCAAGAACAACGTATTCATTATGGACAGAGTAAACGCAATTGACTGCGGCTACGGCAATGTAGCATGGATGCCCGTACTTTCCGGCAACACCTACATCCAGAAGCTCGGCAACACCCTCACAAAGATGGGTGCAAACGGCGCAACACAGTACCTGATGGACAGCACCTCCGCTTACTGCCTTGAAAAGGTACTCGGCGAGGAAGGCGCAGTTCTCTACTACGTTGATAAGAATGTGGTAGTTGAGGAAATCAAGTAAAACCCAATATAAAAACAGAACGGGCACTTCGGTGCCCGTTTTTTGTTGCGGTGGGGAGGATTGATTTGCGATGTTTGAATTGGAGTTTATAGGGAATAGGAACTAGGAACTAGGGGCTAGTGAATGTTGGAAGCTTCGCTTCCTTCGTTAAGATTTAAATTGGGGTTTGTCGGGATGTTTGCCAATGCAGAAAGAATCATCTTTACCAAGCCTTCCTCCGGGAGGAAGGGGGACCACGAAGTGGTGGAAGGAGCCCGCGTGCAACAGAAAATTTAGACACTGCTTAATCTTTGTGCGTTTATTTCGATGACAGCAAAAACGGCAATGTCACGCAGGCTCCCTCAGTCGCCTACGGCGACAGCTCTAAGTTTGCTAAGCAAACTTTAAAGAATTCTTCGAATTCTTCGCCCTCTCGGAGGGCGCCTTGCATATTGGGAGTCTCGTGATTGCCCTCTTACAATTGTGTGCTTTGTAGTTGTTGCGATTCCTGCGGACTCCCCCTGTCAGCTTCGCTGACGTCCCCCTC
>JAFYPA010000001.1 GCA_017560085.1 Clostridia bacterium
CTTGGCGCAGAAATCACAGCTCCCGCAAATCCCACAAGAGAAGGTTATGTATTCTTCGGCTGGGATAAGACAGTTGGCAATCTCGAAACAGAAGGCGCAACATTCAATGCGGTTTGGGAAATGAACCATGTTGCAGCTTACAGAGAAGCAGGCTACACAGTTGTTTACATCAAGACCGGTGTAGATAAGAACGGCTCAAGCCCCATTACTCCCTGCAAAAACTTCGCAACTGCACTTTCCAAAACAAAATCTCTTACAGCAGACGATACTGTTGTTTACGCAATTCTCGATAACGTAAATGTTACAGGCTGGCAGGCAAACGGCCCTGCTTCAATGATTATCACAAAGGGCAACGAAGCAGGTCAGATTTATATTGACAATGTATTCTTCAATAACAACCGCTACTCTGCAACAGACCCCGTAGCCAAGAAGATTACCTTCGATAATATCAAGATTGGTCTTAACCCCGGAAATTCCGGTGATGAATGTGCTTTCTATGCACTTTCCTCCGATATTGAATTTACATCTACTGTTGTTGTAAATCCCCAGTATAAGTTCTCCGAAAGAACAGCCGGCGTAATGGTTCATCCCTTTGGTGCAGGCAGCGCTAATAACTTTACAGACAAAGAAAACGTTAATGTAACAATTAACTCCGGACTTATTCATGATATCCGTGCAACAGGCTTCCAGGGTGGTTCTTCCACGGGTGATATTACCTATGTGTTTGGCGGAACAGCGACAATTGCCAGTGTTAATGTGGCAGGTCATGCACAGCAGTCAGGAATAGCCAACAAAACTGTTACAGGCGACATTTTCGTTACAGTAAAAGAAAACGCAACTGTTAATAATTTCTATCCTTCAAATATAGGAAACCTTAACGGTGACTTGTATGTTAATGTAGAGGGTGGTACAGTAACAAACCTTTACCTTAATTCCAGAGCCGGCGGTACTTCAACAGGTGACTACATTATAACCTACACAGGCGGTACAATCGGAAGCATCAAGGCAAGCAACACAGCATATGTATTCGGCACAAAGAGAATCCTCATTGCAGACCTTGACAAGGTAACACTTCCCGCAGTATGCACAAACCTTACAGGCATTCTCACATACACAGCAAACGGTTCAATCACACTCAACGAAGACCTTACAAAGATTATCATCACTCCCGAAGCAAACGCAAAGTATGTTAAGGTAACAATGGGCGAATCCGTTAAGACATACAATGTAAACGGTGACGAGGTAACTCTCGCAGGTGAATTTGAGGTTGAATACACAGGCGGTAATGTTTCCGTTGAATTCCTCACAGACGGCACAGAAACAAAGAAGGTAACCTTCAAGAACGGCGACGAAACAGTATCCGAAGCACTCGTTGCAGTAGGTACAGTTCCCACAGCTCCCACACTTACAAAGACAGGCTACACATTCAGCTGGGATAAGGAAATCGTAGCTGTAACAGAAGCTGTAACATACAACGCAGTATGGACAGCAAAGGAATACGATGTAGTATTCAACGCAGGCGAAGGTACATTCGCTGACGGTAAGACCGTAACTGTTAAGGCTACATTCGACTCCGCTATCACAACTCCCACAGAAGAGCCCACAAGAACAGGCTACACATTCAAGGGCTGGGACCCCGTGGTAGGCACACTTACCGCAGAAGGCGCAACCTTCAACGCAGTATGGGAAGCAAACACCTACACAATCACCTACTATGTTGACGGCACAGAATACAAGACTGTAACCTATGCATATGGTGCAGAGGTAACAATGGAATCCGCTCCCGAAAAGGACGGCTACACATTCAGCGGCTGGGATAAGACAATCGCAACAATGCCCGATGAGGATGTAACAATCACAGGTACATTCACAGAGAACGCACCTGTATTCCCGACAACACCCACATATAACACATACGGTGTTTACGATCCCGCAAACGGCACTTACACTGTTGAGCTTAAGCTCGCAGGCGTAAAGGCAAACGCAGGCTCCTTCGGCTTCGTTCTTCCCGGACTTAAGTCCGTAACAGCGGCAGAAGGCGTATCCCTCTTTGCCGAATTAGGCGATGGGGTATCTCCCATCTATGCAAAGGGTGAAGACTACTACGCAAACACATGGGCAATCGAAAAAACTCCCGGATACATTGATGCAACAGAAGAAGAAGTTCTCATCGCAACCTTCGTGCTCGATGCTACAGCTTCCTTCCCCGAAATGTTCAATGAATATGTAGTTGATAACGCAGATGAGAAGTATCACTACGGTGGTAATTACCTTGTTACTCCCCACATTGATAACAACCTCGGAACAGAAAAGGCTCCCGTCATCTATGCAGCACATTCCGACAGCGTAGAAGAACCCGACTTCGACGGCGTTAAGTTTACAACAAAGGGTACATACGATCCCACCAAGAACCAGTACTCTATCGAAATCTATGTTGAGGGCACGAAGATCAACCTCGGTGCATTCGGTCTTGCATTCAACAGCGCTTATATGACCTTCGATCCTGAAGATGAAGAAAGCGTTAAGCTTGCAGACGGCATTGCAAACTATCTCGATATCGTTCTTAACAATACCGCAGAGGGCTATGCATTTGCATTCGACGGCTCCAGCAACGAGGAAGGCTACATTGATGCAACAAACGGCGCAGTTCTTGTTGCTACAATCACTGTAGGTATGACCGCAGACCAGAGAACAGCCTTCGTAAACGTAGGTAAGACAATGGACATCTTTGTTCCCGATGCAAGCGTTGACGGTATTGAAAAGTACTTCGACTTTGAAGAAAACGCATACATCGCAAGCCTTTATACAAACGACCTTGACATTCCCAAGGTTGCAACGGTTTACGCATCCCACACGGATGAAGCTCTTGAGCCTTCAACCGCAGACCTCAAGGTTAAGGTTGACTTTACAGCAAGAGACGGCGAAGGCTTTGATAACGCAGTAATCGTACTTAACGAATCGGTATACAACCTCGTTGGTACAGAGCACACCTTCAGCGGTCTTGAAATCGGCAAGGAATACACTGTAGAAGTTAAGAAGAACGGCTACCTCGCAGCAAGCTACACAATCACACTCGATGCATCTGCAGAGCTTACATTCTCGCTTCTCGCAGGTGACATCAAGGGTAGTGCAGGCGATATCTGTGGCGACGGCGTAGTTGACCTCTCCGACTTCGTAAGACTCATCAGAGCCTTTGACGGAAACGCAGGCGACGACTTCAAGGCAAGCGTTGACCTCAATGAGGACGGAAACGTAAACGTAGCTGATCTTTCAATCATCAAGAGAAACTACGGCAGGACATCCGGAGATACAGAAATTACAAAAAACTAATCCTCGGAGCATATAACTGAAATTCTCCCCATACCTCGGTGTGGGGAGTTTTTTTGCCTCTTTTCCTCGGAATAAATATAAGATTTACTTTATAGAAATATTTTTTTAATCACAAAAGCTAAATAATGTATTATAATATACTGTGAAGTACTATTTTAAGTTCCGCGGAGGTACCTATGAGCGATAAGAATATCAATCCGAAAATCACGGATGATAAAAATATAAACGAAAACACCCCGAAGACACCCGAAAAGGGAAGATTCGCAAGAGAAACGGTTGACTGGGTTGAAACCTTCGCTGTGGCTCTTTGTGCCGTGGTGCTTCTTTTCACTTTTGTTTTCAGAGTGGTGACGGTTGACGGACGCTCTATGATGAATACCCTTCACGACAAGGAGAAGCTCATCATCTCGGATATGTTCTACAGCCCCGAAATCGGTGATGTTGTAATTATCAGCGTGCCCGAGTATTACGGTGACAATCCCCTTGTAAAGCGAGTAATCGCAACGGGCGGTCAGACGGTTGATATCGACTTTGAAAAATGGGTGGTTACGGTTGACGGTCTTCCTGTTGCAACCGATGCCGCGGGAAACGCCACAAACGAATCTTACGTAAACTACATTCCCGGAGCGGATATGCTCACGGGCAGACATCATCTGAATCCCATCTCATACCCCTACACCGTACCCGAGGGACATGTTTTCGTGATGGGCGACAACAGAAACGAATCCGCCGATTCAAGATATTTCGGTGCGGTGGATGAAAGATATATAATCGGTAAGGTTTACTTCAGAATCCTGCCCTTCACAAGAATGGGCATAATCGAGTCGGTGAGCCCGTCCTGGGAAGCCGATAAATAAATCCGAAGCATTTTCCGATATTTCAATAAAAAGGGAGGCAAAAGCATGAAGGACGATAAATATACCGTCAGAACATCAATCCCCGAGGCAATTCTTGTTGCTACCGTTTGCGTGCTTGTTTTTCTCGGAGCGGTTTACCTCCTGCTTCTGCCGTATATAGGCGGGCGCCTGAGCGAAAAGAAGGAAAATTCCGCCGTGACGGAAATAACCGAAATGGTTGAAAATTCCTCCGAAAATACGGAAGCATCCGAATCGGAAGAATCAGAAGAATCGGAAGAATCGGAAGTAACGGAAAACGCAGAAGAAACAGAAAACACAGAAACAACAGAATCAGCGGAAGCGCAGACCGTTTCCGATGACAACGATAACGAGGAAAGGTAAAAAGCTATGCCTTCAAAGAATGGGTGGAAGCCCTATAAAAAGAAAAAGAAGCCCGAAAAGGAGCAGGAAATAAAGCTTACTCCCGAGCGTAAGGTTGGAAAGATAATCCAGTGGTTTCCCGGTCATATGGCAAAGGCCAAGAGGGAAATTCTTGAGGACTTAAAATCGGTTGATATTGCAATCGAGCTTTGCGATGCGAGAATCCCCGTATCAAGCAGAAATCCGCAGATAAAGGGTTTACTTAACGGCAAGCCCTCCATACTTCTTATGAATAAATCCGACCTTGCAGACCCCGAAGCCAACGAAAAGTGGAAAAGACACTTTGAAAAAGAGGGACAGAGCGTCCTCTTTATAGATGCACTTTCGGGTAAAGGCGTAAATGAAATAGTTCCCAGAGTCCGCGAGGTTCTCTCAGCAAAGCTTGCGCGCTTTGAGGAAAAGGGTATGACGGGACGACTTCCGAGAGCTATGATTATCGGCGTAACCAACGCAGGTAAGTCAACTCTTGTAAATAAGCTCTACGGACAGAAAAAGGTCAAGGCTGAGGACAGACCCGGCGTTACCCGTCAGAATCAGTGGATAACCGTCAAGGAAAGCATAGACCTTCTTGACACTCCCGGTATTCTCTGGCCGAAGTTCGACGACGAGGAAACGGGACTTGTGCTTGCATATACCGGCGCAATAAGAGACGAAATCCTCGACAAGGAGGAAATCGCAATTCAGCTTTGCGACAAGCTCCGCAGTATGTACCCCAAGCTTCTTTGCGAAAGATACAAGATTACAGAGGACATCGACGACCTTATGCCCTACGAGCTTTTCGAGCTTATCGGCAAAAAGAGAGGCTTTCTTATTGCAGGCGGCGAAATAGACTACGCAAGATGTGCAACAATGCTTCTTGATGAGTTCAGAGGCGGTAAAATCGGCAGAATCTCACTTGAGCATCCCGAGGAATAAAATATGAGAGGTCGGCTTGCACTCGGTGCGACCGTAAGATTTCTTGCGGGGGTTATAATAATCGGAGCACTTCTGTTTATACCCTTCGGAGGTCTTTTGTGGACAAGGGTGTACCTTTTTATGGCAGTTGCGTTTTTGCCGATTGCGGTGTGCGGTGCTGTGCTTCTTTTAAGGTCTCCCGCACTTCTTGAGAAAAGACTTGGAAAAGGGGAGAAGGACAAGGGACAGAGACGGATTGTTGCTCTTTCCGCTCTTGCTTTCTTGCTTGCATTTGTGACAGCGGGACTTTCCGCAAGGTTCGGCTTTCTTGTAATGCCGATGTGGGTGTCGGTGCTCGGATGTGTCTCTTACATACTCGGATATGTGCTTTATGCACTCGTGCTGTCGCAGAACAGATTTCTTTCAAGGGATATCGAGGTGCAGGATGGTCAGACTGTCTGTGATACGGGGCTTTATGCTCTTGTACGGCATCCGATGTATCTTGCAACGGTGATTATGTTTCTGTCTATGCCGTTGATTCTCGGCTCTCTTATTTCGTTTCTGATTATGTGCATATACCCCTTGCTTATCGCACAGAGAATAAAGGGCGAGGAGAGGCTTCTTGAAGAGGAGCTTTCGGGATATGCGGAATATAAGAAAAAAGTAAAATACAGACTTATTCCATATATATGGTAAAATAAAAAGAAAGGCATTTAAAATATGCTTACCGACAAACACGAAAAGGAAATCGGCGGCGTTGTATGCGGAGTCGACGAGGCGGGCAGAGGTCCTCTTGTGGGCAGAGTGTATGCGGCGGCGGTAATACTTCCCGAGCTTGATGAGGAGAACGAGGTCTTTCAGGCTCTCAACGACTCGAAAAAGCTTACCGAAAAGAAAAGATTCGAGCTTGCTCCCAAAATAAAGGAGCTTGCAGTTTCCTGGTGCGTGGCGTATTCCGAGGTTTCGGAGATTGAGGAAATCAACATACTCAATGCTTCGCTGCTTGCAATGAGACGCTCAATTGCGGGACTTTCCGTAAAGCCCGACAGCGCACTTATAGACGGCAATATCTCAAAGGGCTTTGATGCGGTGGGAGTAAAGGCTAAGGCAATTGTCGGCGGCGACGGAATTTCCCTTTCCATCGCGGCGGCATCCATCCTTGCAAAGACGGAGCGAGACCTTTACTGTATGGGCTATCTCGATGAGACCTACCCCGAATACGGCTTTAAAAAGCACAAGGGCTACGGCACAAAGGACCACTATGCGGCAATAGACAAATACGGTCCCTGCCCCGAGCACAGAATGAGCTTTCTCAAGAAATACTTCGAAAAGAAAGCGCAAGAGAGCGGAAATGAACAATAAGGAGCGCGGAGCCCTCGGAGAGGAAATAGCGGCGGAGTACCTTCGGAGCATCGGCTATGAAATCCTCGACCGCAACTTTTCCGTAAGGGGCGGAGAGATGGACATAATTGCCCTTGACGGTGATGTGGTTGTCTTCGTGGAGGTTAAAACCCGAATAGGCAACGAGCCTCCCGGCACGGATGTTATGGACACGGGAAAGTACGACCGTATGACAAAATGCATCGAGCTTTACTCACTCGTGAAGAAGGACACCATAGGAGACAGAAAAGTCCGGTACGACTATATGGAAATCCGCTTCCGTGACGGTATGGGAAAA
>JAFYPA010000021.1 GCA_017560085.1 Clostridia bacterium
AATCCCTGAGGGAACCCATTTCGGAGAATTCCTCGGCAAGCAGCTTATGTGCCTTTGCCGTGACGTAGGCTTTGACGGAATATGGCTTTCTAACGGCTTCGGCTTCTCACTTGACTCCTGGAGATGGACGGGCGAGGTCTTTGACGGTGAAAAATTCAACAGTGACGGAATAGACAAGGTACGCGACTCCATAAATGAATTCTGGAAGCACTTCACCGCAGAAACGGGGGATATGCTTATAGAAACAAGAGGAAGCAATCTTTCTCTCGGTATGGATATTTCCGCACACGGATGCCCTGCGGATGACATATATAAATACAATATGCTCACACCTCCCAATTCCCCCTGGGCGGCACTTGACTTCCGCTTCGGACTTGAGCTTTGCGGATATCTCAGCCGTATTTCCGAGGTAAGCAGCAACGGCTTCTTATTCAGATATTACACCCACGACCCGTGGTGGTATAATTCCCCTTGGTTTGACAGATACGGCAGAAGCCCGCACGACATCTATCTGCCCCTTGCACTTGCAAGAATAGGCGACGACGGCAAGGTACAGAAGCCCTTCGGTATCAACTTCCTTTCCATTGATGACTCGCTCGGAAATATGCCCGAAAAGTGCCCCAACGAGGTTGTACCTCATGTTCTTGAGGGCTTCAACAACTATTCCGATGCCCCCGGACTTGTTACATGGCTTTATCCCTTCAACGATTACTGTCAGAAGGGACTGCGCGAGGGCAAGGCGGAAAGCATGCTTATGGACGACTGGCTTATGGAAAATGCCTTCGATTACGGCTTCCCGATAAATACGGTTGTTTCGGACAGAATTTTCCAAAATCTCGATACAAAGCTTTTCAAGGACACGGTACTTTGCGCACCCGTGCCCTTTGCGGATTCAAACCTTGAAAAATGCGTGCTTAAGGCTGTGGATGCAGGGCTTCCCGTTCTTCTTTACGGAAGCACAAAAAAGGCAAGCGACAAGGTAAGAGAGCTTATCGGAGTTGAAAACACAGACGGAATTTCGGGTATTCTGAACATTTCCGAATCCATCATAAAGGACACCTTCTCCGACGGAAAGCTTGCGGATAAAATCAATCATATTCCCCTTGTTTCCGACGGTGGCGTATGTGAAATTGCAAAACCCGATGTGCAGATTTTCTCCGAGGTTACAGACGAAAATGGAACAAAGCGTACCTACGGTGTTTACAACAAAAACACAAGCATCGTCTGGATAAGAGGAAGCTTTCCGCACAATACGAAGGTGGCGGGACATCTTCCTCAGCTTACAAATCCGTCCGAGAATTTCCCCTGCGCAATGCTCCTTCGTGCGGCACTTCAGTATTTCGGCATAAGAATCAGCTACGACACAATGTATCCGCAGGACAAGCTTCCGATAAATCTTTTCTCAAGCCACGACGGCGGAAAATATATGACAGGCTTTGCGAAGGATACAACCCTCAGAGCGAAAATCTCCTTCCCGATGGGCGTTCCGATGCCTTGCGGTACGGAAGCGATTATCGAGAACAATGTTGGCGACTTCAGCGTTGCGAAATGGTGTCATAACGAGCTTCGAGCATATGTAAAGCAGGAAAAACGCAGTAAGGTAATCTGCAGAACAGAGCACGCGGGCGACACAATGCTTGCGGATAAGCGTATGGGATTAACGGGACTTTGCGATGCTGATGTTATATTCTTCCCGCCTGAAAATTCTGTTGTTTTTGCTTCGGACAGATTATATGCCAACGGAGTTTATTTCTCTCCCGACGAAATTCTTCCCGACGGAAGTGCGATATTCAGAAACAGAAGCGGAGAGCTTCATATACTGTGGCAGAATAAGGATACAAGAGAAATGTATCTTGAAAACGGCATTGTACTTTAATTTCATAGCAATAAAAAAGGCGCACCGCGTAAAAGCGATGCGTCTTAATTTTATGTTCGATTCAAGCTTTACCGAATCAGAAGCCGAAGTAGTTCTTTGTGTTGAAGTAGCTTATGTCAGCAACCATCTTGCCTGCCTCTTCAAGGTCGTAGGGATACTCGCCGTTTTCAATGAGATTACCGATGTAATCGCAGAGAATTCTTCTGAAGTAGTCGTGTCTTGTGTAGGAGAGGAAGGAGCGGGAGTCTGTGAGCATACCAACAAAGTTTCCGAGAACTCCTGTTGCGGCAAAGGACTTGAGCTGGTCGCGCATACCCTCGAGATGGTCATTGAACCACCATGCAGAGCCGTGCTGAATCTTGGACTTGATGCCGTCCTTGTTTTCCTGGAAGCATCCGCACATAGCGTCAATTGCGGCATTTTCGATGGGGTTGAGGGAGTAGAAAATCATCTTGGGAAGGCTGTCCATTTCTTCGAGCTTGCCGAGGAAAAGAAGACCGTTTCTGATGCAGTCGTAAGCACCGATGGAGTCATAGCCTCTGTCGGGACCGGACTTCTTGAAGTTTACGATGCTGTTGTTTCTTGTTGTGCCGTAGTGCATCTGCATAATCCAGTTTCTTTCCTTGAACTCCTTTGCGAAGAAGAAAAGAAGGAATGTCTTGTATGCATCAGCCTCATCCTGAGTAACAGCCTCGCCTGCGAGCGCCTTCTTGAGGATTGCATCCGCTTCAGCCTCTGTGCAGGGGCTGTATACGAGATAGTCAAGACCGTGGTCGGATGTGAGACAGCCCATTTCTGCGAAGAAATCAAGTCTCTTCTTATAAACCGCAAGAAGTGTTGCGATGCAGTCGATTTCGGTGTTTTCGGAAGCACCGAGCACCTTGAGATAGTCTGCAAAGCCCGCCTTGTCAATGTTAACGCCCTTGTCGGGTCTGAATGCGGGGAGCACCTTTGTTGTGAAATCCTTGTCCTTCTTGATTTCAATGTGCCATTCAAGACTGTCTGCGGGGTCGTCCGTTGTGCAGATTGTTTCAACATTGGATGCCTTGATGATGTTCTTTACGGACATTGCGGGGCTCTTCATCATGCTGTCGCACTTTTCGTAGATTTCCTTGCATGTCTTGGGTGTAAGGGGAGTTGTAATGTCGAAGTACTTCTTGAGCTCAAGGTGTGTCCAGTGGTAAAGGGGATTGCCGATGAGCTTGGGCATAGATGCCGCCCACGCCTCGAACTTTTCGTAGTCACTGCTTTCCTTGCCCGTAATCATTTCCTCGGGATATCCGCAGGCACGGATTGCTCTCCACTTGTAGTGGTCACCGCCGAGCCACGCCTCTGTGATGCCCGAAAACACCTTGTCCTCAGCGATTTCTCTGGGGTTGATGTGACAGTGATAATCGATAATGGGCTGATTCTTTGCGTAGTTTTCGTAAAGATATACCGCTGTTTCGGTTGAGAGGATAAAATCCTCAGCCATAAACTTTCTCATATTTTTGTTCCTTTCGATTTATGTAAATCAAATTTGTTTCATAGGCGGAATGCACCCTTTGCACAGTGTGTAAAAGGCGAAAAAATCGGGAAAATCCGCAAATTTCCTTCCTATTTATAATATAGGGAGAAAAACGGTACGGAATACTCCGCTTTTATTTACCCAGAAATTGCGGGAAAAGATAGTAGTTGTGCTGTCTTTCTCTTGAAAGCGTGGTTTCTCCGCCGTGACCCGAATAAAGGGTGTAGTCGCCCTCTGTATCACGGAGAAGCCTTAAGGATTCCTTCATCTGCGAAATATCACCGCCGGGGAAATCCGTTCTTCCGATATTGCTTCCGAAAAGAGTATCGCCCGTAATCATAACGTCACCGCAGACAAAACAGGCACTGCCCGGAGTATGACCCGGTGTCGAAATAACGGTAAAATACTCACCGCCTACCTTGACCTGGTCCTTGTCCGAAAGAGCATTAACCTTAACGTCGGCATTCACGGTATAGCTGCTACCGATAAGTCCCGAAAGATTAAGGCTCGGTTCATAGAGCGCCTGAAGGTCACCCTTGTGAATGTAAACCTCAGCACCGGTAAGTGCCACAAGCTCGTTCACCGCCATAATATGATCGAAATGAGCGTGCGTAAGAATGATACTCTTAATCTCAAGCCCGTTGTTTTTTGCACGGTTGAATATCCTTTCCGCATCCGCCCCCGGATCAAATACAGCACATTCATTGGCGCAAGCACTCCTGCATCCGCAGGTACTCACGGCAATATAACAATTCGCCTCATGATAAGCGGGATAAAGAGGAATTATTCTCATATAAACTCCGTTTTTAGTGAATAGGGAAAAGTGAATAGTGAATAGTTATTGTTGATTGCTTCGCAATCTTCATTTGATTTTAAATTGCAGAGTGCGAATTTCGGTGTTTATTCGCCGAATTCAAGTTCAATTTCAATTTCAATTTCAATCCAACCGAAGGAAGCGAAGCTTCCAACATCAACTATTCACTAAGACCGCTTGCGGTCTGACTTCACTATTCACTATTCACTTAATTTAATTACAGGTTCGCAATCATCTCTTCAATATTCTTAAGCTGTGCCGTATACTTCTCAAGCTTTTCCTTTTCGCCTGCGATAACCTTTTCGGGAGCCTTGGCTACAAATTCGGGGTTGCCGAGCTTCTTTTCGAGTCTTTCGATTTCCTTCTCTGCGGTTTCCTTTTCCTTTGTAAGTCTTGCTCTTTCCTTTTCGGTGTCAACAATGTCGCTCATGGGAATGAAGAACTTGGCACTGTCAGTACCGATGCTTACAGACTTGTCGTCGTCACAGCCGTCTGCGAATACAACCTCGGATGCACTTGCGAGCTTTTCAAAGAATACGCTTGTGCTTGCGTTGTATACATCGGAAGCGTTTGTTACGATGATAAGCTTTGCCTTCTTTGACGGAGGAACGTTCATTTCAGCTCTTCTGTTTCTGATGGCACGGATTGCTTCGATAATCTTGTCCATAGCCTTTTCTTCAGCCTCGAAGTTGAGACAGTCACAGTACTTGGGCCATTCTGCTACGATAATAGGCTCCTTTTCAAGGTCAAGTGTCTGCCAGATTTCTTCGGAGATGAAGGGCATAAAGGGATGGAGAAGCTTGAGTGTGTTGGAGAGTACATATGCAAGTACGCTCTGCGCTCTCTTGTTGGAGTCTGTGCCCTTTTCAAAGAGTCTGGGCTTTACAAGCTCGATGTACCAGTCGCAGAAGTAGTCCCAGATGAAGTCGTAAAGCTTCTTGGATGCAACGCCGAGCTCGAAGTTGTCGAGGTTTTCGGTGATGCCCTTAACAGCCTCGTTATAGAGGGAGAGAATCCACTTGTCCTCAAGCTCAAGCTTTTCGGGAATTTCTGCCTTTGTGTCCTCGTCAAGGTTGAGAAGAACGAATCTTGCCGCATTCCAGATTTTGTTTGCAAATGCACGGGATGCTTCAACCTTCTTGTCGGAGTATCTCATATCGTTTCCGGGGGAGTTACCCGTTACGAGTGTGAATCTGAGCGCGTCCGCACCGTACTTGTCAATAACCTCAAGCGGGTCAACACCGTTGCCGAGTGACTTGGACATCTTTCTGCCGAGCTCGTCTCTTACAAGACCGTGAATAAGAACGGTGTCGAAGGGAGCCTTGCCTGTATGCTCAAGACCCGAGAATATCATTCTGGAAACCCAGAATGTAATAATATCGTAGCCTGTTACAAGTGTGGATGTGGGGTAGTACTTCTTAAGATCCTCTGTGTCATTAGGCCAGCCAAGTGTTGAGAAGGGCCAGAGTGCTGAGGAGAACCATGTATCGAGTACGTCCTCATCCTGACGCATGGGAGCACCGCAATCGGGACAAACGTCAACGTCAGTCTTGGAAACAACCATCTTACCGCAGGTGTCGCAGTAGTAAGCGGGGATTCTGTGACCCCACCAGAGCTGACGGGAAATACACCAGTCGTGAATGTTTTCCATCCAGTTGAAGTACTTCTTGGACTGATTTTCGGGAATGAACTTTATTGTACCGTCACGAACAACATCAATAGCGGGCTTTGCGAGAGGCTCCATCTTAACGAACCACTGGTCGGAAATAAGGGGCTCAACGGTAGTGCCGCATCTGTAGCATTCGCCAACGTTGTGAACTGTGGGCTCAACCTTAACAAGCACGCCCATTTCCTCAAGCTCAGAGACGAGCTGCTTTCTTGCCTCGTATCTGTCCATACCGCAGAACTTGCCTGCAATCTCGTTAAGAGTTGCATCGTCGTTCATAACGTTAATCTGCTCAAGGTCGTGTCTCTGACCTACAAGGAAGTCGTTGGGGTCGTGTGCGGGAGTAATCTTAACACAGCCCGTACCCTTTTCCATATCGGCATAGTCGTCTGTGATAATCGGGATTTCTCTGTTTACGAAGGGAACAACAACGCACTTACCTACAAGGTGCTTGTATCTTTCGTCCTCGGGGTTAACCGCAACCGCAGTATCACCGAAGAGTGTTTCAGGTCTTGTTGTAGCAACAACAACATACTCGTCGGAATCCTTAACGAAGTACTTGATGTGCCAGTAGAAGCCGTTCTGCTCGGGATTGTCAACCTCTGCATCGGAAAGAGCTGTCTTACAGTTGGGACACCAGTTTGCGATTCTGTGGCCTCTGTAGATAAGACCCTTTTCGTAAAGGTTTACGAATACCTCCTTAACAGCCTCGCTGCAGCCCTCGTCCATAGTGAATCTCTCACGAGTCCAGTCGCAGGAGCAACCGAGCTTCTTGAGCTGGCTGATGATTCTGTCGCCGTACTTGTTCTTCCAGTCCCATACTCTCTCAAGGAACTTTTCGCGTCCGAGATCGTATCTTGTGAGCTGTTCTTCCTTACGGAGATTTTCTTCAACCTTAATCTGTGTAGCAATACCCGCGTGGTCTGTACCGGGTACCCAGAGAGCATCATAGCCGTTCATTCTCTTGAAACGGATAAGAATATCCTGAAGAGTATCGTCAAGAGCGTGACCCATATGAAGCTGACCTGTTACGTTGGGAGGGGGAATAACGATTGTGTAGGGCTCACCCTTCTTTCCGGAGGGAGTAAAGTAACCTCCGTCGTTCCACATTTTGTAGATTCTGTCCTCAGCACCGTGAGGGTTGTATTGTTTTTCGAGTTCCTTGGGCATGATAAATATTCTCCTTGTTGTTTTATTTAGGGATTAGGGAACAGGAACTAGGAACTAGGGAAGGTTGAAAGCTTCGCTTTCTTCGTATAAATTGGTTGACCTTCGATGGTTTTAGTTGTTCCCTTTAAATTTTTGATTACTGTAGTTTGTCTTTGATTGCGTTTAGCATTCTGCCAATCTCATCACAAAGAGACAGGGCAACGGTTGTTTGCTGAGGTGGCAGTAAATTTAATTTCTCACAAATAAGCAATTGTGTTTCCAGCTCGGCTTTTGAACCCCTTGCAATCATTAGGAAGCGTAGATATTCTTTTGTGTGATAGCGTTCATATCCTTCAGCGATATTTGACGGGATAGAAATAGCCGCTCTTCGCATTTGATCTGATAAAACATAATGTTCTTCTTTGGGCAGAAGCTTAACAAGTCGGTAAATCTCACTTACAAGCTCCATTGACTTCTCCCATACTTTCAAATCCTTATACGTCATATAAACCACCAAACACCAGGAACAGAAACAACAAATCGAAGAAAGCGAAGCTTTCAACATTCCCTAGATCCTGTTCCCTAGTTCCTAGCCCCTTTTAATTTAGAACTTATTCATTACTAGCCCCGTAATAAGCTTGGGATAGAAGTAGGTGGACTTCTGAGGCATCTTTTCTCCCGCTGTGGCAACATCCTTAATCTGACGCACCTTTGTGGAGTTGAGAAGGAAGGAGCAGTTGTATGCACCCGCCTTAACCTTTTCGATAGCTTCGTCGTAGCTTCTTGTGTAGTTGAGGTTTATCTGGTTTGCCATATTTTCCTTGTCGATACCGAATATCTTTTCAAGAATGAGGTTGTGAAGCACGGAAACGTCAAGGCTCTTGTATGCATCGGATTTGCCGACGAGCATTTCGTCAAGCGCAGCCTTTGCTTCTGCTGTGTCCTTCATAATGAGAAGGTAGCAGTCATTGCCGTCAAAGTAGCCGAATGCGTTCTTGTCTGCGTTTTCGAGAAGAGCCTTTTCAAGACACTTTGTGCAGGCCTTCTTTTCAACATCAAAGAACTTTGCCATTCCCTCAAGTGCCTTTGCAGAATCAAAGTCCGCAAGATCCTTCACCATTCTGTGAGTGGGGAATACCACAAGACCCTCGTGGTCGATGTCCGCAAGGAACATCATACAGTAGTTGCCGGAATGTGTCTCATCCTTGATTACGCCGTCCTCGATAAGCTTCTTCTTGAAGCCCAGTGCTGTTTCGTATCTGTGGTGACCGTCCGCTATGTAAAGCTTCTTATCTGCAAATGCCTTTTCGAGAAAAGCGATTTCAGCCTCGTCGTAAATACACCAGAGTCTCTGAACGATTCCCTCGTAGTCTGTGAATTCAACATCGGGCTTTCTTTCGGAAAGTGCGTCGATTTTTGTGCGGATTACTCTCTCTTCGTCGGTGTACATAGAGTAGATAGCCGAGAAGTTGCAGAAGGTTGTGCTCATAAGGTTGAATCTGTCAGCCTTTGCTTTGGAAAGTGTTTCCTCGTGGGGGAGAACAACACCCTCGGAAAATTCGCGGAGCTTTACTCTTGTGTAAATGCCCTTGACCTTCTTTCTCTCACCGTATGCGGTGAATTCCTCCTCGTAAATGTAGATGCCCGGCTTTTCGTCAACCGCGAGCACACCTGCTTCTTCCATCTTCGCAAGAGCCTCTGCGGCAGCCTTGTAGGGCTCGTCACCCTTGGGGAGCTCAAGCTTTACAATATTGTTCTCGCTCTTTGAGAGGAAGCCGAGTCTTTCGTCTTCGCTGATAATATCGTAGGGAGGACATACGTTTTTGGAAACGTCGCCTGCCTTGTCGGTATATCTCAGAGCGCCGAATGCTTTGATTTCTGCCATGATTTTCTCTCCTATTTATTTAATATATAATATACATTCTCCATTGTACCACATTTCCCGCAATAATGCAAGAGTTTTTTTATGATTTTTGCGATTCGTCAATAAAAAAGCATAATTTTATTGTTTTTTGAATATCGGAGAATATTGTTTCTCACACATTTGTGAAAACAACCAAAATCAAGTGGGTGAATTAGTGAATAATTACCAAAATACAAAAACATTCGATAAATATTTCAAAAAAATATTGATTTTTAATTTGTTTCGTGTTATAATCAATCTGCATATCAATTATTTCTATAAGGAGTGTAGAAAAATGAAGAAAATTCTCTCGGCAGTTTTCGTAATGGCAATGCTCATTATTGCTGCCACAATCACAGGCTCCGTACTTGCTGCAGAGCCCTACCAGTATACTCCCGATGACGGTAAGCCCGTAGTTTACGTTTCCGCAGAAGGTAACGTTAACGCATCTATCGCGGCTACTTCCAACGGTAAGGAGTACAAAAACCTCAAAGAAGCTGTTGCCGCTCTCGGTGGCAAAGACGGTTACGTTATTCTTCTTGAAGAATTTGATGTTGGTCGTTCTTACCAGTTCCCAGGCAACAAAAACGGTATGGTAATCCTCCGCGGACGTGATGACCTTGATACCTTTGTTCCTCTCAGAGCAAGATACATGTGTTCACTCGCCGGTAACTATACATTCGAAAACCTTGAGCTCCAGTGGTACAAGGTAGACGACAAGGATAACGACCAGTCTCTCCAGTGTGGCACATACCAGGCTGTGTTCGGTAAAGACGGCGACCCCAACAGCATTCTTGTTACAGGTATGGAAACACTTACAGGTGCTAACATCACCATTAACGGTGGTACATTCTCCATCCGTATGGCAACATGGGGCTCCACACTTACAACAAACTCCGTAAACATCGTTCTTAACGGCGGTACAATCAAGAATATATCCGGTGCTCACTCCGGTCCTACAAATACTGTTTACGGTACAGACTGTAAGGGTGACTTCAACATCACAATCAACGGCGGTACATTCAATCCCTCAGGTATTAACTTCGGTCAGCCCGGTAACAACATGTTCAAGGTTGGCGGTGACTACACATTCACAGTTAACGGCGGTACACTCGCTGCAGGCACAATCGCTCCTTACATTTCCGGTAAGAAGCCTTCTCAGTACAGCATCGGCGGTAACACAATAGTTAACATCCTTAACTATAACGGTGACAAGGCGGCTCTCGCTTCCAAGTTCAAGGCAACTGACTGGAACCTCCTTCTCACAAACACAATCTACGTTTCCGATGCAGGCGACGATTCCAATGCAGGTACAGAGGACGCTCCTCTCGCTACATATGCAAAGGCAGTTTCCAAGCTCGGCGCAGCAGGCGGCGTAATCACAGTTAAGGGTACACTTACTCTTGACAATATTACAGAAGCTACACGCTCCGCTGCTATCGTATTCAACGGTGGCAAGGTTGTTATCAACGGCGACTACGCTATGGGTGGTCCCACAATCTTTATGGGAACAAACATTGTTAACGGCGCAAACGGTGCTATCGTAGCTAACGGTAATGCTCTTTCCATCATGGCTACAGTTAAGACAACTGCAGGCGCTGACGGCAAGTACATCGATGTAGTTGCAGGTAAGCGCGACGGCTTCACAACTGTTAACGTTGTTATCAAGGCAGGTACATACAACATTATCGACCCCACAGCTTACGCTGACGGCTCCAAGATCGAAATCTCTTCCGATGTTAAGACAATCGAAAGCGGTGTTCGTGAAGACGTTGTTGTAAACGCTCTTACACTTTCCAAGGGTACTCCCGCAAACGCAACAATCGAGCTTATCGATTTTGTAAACAACACTCAGGCTGTTAAGGTTAGTCCCGCTGCAGATGTAGTTGCAATTGACTACAGCATCGGTAAGGTTAACCCCACATACTACAAGTTCGCAACAGTTAAGTATTATGTAAACATCAAGGATACAGATACAGTTAACGCAAAGCCCGTTCTCGTAATCGGCGAAAACGCATTCGAGGCTGAACAGGCTATGGTTAACGGATGGAACATTGCAACATTCGAGCTTGCAGGTCTTACAGAAACATTCCAGGATGTTACATTCTATCCTTACGCTGATGCAGTTGTAGCTTCTCACAATAAGTTCTATGCTATGGAGCTCAGCTTCTCTCAGCTCAAGAACATCACAGTTGAAGACCTCGGTGAGCTTACACTCACAAAGGGCGGTGACTATATCCCCGTTCTCGACGACTTCGTAATGGAAGCAAGTGAGCTTGTTAACACATCCAACATCATCGGCGCAACAGTTGCTGAAACACCCTTCGTTGCAGGTCCCGCAGTTAAGGTTACACCCGAAGAAGCAGACGGTGTTACTCTCGACTACTATGTACTTAACGACGGCGCTATCACTTCTCTCAGAGGTGACTTCCAGCCTTATGTAAGAGTTGAGTACTATATGTACGCAAGAGAAACAGATGTAATCACAGATACATATCCCTCTATCGTAATCGGTGGTAAGACATATGTAGCTTCCGAAAAGCTCGTTGCTAACAAGTGGGCTGTTGCTACATTCAACATCGGCGATATTGATGTTCCCTTCCAGAGCTTCACATACAACCTCTACGGTGCGGCTGAAGGTCTTAACACATGGAACAAGATGTATATCCAGAAGATTGCATTCTCCCAGACAGAAAATAAGGCAGTTACAGAATATCCCATCCCCGAGATGACAGAAGACGGTATTGTAGTTCCTTACGAATTCAATCCCGCAGCTGAAGGCCTCGAGGTTCTCCCCGTAGTTTACTACGCAGACGGCGGTATCTACGACGGTGCAGCTGATGGCTCTATCAACTCCCTCTACGCTTACGGTACACTTGCAAAGGCTGCTGCAGCTCTTGACAAGGTAGGTGGCGGTTACGTTATTCTTACATCTGACATTGTTATCAATGCAGCAGGCACAAACTCCAACAAGTATGACTTCCCCGCAGGTTCAGTGCCTTCTCACAGCAAGATGCTTATCCTCAGAGGTATGCAGAAGAAGGAAGGCGAAGAAAAGATTAAGCTTTACATCGGTGGTATGCCTCAGACAAGAGGTCCCCTCTGGGTTCAGAACCTCGATATGATTTCCGTATCAAGCGGTGACACAGGCTTCAAGGCTGAAGGTCACGAATTCTGCTACGGTACTCCCGGCGGTGACTACAACGATGTTACAACAAAGACATACGGTTCTTCCGCAGCACTTCCTTACATGGTAATCGGTGGTGGTGACGGTGGTACATTTAACAGCGTTACAATCAAGATTTACTCCGGTAAGCACTCCGGTTCCATCAGAACAACAGGTGCTTGGGGCGGTACAACAGTAAACGGTGACGTTAACATCGAAATCCACGGTGGTGACCTCTCCGGTGCTACATGGCAGAACGGTCATGCTAACAATGCTGTATCCAAGGTAATGGGTAACTACAATGTTACAATTACAGGCGGTAAGCTTCCCAAGACAATGTCTCTCGTTAACAACGGTACTTCCAATCCCTCTTATGTTGGCGGTAACATTAACGTTAAGATTTCCGGTAACCCCGATATCTCTGCAATGGATAACGGCGGCATCAAGGCTTCCGCATTCGCAGCAGGCGTTATTTACAAGTCCGGTGCTACTGCAGACCTCGGTTGTGCAGGCAAGAGAATCATCGATACTCTCGAATACGAGGGCAACGGTGATGCAATCAGAGCAAAGATCAACGAAACAGACTTCGATATCCTCAACATCAGCTCCATCTACCTTAAGGATGGCGGCAACGGCGACGGTTCTACAGAAGCAAAGGCATTCGGCACACTTCCCGAAGCAATTGCAGCTTGCGTTCAGGAAAAGGACGGCAAGATTTACGGCGGTAAGGTTGTAATCTGTGGTAACGGCTTCACAGTTGACGGCACACTCGAAGAAGAAACAGCTCATACAAACACAATCCTCTACACAAGCGTAAACGGCGCAGCTCTTAAGTTCCAGAGTGGCAGCCTCGAGCTTGCAGGTCCTGTAAACTTCAAGAACCTCAAGCTTGAAAATACAAACAGCGATGAATCCTTCATCTGCGCAAACGGCAATGCAGTTACATTCGATACAGGTATCACAGGTGTTGCTGCAGACGGCAAGTACATCACAATCGTAGGCGGATGCATGGATGAAGCAGTAGACGCAGTTAACGTAACAGTTAACAGCGGTAAGTACGAAAACGTTATCGCAGGCGCAGACGTAACAGGCAACGTATCCATCGTATTCAACGGCGGTACAGTTGAAGGCAACGTAATCGGCGGTTCTTCCGTTGAAGGCGGCGAAATCGGCGGTAATACATCCATCGTAATCAACGGTGGCGAATTCAAGGGCTACATCGTAGGCGGTAACGATGCTACAGACGCAGTTATCAACGGCGTTTCCTACATCGAAATCAACGGCGGTGAGTTCACAGCAGACACAACAATCCTTGCACTCAACACAGTAGCAACAGCTACAGTTGCAGGCAATGCAGAAATCAAGATCAACGGCGGTGACTTCTCTGATATGACAGCAGGTCAGATTCAGAAGGGTAACGGCGAATGCGGTGACAAGGTTTGCGTTGACTACAAGGCATTCGAAGGCTCTGTAGATCAGGTTACAAGAGTTCTCGCTAACAACTTCGACGTAGTAGTTGTTAAGCCTCAGGATAAGCCCGTATACACAGCAGCTGATAAGTTCGTATTCATCATTGCTCACTACGGCGATCCCACAGCAGCTCTTAAGAAGTCTATCCCCTTCAAGGTTACACAGACAGCAGCTCAGACAGGTGCTCCTATCGTAGTATCTCCTAAGCAGCTCAACCTTAAGATGGACGGTTCCGACCACGCTCTTATGTCTATCCAGACAGTTAAGGATACAGTAGAAACAATCAGATTCATTCCTAACCACAACCCCACAAAGGGTAACTCAATCGTTGTTGACGGTTACAACATCAACGGCAGAGGCGTAGATGTTCCCTCTTACAAGTACATCGAAATCGTTTACTACTACTCTGTTCCCGAAGGAGCAACTCCCGCTGTTAAGAATATGTCTATCAGATACATCGGTAACCATACAGCAGTAGGTACAATCGATTCCGCTCCCCTCGTAGCTAACAAGTGGGCAACAACAATCATCGACGTATCCGAAAAGGTTGCAGGCCAGACAGGTGCTCTTAAGCAGTACCACTTCAACCCCATGGGTTCAGGTAAGAAGGGTGCAGATATCCCCGCTGACCAGTACATCGATATCGCAAGCCTTACATTCTACACAGACAAGCCTAACACAGTAATCCAGGGCGGTAACGCTCCTAACGCTAAGATTGAGGCTCAGGAAGAAGAAAAGAAGGCTCAGCAGGAAGCAAACAAGAAGCCCGCTAAGATCGAAGACATCGTTGTTAGCATCGGTAAGCTCAAGAATACAGTTGACAACTCCGGCGCATTCACATCTGCTCAGGTAACCAAGGACGGCATGACCGTTATGGAATACACACCTGCTATTGATGTAGCTAAGGACCTCAGAATTGAAGGTTACGACTGTATGGGCAAGCTCATTTCTCTTAACGAGTATCAGTACCTCACAATGAAGGTTCTTGTTGAAACCGAAAGAACAGACGTTACATTCAAGCCTCAGGTAGTAAACTGCAACGGTGGTGTTCAGGATAACCCCGAAAAGGCAGCAAGCGTAACATGGACATCTGAAACAGCTCTTGTTCCCAACCAGTGGACAACAGTAACTATTAAGATTGCTCCCGCGGATCCCGCAAAGCACGTGACACGTCAGTTCCACGTAGCTCCTATCGGTAACATCAAGGCTAACACAATGAAGGACGGCGAAAAGTTCTACCTCGCAGAATTCATTCTCTCCAACCAGCCTCCCAAGGCAGCTGCTCCCGCAGGCGGTGCAGAGGAAGAGGTAGAAATCGAACTCGAAGTAATCGCAGATGCTCCCGAAGTAGTAGTTGAAGGCGCTAAGCTCATCAACTCTGCAGGTGACTATGCGACATTCAACTCCAAGGTAACAGAATTTGACGGTAAGTCCGTAGTTGCTATCTCCGCAAAGAATGTTCCCGGTGCAGTTGCAATCGACGGTTCTAACATCTTCGGTAAGTCCGAGCAGACACCTAACGGTGCTCTCAGCCTCAAGACTCACAGATATGCTGTAATCTCTTACTACTACGCATCCGAAACAGACGCAGACAGACTTCCCGAATTCGAGCTTCTCGGCGGTAGAATTCAGAACCAGGGCAGCGTTGTTAACGGCGTAATCGCTAAGAGCACAGAAGGTCTCAAGAAGAATGAATGGGCAACAGTTATCGTTAAGCTCTCCGGCAACGGTGAAGGCGATCTCACATCCGGCTTCAACCTCAAGCCCTTCGGCAACGTAGCTGCAAGCGCAATCGGTTCTTCCGATGTTCTCTACATTGAAAACATCACATTCGTATCAAATCGTCCTTAATGACTGATTGATTAGGAGGGGGTTTTAATAACCCCCTCTGTTTTTATAATTTTCAAGGATGCCTTAAATTTACGGCGGAAAGAGGAAAACAAAATGGCAGAGCTTAATATTCTTTGTATCGGTAACAGCTATTCTGTAGGTGCAACAAAATACCTTCACCAGATAGCGGCTCAGTACGGGGACAAAATCAACGCTGTTAACTACTACATCGGCGGCTGCTCCCTTGAGCGTCACGCAAAAAACATAAAAGAAAGCATTCCGGACTACAGAATGTTCGTTAACGGATGCTGGACAAGCCTTCCGAATGTGTATATCACAGACTACATAAATCAGTATAAGTGGGACTATATCACACTTCAGCAGGCAAGCTACCTCTCATACAAGTGGGAATCCTATCAGCCCTACCTTGATGAGGTGGCTGAATTTGCAAAATCAAACTGTCCCGAATCAAAGCTTCTCATCCATCAGACTCAGGTCTGCTCGGACACAAGATGTAAGAAGAGCTTTGGCATATCCGGCAGACAGGAAATGTACGAAAAGCTTATCGATTGCTACAACAGAGCGAAGGATGCAGTCGGTGCGGTAGGTATTCTTCCCACGGGAGAAGCAAGCCAGATTGCCTCCGCGAAGTACGGCATAATCGACAACCTTCTTTACTCCGACCCGGGTAGCCACCTCTCCCACAGATATGGCGAATATATGGCGGCACTCACTTGGTACTCAGTGCTTACGGGCAGAAACGTTGAAAATGACGGCTATGTTATCGATGGCGCGGACGAAAGATTCTCAAAGTATATGCGACTTGCCGCTCAGGAAGCCGCAGATAAGTACAGATTCTGATGACGGTCCACCCGATTTCGCCCGTCTTTGATAAAGAGTCAAGAGTACTGATTCTCGGAAGCTTTCCCTCTGTGAAATCACGGGAGGTAATGTTCTACTACGGACATCCGCAGAACAGATTCTGGAGGGTGCTCGGTACGGTGCTCGGATGCGATTTTCCCGACGGGGCAGAGGAGAGGCGAGAGCTTCTGCTGAAAAACAAGGTCGCTCTGTGGGACGTAATTGCAAGCTGTGAAATCACAGGCAGCTCGGACAGCTCTGTGAGAAACGTTGTTCCGAACGATATAAGCGAAATTATCGGAAACGGAAATATCAGAGCAATTTTCGTCAACGGCAAGTGCGCCGAAAAGTATTATCGAAAATATATAAAGCCGACAACCGAAATCGAGTGCGTAACTCTTCCGTCCACAAGTCCCGCTAATGCGGCGTTCTCATATGAGAAGCTGTGCGAGCATTGGAGCGAAATTTCGGAAAAGCTGAAATGAAATAATGCGTGTATCATAACGGTACACGCATCTTTTTTTATTTATCCCGAAGCCTGAATATCAGCGAGGCAATAAGTGAAAAGAATATCGCCGCCGCAATTCCGCCCGCAGTTCCGCGAAGTCCTCCGGTGAAAATACCTGCAAATCCCTGCGAATCAACGGCATCACGAACACCGAGAATGAGCGAGTGACCAAATCCGAGAAGCGGAACAGTCGCTCCCGCCCCCGCAAAATCCGCAATCGGCTTGTAAATGCCGACAGCACTGAGAACCGCTCCCGCAACAACATATCCCGTGAGAATTCTTGCAGGAGTAAGCATTGTTTTATCTATAAGAATCTGTGCAATAAGGCAGATGAATCCGCCGATTAAAAATGACCATAAATACTGCATATAAATCTCCGCATACTATTGATGTGAGGTTGACAGAGTAACAAGATGCGCCACAGACGGAATAGTCATCCCCTGATAAAGGCTCTTGGGACTCATCATGGCACCAGTACCGATAAGTGCGATTTTCGACATTTCACCACGAGAGAGAGCATCAAAAAAGTACCCTGCCGTAACAACCGCACTGCATCCGCATCCCGAGCCTCCGCATCCGCAGGACTGCTTTGCTATGTCATACACAAGAAGACCGCAATCGGTAAGCTTGTTCTTTATGGGCTCAGCCTTTTCCTTGAGAAGAACAGACAACAGCTTTGTGCCCTCCCATCCGAGGTCGCCCGTGGCTACAAGGTCGAAGTCGGAGAATCCGACCGAGCTTCCGTCCGTGTATCGCGAAATAGTATCTGCGGCGGCTCCGCACATCGCGGCACCCATGTTTCCCGCATCGTTTATACCGCTGTCGCAGACAATTCCCGGCAGAGCCTCAGTGATATAAACAGCTCCCTTGTCGGGAAAATCAAATTTATCCTCATTGCAAAGAATAAAAGCACCGGAGCCCGTAACGGTATTCTGTGCCGTCGGCAACGCAAAGGAGCCGTATGCAAGAGGAAATCTGAACTGCCTTTCCGCTGAGCAAAAATGCGAGGAAACAGTAACAGCGGCAGTGCTTACAAGTCCGGACTCAATCATAAGAGCCGCAGTAATAAGTCCCTCGGCACAGGTCGAGCACGCACCGTAAAGTCCGAAGTAGGGGATATCGAACTCCTCAAGACCGTATCCTGTGCCGCTGCACTGATTCAGAAGGTCACCCGCAAGAAGAACGTCAATGCTTCCGTCACAAAGTCCGCTCTTGTCAAGAGCATAGCGCAGAGTATCACGGCAAAGGCTTGCCTCTGCCTTCTCGAAGGAGTTTTCCTTTGAAAGCGGATCGTCACGGATTTCGTCAAAGTAGCGGGAGAGCGGTCCCTCGCCCTCCTTTTTTCCTCCGATACATCCGCAGGATACAATTCGTATTTTACGCCTGAATTTCAATATCCCCCGCTCGGAGCTGTATTCGCAAAGCTTCATATTTTCACCTCTTTTTGGGTAGTATACCCACGGAAATCCGCTTTTATCCGTGCGAAATCCGAAATCGTATGTTTTCCGAATGTTTACATTTATTTTTAAAAAACACTTGACAAAAGAATATCAAATGTGGTATAATACTACTACCTCTGAAGAGGTTTTATTGTTATGCCCATTTGTAGGAAGGATATGACTAAAACCTTACTTGAGGGAGGTAAAAAATCTTTATATTTACCGGGAGGTGCAATCATGCGAGTAAAAGTAACATTGGTTTGCAGCGAGTGCAAGCAGAGAAACTATGATACGACAAAGAACAAGAAGAACAATCCTGATCGTATCGAGTTGAACAAATACTGCAAATTCTGCCGCAAGCATACCCTTCACAAAGAGTCCAAGTAACTCTTTAGTATAATAACAGGAGGTAGTATTATGGCAGAAAACACAAAGCCGAGCTTCGGCGAAAGAATTAAGAAATTCTTTAAGGACTACAAGGCAGAGTTCAAAAAGATCAAGTGGCCTACACTTCTTGAAACAAATAAGAGCTTTGTTATTGTTATCATTATAACAGCCATTGCAGGTCTTGCAATTTTCGGCTTCGATTACGGCGTAAGAGAACTCTTCAATCTCATTGCAGGTATCTGAGTTCTTTTGTAATCAAAGAACTGTTTCAGTCGTATAGAGAAAGGACGGTGCAGTTATGCCGAAGGAAAGCGATGCAAAATGGTACGTTCTCCACACGTACGCAGGCTATGAAAACAACGTAGCGTCCAACATCGCAAGACTCGTTGAGAACAGAGGTCTTCAGGAGTATATCTACGAGACCCAGATTCCTCTTGAGCTTGTTTCCGACAATCCCGAGGATTTTGTGGAAGAGCCCATAGATGAATTCGAAGACGATTTTGAGGATGAGGACGATGATTTCGAGGAAAAGAAGGCTAAAAAGCCCGCCAAGAAGTCAAGAGCCGAAGAGCAGAAGCTTCTTCCCAGCTACGTTCTTATCAAGATGGTTATGAACGACGCAACACGTCACATAGTCAGAAACATCAGAGGCGTTACAGGCTTCGTGGGACCTGATTCCCAGCCCGTTCCGCTTACGGATGACGAGATTAAAACTCTCGGTGTTGGAGTACACAAGACATTCAGTGTTGACTACAATGTAGGCGATACTGTAATCCTCGTTTCCGGCTCTATGGCAGGAAACACCGCAATCGTTAAGGAAATCAACCCCGAAACAGGTATGGTTAAAGGCTCTATGCTTGTGGGCGGTAGAGAAGCGATTGTTGAATTTGAAGCGTCTGCGGCGGAAATATTCGACGTATAAGACGTAAAAAAGTTACTATCCGCGAAAAAGCGGTTGTAATAGCGTGAAAACGCATTGCCGAAAGGCACAAGTACCGAAGATGAATCGGTACAGTGGGAGGGAAATACCCAAAAATTTCCCGAAAATTATTTTTACCACATTCGGAGGTGTATTTAAAATGGCAAAGAAAGTTATCGGTATGGTAAAGCTCCAGATCCCCGGCGGTAAGGCTCTTCCCGCTCCCCCCGTAGGTCCGGCGCTCGGTCAGCACGGTGTTAATATCGCCGGCTTCTGTAAAGAATTCAACGAAAGAACAAAGAAGGACATTGGTCTCATTATCCCTTGTATTATTACAATTTATGCAGACCGTACATTCTCTTTCATCACAAAGACTCCCCCTGCAGCTGTTCTTATTAAGAAGGCAGTAGGTATCGAATCCGGTTCAGGCGAGCCCAACAAGACAAAGGTTGCTTCCATCACTAAGGAACAGCTTAAGGCTATCGCTGAACAGAAAATGGCTGACCTCAACGCAGCAAACGTTGAAACAGCTATGAGCATGATCGCAGGTACAGCTCGTTCTATGGGCGTAACTGTAGTTGACTGATAGGAGGACGTACTAATGAGCAGAGGTAAGAAATATTTAGAGAGCGCAAAGCTCGTTGACAGAGCAAAGCTCTATGAGCCGGAAGAAGCTCTTGCAATTGTTGTAAAGACAGCTTCCGCAAAGTTTGACGAAACAATCGAAATCCACGCAAGACTCGGTGTTGACTCCCGTCACGCTGACCAGCAGGTTCGTGGTGCTGTTGTACTTCCCAACGGTACAGGTAAGACAGTAAGAACCCTCGTATTCGCTAAGGGCGACAGAGCTAACGAAGCTCTCGCTGCAGGTGCTGACTACGTTGGTGCTGAAGATATGGTTGCTAAGATCATGAACGAAAACTGGTTCGACTACGAAGTAATCATCGCAACTCCCGACATGATGGGTGTTATCGGTCGTCTCGGTAAGGTTCTCGGTCCTAAGGGCCTCATGCCTAACCCCAAGGCAGGTACAGTTACAATGGACGTAGCGAAGGCTGTTGCTGAAGCTAAGGCAGGTAAGATTGAATACCGTCTTGACAAGCAGAACATCATTCACTGCCCCATCGGTAAGGCTTCCTTCGGTGCAGAAAAGCTTACAGAAAACTTCAACGCTCTTATGAGTGCTGTTGTTAAGGCTAAGCCCGCTGCAGCAAAGGGTCAGTACATCAAGAGCCTTTCTGTTTCTTCAACAATGGGCCCCGGTGTTAAGGTTAGCTCCGCTAAGATGGGTAACTAATCTGTAATCCCAGAATTATAAAGATTTACCGCACGGCGTAACTGCTGTGCGGTTTTATTTTGCATATTTTGAATTCTCAAAATATGGTTAAGGTCGCAGTACTAAGATGGGCAACTAATCTGTGGTTCGGAATTATAAAGATTTACCGCACGGTGTAATAGCCGTGCGTTTTTTATTTTGAAACACATATTTTGAATTCTTAAAAAAACGTGTGGCTTTTAATAATAAATCACTACCGCCCGAGCTTGTATCGTGCGGTAGTGTCCGTTAAGATATCAATTGAAATATGCGTTGTTCAGCATCTCCGAAACGCCCTCAAAATCCACCAAAAACAGTACAGCAAGGAACGCAAGAGAAACGTATACCGAATATCTCGAAAGCTTAAATTCAGCCCTTCTGAGTCTCACGGCGGTCAACACAAACAGCACCGTAAGAAGAAGCATAAACCAGAGGGCAATGAATCTGTTGACGGTGAATCCGTATGCCGAAATGTACATCAGCATCTTGGCTACTGCTGTGCCTATGAGAAGAAGCGTGAAAACGATAAGCACTATCTTTGCCGTAAGCGAAGTAATCCTTTCGCCTTCCTTTACAATAAGAAGGTCAAGAATATACAAAACCGCACCGTTAATGCAGGCAACCGTGCACAGCTCGAAGAAGCCACTTCTTGCAAATTCCGCATAGGTTAATCCCTCGGGAAGCACACCCATAAACATATGGGCAAAGCCGTCAATCTGTGCGAGCACAAAGAGAGCATAAATCGCAATCAGAACAACAAGCACGGTCTGACCTATAATCTTCGGAAACATTGCATTTGTCCCAAAGGTGGAAGGAGCATCCTTCTTGCTGTTTTCCGCACCGTATATCGCACCGAAAATGTACATGGAAACAAGAACTGTTATAAAGTTAAAATAGTCATCGAGACAGAAATCAAAGCTGAATTGTGAGATAAAATCCTTTATACTTCCGAGAAAATCCGAGAAAAATCCGTCGGAGAAAAGCAGACCGACAACAATGCTCACAATCGGAACACAGGCAAAAAGAGTTATAACCACAAGGGATATATTTGTCAGAAGCTTTTTCGACTTGTCCTTCTGCTCCTCTGTACTCGGAGCCTTAAATTTGAAAAACGCCGTAAAGGAAGCAAAAATTGTATGGAAATGAGCAAATGGAACATACAAAACACATTTCAAAAGGCTCAGCGGAATTGAGTCAAGGGCGTTTTCGTTTCCAATACAGTACAGAAAAAGCAGAGCACAAATATGTACGGTAAATATTGCAAGCGATGCGGCGGCTTGTGTGTCTTCGGGATAAATAACAAATCGAGTGCAATAAATCAGCGTTGCACACAGAATAATAATCGCATCCTTGCCAAGTCGCTTTTTACGGAATTTGAAGAATGAAAGAGTAAGAGCAAAGAAAACCAGAGAGAACGAAAAAATTCCGAGAGCGGGGTAATCCCAAAAAATACTGTCATAACGGACATTGAAAAACCATCTGTACCAAAGCGAGCCGAGAATAAAGGTCAGAAGCGCATAAATTCCGTGGGTGAGGGTATAGGTGTTCTTTTTCTTTTGAGTGACGATTTCGGTATTTGTCTGTGGATTCGGTGTTGTGTTCATATCAATACTCCTTCCGAAAAATTTATTTGTCGTTTTCGTATTCGAGAATATCTCCCGGATTGCAATCAAGCTCACGGCAAATTGCCTCAAGGGTGGAAAATCTTATTGCCTTAGCCTTTCCCGTCTTTAAAATGGAGAGGTTAGCCATAGTGATTCCGACTCTGTCCGCAAGCTCACCGAGGGAGATTTTTCGTTTTGCCATCATAATGTCAAGGTTGATTCTTATAGACATTGCAACCCCTCCTTAAACGGTAAGGTCGTTTTCTTCACGGATTTCGATAGCCTTGTCAAAAACATTTTTGATAACGCGGAGAATCAGACCGATAAAGAGAGCGGCAAAGGCGAAAAACAGCATAGTAACGAATCTGTGTGCAACCACAACATACTCAACACCCACAAAAATGCAGCAATAAGAAAGCACCTGCAGGAGAGTAACATTTTTCTGCACAAAGATTTCCTCTCTTTTGATATTTAAAAGAAGCTTCAGCAGTGCAACCGTGCATATAAGTCCCGCGGGAGCGGAGATATAAAGGGCAACAATAATGTCGCCAAAATCAACCCCGCCGCGATATTCCGAGTAAGCACCGAGCATTTTCGGCAAAAATATCACAGCAAGAACGATAAACGCCATAAGCAGAACTGTAACCGTAATCGAGGCGTAAAGAGAGATTTTTCTTCTTGTCATTTAAAAAATCCTTTCCGAGGATGTGGATTTGAGAATTACCAAAATCTTCCTCTGTGATTGCATTATAACATATGATTTTGTGTTTGTCAATATAAATTTATCGAAAAACGATAAAAAGCTTTCAAAAAACGGAAAGGAGTGGACAGTGGGCAAGGGACAGTGGGCAGGGATGGATGATTCTTTCGGAATCTTTGTGTTGTTTTAATTCAAATTGGAATTTATCGCTTTGTTGTTGGCATTCGCTGACTTGCCTCGCCCATTGGGAGAGGTGGCACGGCAACGCCGTGACGGAGAGGGACGGCGGGAATCGCAACAATTACAATCCGCACAATTGTTAGAAGGTAATCACAAGGTTCCACCCTTGTAAGGCGCCCTCCGAGAGGGTGAAGAATTCGAAGAATTCTTTAAAGTTTGCTTAGCAAACTTAGAGCTGTCGCCGTAGGCGACTGAGGGAGCCTGCGTGACTTTGCCGTTTTTGCTGTCA
>JAFYPA010000022.1 GCA_017560085.1 Clostridia bacterium
AATTCCTCGCCCGCCATAATTAGCGTATGAAGCGGAGTTCGGTTTATAACAACGGTCGAGCATATGAAAATATGCTTTTTCGAGCTTTGTTCTCGATAATCCGTGTCGGTACATATTGTTTTCTTTGCCATAATGTACGGGGGGATTCTTTTTCATTTCTTGGAACTCCCTTCGTTAGTTAAAAGGCAAATCGTCGACATTGTCGGCTATGTTCAAAAAGTCGTCCTTGGCTTCGCCGGATTCTTTCTTGCTCTCTGCGAACTCGATTTCATTTACGGCGACCTTGGGATAAGTAACGTTCTTTCCGTCTTTCTGTACTGTGTCGAGTCTCATTTCGCCGGAGACGACAACCTTTACGCCCTTCTTCAAGAACTTTTCGACGAACTCGGCTTGTTTACCGAACGAGGAGCAAGAGAAAAAGTCGGTTTTCTGCTGACCGTCCTTTGCAAATCTGCGGTCAACGGCGACGGTGTACCTTGCTATCGTTGTCCCGCTCTGTGTTGATGTGATTTCGGGGTCGCTACAAAGTCGCCCCATAATGTGTAATGCGTTCATTTCTTGTCCCCTTTCTCTGCGGTGTCTGTTATCTGTTTTAAGAGCTTGGCTTTCATTTTCGGGTAAGTCTCCGGCGATATACCGCCGCACTCTTTAACCCACTTGTTAAAGTCCTTACCGCCCGCCTTGTCGTATAAGTCCTTTAATTCGTCATAAGTTCCGTTAATGTTGTCGTCGGTGCGTTTCTGCTCGGCGTCTATCTGCCCTTTGATTTCTTCCGCACTCGCTACGGCGTCCGTGAGTCCGATTCCGATTATCCCGAGACAACGCCCGATGGCTGATGTTTCGCAATTCTCGATATATGAGGTCTGATTAATGTATGAAGCGGATTCCTTCTCGAGAGCGTGTCCCGTGGCGAGAATCTTTCCGTTATCGTCGTAAGCGGTAGCCTTCATAAGAACGACGCCGTTGTCGTGTGATACGATTTCCGTAACTATCGCCCCGTCGGGGAAGAGTTCTCGAAATCCGCTTATCCTTTGGTCTACGGTGTTATATTCCTTACTTAAGGTCTGCCCCGTCTTTTTGTCTTTCCGTTCAATAAGAATCGGAGAAAGACGGTCGTTTACTTTCTGTAAATCTTCGTATTTCATTTTTCCCCTTTCTGATCTGATCACTTGCTAAAGTAGTGGTTTCCGTATTGGAATAATGCTTCTCTACCTTCTCGGTAGCCGTACTTGTTGAAATACAACGCCCCTTGGGAATAGTCCGTCCCGTCGAGGACTCTCGCTAATGCTTCGTGGCACTCGTCCGATACGTTGGGCGTCATTCCCACCGTGTAGAACTGACCCTCGGCAAATATGACCTCTTCGACCGTGTCGCCATATCCGGCGGCGTGTACTCGGTTAAGAACGACGTTCATAACGAGAACCATTCCTTTAACCCCTTCGCCCCTTGCTTCGGCGTAAGCGATTTGTTCGAGTAACTCGCACTCCTCAAAGGTTAAGTTCGGGTAATATACCTCGGGGTCTACGGGAACGTAGACATACTCGACCTCGGTTATTACCTCGGGTTCTTTCTCGATGTAGACGTATTCGGTTTTTGTGATTACCTCGGGTTCTGCGGTGTGTGCTTTGAAAGTTCCGACGTAGATTACGCCGAAGAAAATTCCTAAAAGAAATGTCAAGAATAATTCGAGATTA
>JAFYPA010000023.1 GCA_017560085.1 Clostridia bacterium
GATGAAAGCTTCGCTTTCTTCATTTTGTTAAATTGAAATTTGTTTGTCAAAAATATTTTCCAATATTACAGATATCAGAACACTTATCCCGCAAACGCCAATGCCGTGTCCGCCTGTGGATCAAAAGGAATAAACATTTCATCAAGTCCGTTGTAGTATTTGAAAATCTCTTGCGTTTCTTTGTCAATGTAGAAATCCCATATTACGGGTACTATGTAGTATTGTTCGGTTTCTTCCTTTACGGTCAAACGGGGAATGATATAGCTTAATCTTTTCTTATCACCGGTATAAATCGTAGGCTCTTCATCCGAAGCAACAAATTCTCCATAGGTTTTTTCATACGCAATAATCAGTTGCTCTTCCAGAAGAGCCACAGCATCATCTGCCGAAAATTCCTTCGGTTGCTCTTTTTTTTCGCAACCAACAAGTAAAGAAGTCAACCCAATCGCCAACATCAATGATATAAATCTTTTCATTTCATAACCTCCTTTTTATATTAACGAAAATAATACCATTCCACTCCGCCAATCCTTAATTAAATCAATGAAGATTCCGAAGGAATCAACCAAAGACCGCTTGCGGTCTTGATTGTGCATTGTGCATTGTGAATTGTGCATTATAAATTAAGCATTATCCTTAAACCGCTTCCAAGCCCCAATAATCACCGCACACAGCACCGTTCCCACAAGCGCAATCACAAACCAGCTGAAAATCGTAACTCTCCAGTCCCAGACCTCGGCAATCTTTGCGATTCCGTATGTAAAAATTGCACTTCCTATGTAGGTGCAGAAGTTTATAAGTCCCGCAATAAAGGAAACGTTACCGTACTTTTCGTACTTCTGCGGTATCATACCGATAAGTATAAGATTCACGCCGTGCATAGCCGAGGAAACCAGCGCCACAAGGGTTATCGCCACGGGGGCGCTTGTGCCGTGAAGGAAGAAAAGCACAAGGCTCGCAGCCGTTCCCACCGCAAAAATCACGGCGGAGCAGGTCAGCTCGTTGGTGAAAAATCTGTTGTATACCCACGATGTCACCTTCATACATACAATGGTGAGAATGGGAAGGATAATGCTCGAAAGAATCGCACCCGAGGTCTCAATGCCGTAGCTTTCGGAAAGGTAGGACGGCATCCAGCTTTCAACTCCGTCACGGAGCATTCCCTGAAGCACAATCGCTATCATAATTATTATAATGGGTGACATAGTAAAGGGATTGAAGCCTGACACCTTTTCCGTTTTGCCGTTCTTTTTTGTGTCAATTCCCACGGGGGAAGCAATTTCCTCACCGTATTTTTCCGCGTTTTCTTCTATTCTGCGCACACCGAATTCCCACAGGAACGCCATAACAAGTCCGCAGGCGGATGCGAAGTAAAACACCGTTCTCCACTGACCGAACACCTTTATAAAAAGTGCCGCTATGCCGTAAATAAGCATTGTACCGACAGCACTTCCGATGGAAACTCTGACCACCGCTTTTTTGTATTCGTCCGCGTGGAATCTGCTTGTCATAATCTTGACCATAGGAGGCCACATAAACGCCTGAGCTATGCCGTTAATTCCCCAGAAAACCGCCATAAGTGCCGTGTTGCTTCCGAGAAAGGGCATTATGAAATTCACCGCCGTTGTAAGCAGAAGCCCGAAGGTCATTATTTTTCTCGGGGAGAGCTTGTCTCCGAGCCAGCCGCTGAGCAGTTGTCCGACACCGTAGAATATGAAAAGCGACACCGTTATTATAGAAGCCGCCGACTTTTCAACGCCCTCGGCAACCACAAATTCAGCAAGCACCGCATTGAAGTTTTTTCTTGTCAGATAGCTTACGAGGTATGCGGCAATGCACATAGACGTAAGAAGCAATATCTGTTTTTTATCCGTTATTTTTTTCATTCGCTGTATATCCTTCCGAATACCGTTGTTCTTTCAACAGTATAGCACAACTTTTAGGCAATGTCAACGGATGAGCCGATTTAAATTTGCCCCTTCGCCTCTGTAATCTTCCTCCCGTGGGAGAAAAGAGAGAGACCGCTGCTTTGCCGTCTCTCTCGTGCTTATGTATCGCTTAATTATTCGTCGTCGGACATATTCTTTGCAGCTTCTGCAATTACCTTTTCCGCAATATTTCCGGGAACCTCCTCGTATCTTACGAATCTGAATGCGAAGGAGCCTCTGCCCTGAGTCATAGCTCTGAGTGCTATTGTGTAGTCATACATTTCGGATACAGGTGCTTCCGCCTCGATAATGCTCTTTCCGGGAGTTCTTTCGTCCGGGTTCATACCGAGAATGCGTCCTCTTCTCTTGTTAACGTCACCGATAACATCGCCCATGTAAGCATCCGGAACAAGCACAGCAAGAGTACCAACCGGCTCGAGAAGAACGGGATTTGCATTCTTCAGCTCCTTGTATGCAAGGCTTGCCGCCATCTTGAAGGACATTTCGGAGGAGTCAACATCGTGGAAGGAGCCGTCGTAAAGGTCAGCCTTAAGACCTACCATCGGATAGCCCGCAAGAACGCCCTTGAGCATTGCATCGGAAAGTCCCTTTTCAACCGCAGGATGGAAGTTCTTCGGAACGGAGCCACCTACCGTGCTTTCCGTAAATACAAGGCCGTCGTCGTTGGGAGAGAAGTGAATCTTAACGTGACCGTACTGACCGTGACCGCCGGACTGCTTCTTGTGCTTACCTTCCGCGTCAATGGACTTCTTTATTGCTTCTCTGTATGCGATAATGGGAGTTGTGAGGTTAACCTCTGTACCGAATCTGTTCTTGAGCTTTGCAAGAATAACGTCAAGGTGCTGTTCGCCAAGACCGTATATAACAAGCTGCTTTGTTTCGGCGTTGTTCTCGAATCTGATTGTTCTGTCCTCTTCGATAAGCTTTGAGATACCTGAGGAAATCTTATCCTCATCGCCCTTTGCCTTAGGAGCAAGACCCTTACAGTAGAAGGGATCGGGATAGCGGATAGCCGCGTATCTGTAGTTGCCGCCGAGAGTATCGTTTGTATTTGTATTTACAAGCTTTGTGGTAACACCGATGTCACCGCAGGAAAGCTCGTCCGTTTCAATCTGCTTGTTACCGCGCATAACGATAAGCTTTGCAATCTTTTCCTGCTGACCTGTGGTAAGGTTGTTAAGTGTAAGATTCTTTGTAATCTTACCGTTCATAACCTTGAAGTAGGACATCTTACCTACGAACGGGTCTGCAACCGTCTTGAATACGAGAATTGCGGGCTCGCCGTTGGGGTCGGGTCTGTTTTCGTTTCCGTCTGCGTTAAGCTCGGGCTTTCTTGCAAGAGGAGACGGGAAGGACTCGGAGATGATATCCATAAGGGAAGCAACGCCCGCGAGAGTCGCACTTGAGCCTACCATTACGGGAGCGATTGTACCCATAATAATACCCGCATTGAGAGCCTGATGCATTTCATCAAGAGTGAATTCCTCACCGTCAAAGTACTTAACCATAAGAGCGTCACTTGTCTCCGCAAGGGATTCAAGAAGCATCGCACGGAATTCCTCGATCTTGGGCATACTTTCGGCGGGAATGTGCATTTCCTTAACCGCACCGTCGTTGCAGTATTCGTAGCCCTTCATTTCTATAAGGTCGGCATAGCCGAGAGGCTTTCTGTCTATGATAATCGGAATGGCAACGGGACAAACGGACACGCCGAATTTTTCTCTCATCGCCTCGATTGTGTTACCGAAATCCGCATTTTCGTCGTCCATCTTGTTTACGAAGAACGCCTTGGGAACGCCCGCATCGGTAGCATAGTCCCACGCGAGCTCACAGCCCACGTCAACGCCCGACTTTGCGTCCATAACTATAAGAGCGGTACCGCAAACACGGAGTGCCTGCTTAACCTCACCCACAAAATCAAGATAACCGGGAGTATCTATAATATTAACCTTTGCACCCTTCCATTCATAGGGAGCGAGTGCTGCAGAAAGTGAAAATTTACGCTTTATTTCTTCGGCGTCGAAGTCACATACGGTATTACCTTCCGTAACCTTTCCGAATCTTTCGGATGCCTTTGCAAGGTGAAGCATAGCCTCTGCGAGAGAAGTCTTACCGTTTCCTCCGTGTCCGAGAAGACACACGTTTCTGATTTTTTCCGACGCGCAAGTAAAATTAGCCATTGTTAAAATCTCCTTTCCGGGAAGTGCGAAGCGTCATACTGCACCTCCGTTATTGTAATTTTTCGAAATATGGGAAGCCTTTCGGCGTTATATTTCAAATTTGCAGGTTTGTTTTTGGTCAAAATGCCCTATTTTTGTGTGAAAAACAGTGTTTCATTGTGACTGTTAACATTATACACCAATACGTTCATTTATGCAATATGTAATTTTAGTTAGACTTTTATTATTATTTTTGTGCATATTATACATTTTTGTTCATTTTAACATTACAAAACCGATGTTAATTTGCGATTATATGACATCCATCAAAAATTCTGCATCAAAAGCAAAAAAAGTCGGGGCACAGATTCGTACCCCGAGCTTTGAAATATATTCAGTTAACAAACAAACCGGAAACATCCGATGTCGTAACAAGCAGGCTTCTGCCGTTAACGGCAAGAGCCGAAACCTCCTCCGTTTCAAGGAAGGGGCATCCGTCAAAGACGTTCTCCCCCACCGTCGGAGGATTGTCTTTGTCGAACTGTACATTTTCGAGCCTGAAGCATCCTCTGAATGCCGAGCCTCCGACATAGCTTACGCAGGACGGAAGCTTTACCGTTTTTATATTGTATTTGCCTGCGAAAACTCCGTCGGCAATCACTCTTACTCCCTCGGGAATCACCACATCTGAGGCGTTTCCGTTGTATTTTATAAGCACACCGCCCACAACGCAGAATTCGTCCGTGAGCCCTTCATAGAAGGGTGTGTGCTCAAAGGCACCGATGCCTACTCTTATGACCTTATCCGAAAGGTAAACCTCCGAAAGAGAGTCGCATTCTGCAAAGGCACCGTCTCCGATAGCCGTATTGCCGTGGACGGAAATTCTCTCAAGGCTGTTACAGTCGTAAAAGGCTCTGTCCCCTATATAGGTAAGGCTTTCGGGAAGAAAAATTTTCTCAAGAGCCTTGCATTCATAAAACGCCTTGTTTCCTATGTAGCAAAGCCCCTCCGAGGGGAGAAATTTTGCAAGCCTCGGGTGTCCGTAAAAAGCACCGCGAGTATCCGCAACGTGTCCCTCGTCGGAAAGTATGGCAATTATCGATCCGGGAAGCTCCACCGAGGTTATATCCGTCGATGTCTTGAGCTTCGGGGAAATAAACAGCAATGGCGTATCATCGGAGCTTTCGGGCAAAAGCACTGCTCCGTCACCGCCGTAGGGTACGGACGTGATAATATTTCCGTCCGAATCGCAGGAGGTATTTGCCTCGGGAAGTCTTAAGGAATCAACCTCGAGCTTTTCCGTATCATACAGGCTCGGCTGATTTTCGGGTACTGTCGCATCGGCTTCGGGAGTCTCCGCTTCAGGAGCATCCGCTTCGGGCTGTACCATCTCGCTTTCCTGCACGGCGGAGGCTTCTGCCGTGATTTCGTCCGTGTTTTCATTTTTCACCGTACCGAAAATGTCCGGCTGTGTGATTTCCGCCCACACAGCCACAGCGGCTGTCAAAAGAGCGGCGGAAAGCACAAGAGCAACGAGCCTTTGCAGAGTGAAAAACGGTTTGTTTGTGTTGTTAGAATTATCCATATTTCTCAAGCACCCTTACCTTCAAGCTTTTTCTGCTTTTCCGGCTTATATTGCTCCCAGGGAATAAGCTTATCCCCGAGGACAATAAACGCCTTCCTTGAGATTTTTGCAAGCGGAGTATCGGAAAGTGAATCCGAGAAAAATTCCTCTACATCCTCTCTTCTGAAGCCAGCCTCGTCAAAGCGTCTTACCTTCTCCTCGCCGTGACAGTTGATACCGCTGTACTTTCCCGTTTCGGGGTTTACGTCGGAGGCGTAAAGGTGCTTTATGCCGAGCATATCAATGCAGGGCTTTACGATAAACAAAGGCGAGGCGGAGATGATTATATCGTCCTCTCTCTGCGTATCGAGGTAGAATTTCTTTATCTTCTTAACATTGGTGCTCCAGAATTCCTCAAGGTACTTTTCCCTGTCGATTTTTGGAAGGAAGCCCTCGTAAATCTTCTCCTTGAATTCCGTCTTTGTGCCCTTGCCGAAAAGATAGCGCACAAAGGGTACTGCCACGGGAATAAGCCCGAAAATAATCAGAGGCTTTTTCTTAAGGCAGAATTTATAGAAATTGAATGTGGAGTCGCCGTCGTATATTGTTTTGTCAAAATCGTAAACGTTCATTATTCGGATTTGTCCTTTCGGATGATTATTTTTCCTCGGTGCTTATAACCTTGTCTGTCTTGCCTATGCCCTCCATAATTCCGTTGTATGCAGGAATGGATACGGGGAAAAGCTCGCCGGTTCTCTTGTTTACAATACCGAAGGATTCACCGCCCGGTCTTGTGTTGCCGTTGTCCCATACGATGCAGGCAATTCCGCGCTTCTTTGCTTCGGACACATGGAACTTATGCCACTTGTATCTGTCCTCGGGATTGTTCTTGTTTGTGATACCCATTTCGCAGTACACAACGTGGATTCCTCTCTTTACAAAGGTGTTGTAAAGTGCATCAAACCTTTCCGTGAGGAGATTCTGAACATAGTCGTTGTATTCATTTATCTTCATATCGTCAAAGAGACAAAGCTCGTTGGGGCAGTATTCCTGAACAGCAATAAGAAGTCTGTTTTCCGCAGAATCCTCGGGAAGTGTGCCGAACTGCTTTACCGTGTTTCCGGGGATGGGGTCTACGCCCTTGAGGAAGAGGTATCTGCTTTCGTTTCTTCCGCCCGCATTTCTTACAGCGGTAACGAACGCCTGATTTGCTCTTGCGATTACCTCAACCTTAGCCTCGCATTCCTTACATCCGGGAGCAATCCACCATTCGTGCTCGGAGCCCTTTACTATCGGCTCGTTCATGCTCTCGAAAATGAGGTTGTTGTCGTAGTCACGGAACTCGTACGCAATCTGAGCCCAGATTTTGCCTATATAGTTTACGCAGTTTTCCGCATTCTCGGGCGAGGGTGTGAACAGTGCGCTGTCGTGGTGGGAGTTTATAACCACAACAAGTCCCGCCTCAAGCGCCTGGTCTACAACCTGACGGACTCTTGCAAGTCTTTCGGGCTTTATGGTATATTCGGGAGCGGGAGACACAAAGAAATTCCAGGACATGGGGATTCTTACCGTATCAAAGCCGAGCTCCTTGATTTTTACGAAAAGCTCCTTCTGGAGTATAGGCTGCTGCCAGCCGTATTCGCCGTTGGGCATTTCCATACAGTTGCCCGTGTTCCAGCCCATACCCATAGCGGTTATAAGCTCCTGCTGTGTGGAATAGAATGTACCCCCGGAGTTGGGGTTATTGTGCTCGTGAACAACGGGAGTCTCGGGAAGCGGAGGAAGCTCTCCGACATCGCGGCTGATAAAGGAGCCCGAAAACGAGCCCGTAACACTCATAAGCATAGATAAAATTACTGTCAGAATACGCATAAATATTCTCCTTTGTTTCTGTCTGATTACATCATTTTCTGCTGAAGCACACGGAGGAAGTCGCCGCTGTCACCGCCGTAAATTCTCAGCACCTTGTCCGAGCGACGGATTTTCACTCTGTCGTCAAAGCCCACGGAAAGCTTTCTGTAGCCGTCCGAAACAAGGGTGGGCGTGCCGTCCTCGTCACAGATTCTGTCACCACACATTGTAAGCTCGATGGTATCGCTTCCCGAGGTCACAATGGAGGAATGGAGAAGCGAGCTTGCACAGATGGGAGTGATAACGAGATTGTCCGCACCGGGCATAATAATAGGTCCCTGAGCGGAGAAATTATAAGCCGTGGATCCCGTGGGAGTTGACACGATAATACCGTCCGCGGGGAAGGATATTACCGAGCTTCCGTTTATGTAAAGAGTAAAGTCCACCGCCTTACAAAGACCGCCTCTTGAGAGCACCGCCTCGTTAAGACCCGTGATGTGCTCACGCACCTTGCCGTCGGCATCCGTAATTTCGCACTCAAAGAGAATTCTCTTCTCGAATTTCTCCTCGCCTCTTGCAATTTTCTCAATGCGCTCCACGGCACATTCGGGCTGGCAAGAGGTAAGATATCCTCTGTGACCGAAGTTGATACCCAGAACGGGAACGGAATATCGGAGCACGGTATCGAGATATCTCAGAACCGTTCCGTCGCCGCCGACAACAACCGCAAGCTCGGGGACGGGTGCAGACTCGGATACATCCGTATAAACCGCATAGCCCTTTTCACGAAGCTCCCTTCCGAGCACCTCGGAAAACTCACAGCTCTGCTTTTTTGTGGGATTGGAAAGAATCAGTATATTCATTGGTTTTCCTTCTTTAAAAGTATAGTTATGTATATTATATAGTTTTTTTCGCGGTTTGTCAAGAGAGGAATTGAGTGGACAGTGGGCAAGGGACAGTGGACAGGGAAGGTTGATTCCTTCGGAATCTTCGATTTATTAAATTCAAATTGGTGTTTATCGGGCTGTTACGGATACGGACTGTAGGGAACGACCTATGTGTCGTTCCGTGGCTTGCCCTTATGAATCCGTTGCGGAAATGCGCCTTTTCTTGTAGGGGCGACCCCACGTGGTCGCCCGTTACCCTGCCATTTTGCGATGATTGAATTAGACAATCGATTGTCTACAAATCAACATATACAAGGATTTGTGCACCCTCTAACCGTTGTACAAATTTCATCCGTTACGATTCCTACAGGCGGGCGACCACACGGGGTCACCCCTACAAGGGGGTGTGGTGCATTGCCACAAACAAAGCGAAAACGACGAGCAACGGAACGACACATAGGTCGTTCCCTACAATCCACAACAGAGCGACAAACCCAAATTTAAATAATCGCAGATTGCGAAGCAATCAACTTTCCCTGTCCACTGCCCCTTGTCCACTGTCCACTAAATTCCAATTTTGCATTTCGATGCAACACACCGCCCCTGTCCCCTTTTTCTCCCCAAATCTTCACATTTCTTCTTGACAAATCCCATATTCTGAGTTATAATATATATTTGTAGAAGTATACAAACCCATATACTCGGAAATCATACCGAAAGGATTGAAATAGAATGATACAGAAACCCAAAGGAACTCTGGATATACTTCCCGAGGAGGCTCTCCTCTGGCAGTATGCCGAGGGAATCATGAGAGAAACCGCAGAAAAGTACGGCTTCTTTGAAACAAGATTCCCCACATTTGAATCAAGCGCACTCTTCAGAAGAGGTGTCGGAAGCACAACCGATATCGTTCAGAAGGAAATGTTCACCATGGACGACAGGGACGGCAACGAGCTTTGTCTTCGTCCCGAGGGTACAGCCTGCGTTGTAAGAAGCCTTATCGAAAACGGTCTCCACAACGAGCCTATGCCCCTTCGCCTTTACTACATCACAAACTTCTTCAGATACGAAAAGCCTCAGGCGGGAAGAAGCCGTGAATTCTATCAGTTCGGCGTTGAAATGTTCGGCGCACCTACGGCAAACGCAGATGCGACCGTTATCTCCATTGCGGATACGGTGCTCCGTAAAATCGGCATATCCAACACACTTAACATAAACTCCATCGGCTGTCCCGAATGCCGTCCGAAGTACAGACAGGCACTTGTTGAATACTTCTCGGCACACGAGGAGGAGCTTTGCCCCACCTGCCGTGAGAGACTCAAGACAAATCCCCTTCGTATCCTCGACTGCAAGAGTCCCATCTGCTCGGCAATTGCGGCAGAATGCCCCAAGACTGTAGATTACCTCTGCGAGGACTGCGAAACACACTTCACAACACTCAAGTCATCTCTCGATGCGATGGGAATCGAATATACGGTTAACCCCAAAATCGTAAGAGGTCTTGACTACTATGTAAGAACAGTATTCGAGTTCATCTCGGACGATATCGGTGCACAGAGCACGGTCTGTGGCGGCGGAAGATACGACGGACTCGTAGAGGAGCTCGACGGACCCGCACTCTGCGGTATCGGCTTCGGTCTGGGTCTTACAAGACTCGTTCTTGCGATGAAGGCAAACGCCGAAAAGGGCAAGATTGTACTTCCCGAAAAGAAGACTCCCAAGCTTTATGTAGCTCCCATGGGAGAAAAGGCGGCACAGTATGCCGTAGCACTTGTACACAAGCTTCGTCTTGCGGGCATTATCGCAGATTGCGACATTGTCGGCAGAAGCCTTAAGGCGCAGATGAAGTATGCGGACAAGATCGGTGCGCAGTATGCACTCGTTATCGGTGATTCCGAGCTTGAGGTGGGCACGGCTCAGCTTAAGAATCTTCGTGACGGCGAGAAGATGGATATTGGTCTTGCGGATGCGGAGAAGACGATAATAGAGTTGTGATTTGAAATTCGGAATTCGGAATTTGAGCGATGTTTCCGAAGGAAACTCGACAAGAACGCTTGCGTTCTTTGAATTCGGAATTTTGGTGAAAATTTTTCGGAGAAAAATTTTTATCTATTTTAAATTGCATCGGCAAAAAATCTTTGCCTTCTGATGTTGCCGTGGGTGGGCAACATTACAACGAAATAAGGTCGCCCTTCAAAAAGACCGAAGGTCTTGGCAGGAAGGCAAGTAACACACCAAGCACAGCACCCCAAAAATAAAACCCCGGCCAAGGGAGCGGAAAGCGAGCTTGGCGCCATATATAAATTTTTTGCGGAGCTTTTTTATAAAAAAGCGACCCGCCGGAGGCCTCCCGTAAAAAAGCCTCCCACAAAAAGAAAGGATGTATTAAAATGGCAGAATTTTTAGGTAACACAAAGCGTACCGACTACTGCGGTACGGTAACCGAAGCAAAGATTGGCGAAACAGTCACAGTAATGGGCTGGGTAGCAAAGCAGAGAGACCTCGGAAGCATCATATTCATCGACCTTCGTGACAGAAGCGGTATCGTTCAGATTGCTCTTGACGAGACAAGCGATAAGGAAGTATTCGCAAAGGCAGCTGCTGCAAGAAGTGAGTATGTTCTTGCGGTTACGGGTACTGTTCGTGAGCGTTCAAGCAAGAACCCCAACATTCCTACGGGTAATATCGAAATTTTCGCAACAGCCATAAAGACACTCGGTGAGAGTAAGACTCCTCCCTTCGAAATCACGGACAACTGTAACGCAGGCGACGAAATCAAGCTCAAGTACAGATACCTTGACCTTCGCCGTCCCGAGCTTATGAACAACATTCTCTTCCGTCATAAGGTTGCAAAGGTTACCCGTGACTACTTCGATGAGAACGGCTTTATCGAAATCGAAACTCCCATGATGATCAAGTCTACTCCCGAGGGAGCAAGAGACTACCTCGTTCCCAGCCGTGTACATCCCGGCTCCTTCTATGCTCTTCCTCAGTCCCCTCAGCTTTACAAGCAGCTTTCCATGGTTGCGGGCTTTGACAGATATATGCAGATTGCACGCTGCTTCAGAGACGAGGACCTCAGAGCTGACAGACAGCCCGAATTTACTCAGATTGACCTTGAAATGTCCTTCGTTGATATGGAAGACGTTCTCTCCATCGGTGAAGGCTTCATGAAGAGAGTATACAAGGACTGCCTCGGCGTTGACATTCAGCTTCCTCTTCCCAGACTCACATACACAGAGGCTATGGAAAGATTCGGCTCTGACAAGCCCGATGTAAGATACGGTATGGAAATCATCGACATCTCCGAAGAGGTTAAGAACTCCGAATTCGTAGTATTCAAGTCTGCACTTCAGGGCGGCGGCACAGTTCGTGCAATCAAGGCAGAGGACTGTGTAAAGACTCTTACAAGAAAAGAAATCGACAAGCTCACAGAATACGTTAAGAGCTGTGGCGCAAAGGGTCTTGCGTGGATAAGAATGACAGAGGAAGGCGTTGCATCCTCCTTCGCAAAGTTTATGACAGAGGAAGAAATGGCGGCTATCCTTGCTAAGACAGAGGCAAAGACAGGCGACGTTGTTATGATTCTTGCGGATACAAACAAGGGTCACGTTCTCTCTCAGCTCGGCTCTCTCAGAATCGAGACAGCAAACAAGCTCGGCATCGAAAAGAAGGGTCTCGGTCTCTTGTGGATTACGGAATTCCCCTTCTTCGAATACAACGAAGAAACAGGCAACTGGGACGCAATGCACCATCCCTTCACCTCTCCCCTCGATGAATGCCTCGACTACCTCGAAACAGACAAGGCAAATGTTCGTGCAAAGGCATATGACCTTGTTCTCGGCGGTATAGAGCTTTCTTCAGGCTCCATCAGAATCACCAATCCCGACCTTCAGAAGAGAATGTTCAACCTTCTCGGCTTCTCCGACGAAGAGGCTTACGAAAAGTTCGGCTTCCTCACTGATGCATTCCAGTACGGTGCACCTCCTCACGGCGGTATGGGTATCGGTCTTGACAGACTCTGTATGCAGCTTCTCGGCGCGGACAGCCTTCGTGATGTTATCGCATTCCCGAAGAACCAGGCGGCTGTTGAGCTTATGACTATGGCTCCCGCAACCGTTGAGCAGAAGGCTCTTGATGATCTTCATATCAAGATTGACGTTAAGGAATAATTATAAAATTTCAAACCACATAAAAATCGGGCGGTATACCACATCGGGTACACCGCCTTACTTTTATCTTCTTTTGAACCAATCCCGAAAATCAGAACGCCACAGTCCCCCATTTTCCGCCGTACTTAACCCACGCCGCGCCCTTGTATGCGGTGTTTGCCTTCTGGAAAACACAAGGATAGTAATGCTGTCCCGATGTGCCTCTGTAGCCGAATTTACCGTTTTGCTCCACTATGTAGCAGTCGTTTCCGTATACAACACTGTCGTATACAAAGCTTACAATGTGCTCGAGGCGGCTTGAGATAACGCCGTACTTCATTTCTCTGTTTTCGCCCTCGAATATCTCCGCAAGACTACTCATTCCCGCATCCTCGTACATCATAAGGTCGGCGTCACAGTTGTAAAGCACCGCGATATAATGCTCGTTGGATTTGAAAAATTCCGTGTCGGTAATGTCAACGATTCTGAATTTACCGTCCGACATTCCCGTAAGATATACCCTTGCACGAAGATTATCGTAAACGTATATATTTCCGTCAGAGCCCGCTCTGTATCCGCAATCGGGTGATACGGAAAGCCCGTCGGAAATCTCGGTGACCTGCGTAACGTCGGAGCTTGAAAGTCCGTGCTCCGGGCAGTAGAACAGATTTGTGTAAGTGCCCTCTCCCACATTTCTTCCGTCAAGGTCGATAACCCCGTAGGAATCTCCCTTGCGGTAAACCGAATAGCCCGTCATTCCGAAGGTGTAAACCTCATCGTATGAGAGCCTCGGGGAGCTGAGCCATCTTATGCTTGTGCTTGTCGGAGCCGTTCCGCCGATGTCCTTTGTGGGGTCTTGGGGATAGACGTGAATATCGCTGTCGGTGTTTTCGGTGTCACTATCGGGCACGTTGCCGTCCGTTTTTCCCGTGTCACCATCGGACACATTACCGTCCTTCGCACCGAGGCTCACGCAAAGCTCAAGATATGTACCGCCCGACTTACAGACAGTGCCCGCCTCGGGGCTCTGCGATATGATATTCCCCGCGAGAACAGTGTCACTGTATTCGTTTGTAATCTTCAGAAGAAATCCCTTTGACATAAGCTCGCTTTGGAGGCTGTCGTCAAGGCTTTTGCCCGCAAGGTCGGGGACAGTCTCGCCGTTTTCGGGCTTGTCCGAAGGGTTTTCCGAGGTGCTTTCCTCGGTGACCTTGTTGTTTCCGATGTCCGTGGTCTTATCGGCTTTGTCACCGCAGGAGGCAAGATTCAGTAAGAAGATAAGAAAAACCGCAAATATCAGTCTTTTCAATTCCGTAGTCCTTTCATATATAATAAAACGCGTGAAGAATTTAAGGCTTTACATTATTATCATAACAGATTCGCTCCGATTTGTCAATTGTATTTTCGGGAAGGCTTGGAAAACAGGCGGATATTTCGAAAAATACTCCCCTTTTTCCGAAAAAGTCCCCCTTGATTTTATGGTTACGATGTGATACTATATAATAAAAATCCCAACGACGAAAGGAACAAAGCTATGTTCGAAAGCTCAAAATGGATTACAAGCGAAAAGGATTACGGCTCCGCTCCCAGAGTGTACTTCCGTGACCTTAACATAATAAAGCCTCTTCGGAAGGCGGTTCTTCACATTACAGCGGGCGGTATATATAACGTATACGTCGGCAACGACAAGGCGGGAGATGTGGTTTTCACCCCCGGATGGACTGTTTACGACAAGCACCATATGTATCAGAGCTACGACATCACAGACCTTGTTGCGGAAAGCGATTTTCTCTATGTTTCCGTAGGCTCGGGCTGGTATGCGGGCAGAATCAAGAGAAGCCTTCCGCAGAAGCAGTTCCCCTGTGATTTCGGCATAATAGCACAGATTGACCTTGAATATGCGGGCGGACTTCGTGAGACCATAGTCTCGGACGAGAGCTGGACTGTCGGCACGGGCAACATACTTGAATCGGACATTTACGACGGTGAGGTATACGATGCAAACATAAAGCCGACCTTTGAGGATGCGGTAAAGATTCTTGACGAAAGCAAAACACAGCTTACTCCTCAGATTGGCGAGTATGTTGTTGAGCACGACATATTCGAGCCGAAAAAGATATTTACAACTCCCAAGGGTGAAACCGTTGTTGACTTCGGAGTGAATCTTACGGGTTATCCCTTCTTTGAGGGACTTCAGGCAAGGATGGGCGAAAGGGTTGACTTGTCCTTCGGTGAAATACTTGACAAGGACGGCAACTTCTACAACGACAATTACAGAACGGCAAAGTGTCAGTTCACATATATCTGCCGTGACGGCGAGCAGAGCTACAAGCCTCACCACACCTTCTACGGCTTCAGATATGTCCGCATAAACGAATTTCCCGAAGGAGCTGACCCAAGTATTCTTCGTGCGGTGGATGTTTATTCCGACATTGAGAGAACGGGCTATTTTGAATGCGGAAACGAAGAGGTAAATCAGCTTTTCAAGAATACAATAAGAGGTCAGAAGGATAACTTCCTTGATATCCCCACGGACTGTCCGCAGAGAGATGAAAGACTCGGCTGGACGGGTGATGCGCAGGTATTCTGCAAGACCGCAATGTACAACTTCAATGTAAACGGGTTCTTCAACAAGTGGATTTATGATATGACGCTTGAGCAGTACGAAAACGGCGGAATTCCCGATATGATTCCCAATGCGTTCGGAGGTGTAAGCTCTGCCTGGGCGGATTCCGTATGTATTATTCCGTGGACCATGTATCAGATGTACGGAAACGTTGATATACTGAAGCTTGCCGTTCCCGCAATGAAGAAATGGGTAGGCTATATGAGAAGCTTCACTGACAACGAATTCGCCTATGTTCAGGACAGAAGCTACGGCGACTGGCTCGGACTTGACGCCACAGAGGGAAGTTATGACGGAAAGACGGATAAGTCCTTCCTTTCCGATGCTTTTTATGCGTATTCCTGCTCTATTCTCGCAAAGGCGATGGCAATCATCGGTGAGGACAACAGCGAATATCTTGAGCTTTACGACAACATCGTGAAGGAATTCAAGGTGCGCTTTGCGGATTACACCGAAACACAGACCGCCTGCGTAATTCAGCTTCACTTCGGTCTTTGCGATGACAGAAGGGCTGTTACGGAAAAGCTTGTAAAGCTCATAAGAGACAACGACACCGCACTTACCACAGGCTTTGTGGGTACGCCTTATCTTCTCCACGCTCTTTCGGAAAATGGAGAAGTAGAGCTTGCATATGACCTTCTTCTTCGCCGTGAGTATCCCTCGTGGCTGTACCCCGTAACCGTTGGTGCAACCACAATCTGGGAGCACTGGGACGGTATGAAGCCGGACGGAAGTATGTGGAGCGATGATATGAACTCCTTCAACCACTACGCCTACGGTGCTGTCTGCGACTGGATGTACGGCGTAATCTGCGGTATAAATCCGAGAAACGGCAAGGACGAGGCGGGCTTCCGTGTGTTCGACATTGCCCCCGTGCCCGACAAGAGGCTCGGCTATGCAAAGGCAGAGCTTGACACGGCTTACGGCAGAATCGTTTCCGAATGGAAATACGAAAAGGATAAATTTGTATATTCCTTTGAAATTCCCGAGGGAACAACGGCATATGTCACGGTTGACGGCAAGACCGAAATTCTTTCTGCAGGCAAATATACAAGATAATTACAGACAAAGCATCGTCCTCGGGCGGTGCTTTTTGTTTTATGATAAAATATTATAATTCCGCATCAATAAACTGTATTTACATTTTGTTTTTTCTGCACTATACTGAAGAAAATCCTACAAGGGAGACAAGATATGAAATCGGAAATCGTAACAAAAGGCGGTCAGAAATACATCGCCGTTGACGGTAAAATAATAGACGCCCTCTCCATGAAATCCTTCAGACCGACAAAGAACAATATCGGTGACTTTTACAAGGCGGGCATACGGATAATGCAGGTCTACTGCTCGGGACTTACCTCGGCTCTTGGGCTTCCCTATTCGCTTTACGGCGAGACCTGGTTCGGTGACAAGGACTACAGATTCGAAAATCTTGACAGACAGATTGACTTTCTCCTTGAGACCTCGCCGGATGCATATATTATTATAAATCTCCATGTGGACTCAAGACAATGGTGGCACGAGGAAAACCCGGGAAGACCAAGCTCCTTTACCCATCTTTCACAGATAGCCGCAGACAAAAAATGGCGTGAGGATACTGCGGACTACATCAAGGCAACCATAGCTCACACGGAGGAAAAATACGGCGACAAGGTAATCGCCTACTTCCTTCTGGGCGGTTACACGACCGAATGGTTTTCCCGTCAGGACTTCGAGGAGAGCCACCCCATAAAGCTTTCGGCATACAGAGAATATATGAACGACCCGAATGCGGAAATTCCGCCGACGGACGAGCGTGAGAAGGACACCTCGCAGATATTCCTCGATCCCGAAAAGGATAAAAATCTTATAAGCTACAGAAAATTCCACAATCACCTTATTTCCGAAACGGTATTGTACTTCTGCCACGAGGCACAGAACGAGCTGAAGCATCAAAAACTTCTCGGCGTATATTACGGCTATATTATGGAGCTTCGCGGAAGAGGTATATGGAACAACGGTCATCTCGATACGGATATCGTCTACAGAAGCCCCGATATCGACCTTATCGCAACGCCGTCCTCCTATCAGTTCAGAGGCTACGACGATGCCACGGCAAACATGCTTATGTGCGATACTATTGACCTTGACGGTATGATTTACTTCTGCTCCTTCGACCATAAAACCTTCAAGGTAAAGAACCTTCTTGATGAACCGAGAAGAATCTGTGAGGATGCGCATTCCGAGGTAGGCATCGGTATGCTCAACAATTCGAGAAAGGATATGCTTCCCACAAGAAAGCACACAACAGACGCAATGCGCCGTGAGTTTATGCAGAGAGTATACAAGCGCACGGGTATGTGGTGGTTTGATATGCTTGAGGGCTGGTTCTATGACGAAGGCCTCATGGAGGAAGCAAAGCACATTTCAGAAATCAGCGCAGAGCTTCTTAAAAAGCCGATGAAATCCGCAAGTGAGGTTGCAATGTTCGTAAGCTGTGAATCGCTCTACTATGTAAACAAGGTGTGCAACATCAATACCGAAACCCTGTGCAAACAGCGTGACGCCCTTGCAAGAATGGGTGCACCCTACGATGTATATTCCCTCAACGACATAGACAGAGCAGACCTTTCAAAATACAAGCTTCTCATTTTCCCCGAGGCGTTTTATCTCACAGCGGAACAGCGTGAATACATAAATGCCAAGGTCAAGGCAGACGGCAGAAGCATTCTCTTTATAGGTGCGGTGGACTACGCCAACGACGAAAGCCTTTCCCTTGAGAGAACAAAAGCAATCACGGAGCTGAACATCGGAATTCTTCCCGCAAACGAAAAGCAGATACACTCGATGAACTCCACCTTCGGCTATGCACAGGCAAAGAATCCCACTATGTTCGTTGACGATGACAGTGCAAAAATCCTCGGAAGATACTCGGAAAGCCGTAAGTGTGCGGTTGCAAAAAAGGAATTCAACGACTACACAGTATACTTCAGCGGTCTCGGAAATCTTTCACACACGGTGCTCCGTGAAATCGCAAGAGAGGCGGGCGTGCATATCTATACGGAAAACGGAGTTGCCTGCTATGTCAACAACCTCGTTGCGGGTGTGTACAATACAAAGAATGAGGAAACGGTTATTACTCTGCCGTCTGACGGAGAATTTACCGAAATTTTCAGCGGTATAAAGTATAAAACCGAAAACAGAAAAGTCACACTTCCCACGGGAGAAAATCCCGCACAGATGCTTATAATAGGATAATTCATAACTACACAACTTTACCGCAAAGGAGAAACAATCTTGAAATCAAAAATAGTTACATACAACGGCAAAAAATACATTGAAGCCGACGGAAAAATCATTGATTCCATTGCGATGAAAAGCTTCCGTCCCACGGAAAACAATGTCGGTGATTTCCACAAGGCGGGCGTTCCCGTAATGCACGTTTACTGCTCGGGACTTACCTCTGCGCTGGGGCTTCCCTATTCGCTTTACGGCGAAACCTGGTTTGGCGATAAGCAATACGATTTTACAAATCTCGACAGACAGATAGACTTTTTCAAAGCGAATGCACCGGGAACGCTTCTTTTTATAAATCTCCACGTAGACTCAAGACCGTGGTGGAACGAGGAAAATCCCGGGAAGCCAAGCTCGTTTACCCATCTTTCGCAGATTGCCTCCGACGAAAAATGGCGGAGTGACACGGCGGACTACATAAGAGCAGCTCTCCGTCACGTTGAAGAAAAATACAACGATGTTGTTCTCGGCTACTTTTTGCTCGGCGGTCACACCACCGAATGGTTTTCCAAGGAGGACCGCGAGGAGGGGCATTCGATTAAGCTTGCCGCATACAGAAAATATCTCGGTGACGAAAACGCACGGATTCCCGATGTAACCGAGCTTGAAAAGCCCGAATCGCAGATATTTCTTGACCCCGTAAAGGACAAAAATCTTATAAGCTACAGAAAATTCCACAATTTCCTCATTGCCGACACCCTGCTTTATTTCTGCCACGCGGCGCAGGATGTTTTAAAGCACGAAAAGGTACTGGGAGCATTCTTCGGCTACGTTATGGAGCTTCGGGGAAGAGGTATATGGAATCTCGGTCACATAGATATAGACAGAGTTTACAGAAGCCCCGACATTGACCTTGTCGCAACTCCGTCCTCCTACCACTACAGACATTACGACAGCCACAGCGCACACTCGATTATGTTCAATACGCTCGAGCTTAACAATATGACCTTTTACAGCTCCTTTGACCATATGACCTTTGTCGTCCCCACACTCAAGGACAACAAAAGACGCCTCTGCCACGAAAAGAACACAATGGAGGCTATGGGAAGAGTAGGCAATTACAGCTACATTTTCAACGACAGAAAGCAGACAATAGATGCCATGCGCCGTGAATTTATGCTGAAGGTATCCAAAAGAACGGGAATGTGGTGGTTTGATATGCTTGAGGGCTGGTATTACGACGAGGGACTTATGCGTGAGGTGGAAAGGACAGTCCGCCTTTCCGAATCGCTCATAGAAAAGAAAGCCGTCTCAAACAGCGAAATCGCCTTTGTCATAAGCTGTGAATCCCACTATTACGTCAACAAGGCGGCAGAGCTTAACACCGAGGTGCTTGCCGCACAAAGAGGGCCTCTTGCGTGTATGGGAGCACCCTTTGATGTTTACTCTCTGAACGATATCGACAGAATGGACATAGACAAATACAAGCTGATAATATTCCCCGAGGCATATTACCTTACACAAGAACAGAGAGAATACATAAACCGCAAGGTCAAGGGTGGCGGAAGGTCGCTTCTTTTTGTGGGCGCAACGGATTACGCCTGCGATGAAAATCTTTCCCTTGAAAGAGTACGGGCGATGACGGAAATGAATTTGGAAGCACTTGAGAAGGACGAAGCAACAATCCACGGCTTCGATTCCACCTTCGGCTACAAGACGGCAAAGAATCCAACGCTTTACGTTGACGATGACAGCGTAAAAATTCTCGGTAGATACTCGGAAAGCCGTAAGTGTGCACTTGCGAAAAAGAGCTTTGCCGACTACACAATATACTTCAGCGGTCTCGGTAACATCTCACACACGGTGCTTCGTGAAATCGCAAGAGAGGCGGGCGTGCATATCTACACCGAAAACGGAGTTGCCTGCTATGTGAACAGCCTCGTTGCGGGTGTGTACAACACAAAGAGCGAGGAAACGACGATTACGCTCCCCTTTGACGGAGAATTCACGGAAATGTTCAGCGGTATAAGGTACAAAACCGAGAACAGGAAAATCACACTTCCCACGGGGGAAAATCCTGCGCAGATGCTTATACTTGAATAAATTAAAGCACCGTCATCGGAGAAAATCCTTTGGCGGTGCGGTTTTATTCTGTTGTGCTTCGGAATTCGCTGGGTGACATACCTACGGATTTTTTGAAGTAGTTGCTGAAATAGTACTCGTTTTCAAACCCGCAATAGCCTGCGATGTCACGAATCAGCATATCCGTTTCGGAGAGCATATCCTTTGCACGGCGGATTCGGAGTCCCTTCTGATAGTCCTGCGGTGTAAGTCCGAAGCAGTCCTTGAAGCGGCGGATAAACTGAACGTAGGAAAGTCCCGTTTTTGCACCGATTTCCGACAGAGGTGTTCTTTTATTTATGCTCTCACGGATATCGGATGCCGCCTTTTCCATAAGCGGGTCGGAGATTCCTTCGGTCGGGGATGAACGGTTTTCGAAAAGATATTGGTTCACTATGTCGTCAAAAAGATGTCTGCGAAGCGAAAAATCGTCGACCGTGTTAACCTTGTCAAGTGAGTCGAGCATTGCCATTGTGGAAAGGATTCTCGCAGTGTCGCTGAAGGTTATATGGTTTGTACGGAAGACGGGAGTCTTGCTTTCGAATCTGAAAAGGAAAAGATGTGCCGGACTTTTGATTACTCTGTGATAAAGGGTGTTTTTCCTGAAGAGGAAGCCCTCGTTTGCCTTTACCGTGTAATCCTTGCCGTTATCCGTCACGACAAAGCTTCCGTCCCCGCACAGCATAAAAATGTCGTTACTGCCTATAAAGCTTTCAAGCTGGAATTTTTCACGGTATACACCGACACTTACAAGAAGCTGTGCTTTCATTTCCCTTCCTCCATGATAAAATATTATATCCGTATTATAGATTAACTTATTGCAAAAGTCAATACCGTGTGATAAAATAATAAAAATTAAATCCTCGGGAAAGAATTTGCGGAGAATTTTATGGGATATATTTTTCTTTTTACAGCACTTCTTGCGGGCTCGGCAAAGGGCTTTGCGGGCAAGAAAATCAGCGGTATCATCACAACACCGAAGCAGTCCGTTCTGTCGAATTTTATGCGAATGATTATCTGCATTGTTATAAGCGTTGCCGTACTTTTGCTTGAGACAAAGGGACAGAGCCTTATGCCCGACCGAGGCGCGATTCTTGTGGGTATCCTTTCGGGAATTACGCTTTCCGCCTTTACCGTCACCTGGATGCTTGCAATCCGTCACGGGGCTTTTATGCTGATAAGCGTTGCGCAGACCTTCGGTATGATTGTTACTCTTGCGTGCAGCTTTGTTGTTTTCAGAGAGCCTGTCACGGCAAGGCAGTATGCGGGAATTGTAATTCTTGTAATTGCGGTGCTGATTATGGCTTCCTACAGCAATAAGATTGTGGGAGCGCTTACGCCCTACGGAATTACTATGCTTGTTCTTTACGGTGTGTCCTGCGGGCTTTATGACTTTTCGGGGAAGCTGTTTACCTCATTTTCGGACTCGCCCATTTCTACCTTTAATCTGATTACTTATTTCGTTTCGGCACTTTTCCTCGGTGCGGTGTTTCTTCTGCCGTCAAAGGGTGAGAAGATAAATGCCGCGGAATTTGTGAGGAAGACTATCATTGCGGTATTCTTTATGTCGGTATGCCTCTTTGTGAATTCATATTTTATGACACTTACGACAAAGCATTTACCGCCCGCACAGCTTTATCCCTTATCACGGGCGGGAGGTATGATTCTCGCTTCCGTTATGTCCTCGGTGTTTTTCAAGGAGAGAATTACGGCAAGATGCGTTGTGGGACTTTGCCTTTCCTTCGTTGCGCTTTTGCTTCTGAAATAAGGCTGATTTTACGGTGACGATTATTGCACCGCTCATTTGCTTTTACGGCGTGGGCGGTGCTTGATTTTTTGGCTGTTGTGATATCGTTTTTTCACTCGGGTGAAAATTTGCATAAAAATTATTTTCACTTTTGTTCAAATTGGCTATTGAAAATATTTTCACTCTGTGATATAATAACATTATAATGTAGTATTATGCCAAAACACTACTGATTTCACATAAATTTCAACAAAGAAAGGAAAAAAACTATGCTTAACTACAATGTAAAAGTAGGTCTTTTCGGTCTCCGCCGTGACGTAACACCGAGACCGGGCATTTTCAACTGGGAAAAGGCCGAGGACAGAGCATTCGAAATCACAAGCTACATCAAGGACAATTTCGCATCCGAGAACGTAAGCTTCTGCGACACTCTCGACATTAACGAGAGAAAGATTGTCTACACAGAGGAGGACGCCGTAAAGGCTGCCGAAATGTTCAAGGCTGAGGGTGCTACCTGCGCTCTTATTATTGCGTGTAACTTCGGTAACGAGGAAGCGGCGGCTGTCTTTGCAAGAGAATTCGGAAAGCCCGTATGCATCTGGGCACCTCTTGACGAGTCCTTCCTTGAGGACGGTACGAGATACACGGACAGCCAATGCGGTATTTTCGGTATTTCAAGAATTCTTCAGAGAATGAACATTCCCTTTATGCACATTGAAACAAGCAGAGTCGACAGCCGTGAATTCGCTGAGGGCTTTGAAAGATTCGTTTCCGTTGCCTGCATGGTTGACAACTTCAGAGGTATGAAGATTGCTCAGGTCGGAATGAGACCCAAGCCCTTCACCTCCGTTATTTTCAACGAGGGCGAAATTCTCACAAAGTTCGGTATCCGTTGTATTCCGATCAACATCGGCGTTGCCGTTGACAAGTACAACAAGATTCTCGCGGAATGCGATGCGGAGCTTGAGGAGGGTGCAAAGCTTCTTCTCTCCCGTTACGAAATGGATGACATCACTCCTCCCCTTCTCAAGAAGGTTTACGCATTTGTTCTTCTTTACAAGTGGGTATTCGAGGAATACAAGGTTGATGCGGTAAGTGCGGAGTGCTGGACGGCAATGCAGCTCGCAGTAGGCGCTATGCCCTGTACGGCGTACAGTGTGCTTGCGGATATGGGCTACATCATCAGCTGTGAGTCCGACTTCCACGGTGCTATCACAATGGCTATGCTTTCCTGCGCGAGCCTCGGCAAGAAGATTCCCTTCTTCGGAGAATTCACAAACAGACATCCCGAGGACAAGAACACCGAGCTTCTCTGGCACTGCGGTCCCTTTGCATACTCCCTTAAGGCAGAGGACAGCGTAGCAAAGAACGTAAATATGCGTCAGTGGTTCAGAGTAAAGGACGGTCACTACACAATCGCAAGATTCGACCAGGAAAACGGCAACTACAAGATGCTCTGCGGTGAATTTGACACAGGCAAGGGTCCCTACACCTTCGGTACATACCTCTGGGCGAAGTTCGACAACCTCAAGAAGTGGGAGGACAAGCTCATCGACGGTCCGTACATCCACCATATGGCAGAGGTTGAGGGCGAATATCTTGAAACAATGAAGGAATTCGCAAAGTTCGTTCCCGGACTTGAGATTGATACGGTAGAATGATGATAGGAGTGCATAATGCTTAATGCATAATGCATAATGCATAATGCATAATCGAGGTTGATGCGGAGTTTGCTTGCAAACTCCATGGAAAATCTTTGATTTTCCGCAGCTTCGCAATCTTCAATTGGATTAAATTGAATTTGGAGTTGGCGTTGCGTTGAAAATTTAGCGATAAACCTCCATTTAATCCTATTTTGCATTTTGCACTTTGCATTTTGCATTCGTTTTGAGGTGCTTTATGAACGATATAACCTATCTCACAAAAAACTACGATAAGAAAATAGAAAAGATTAAGGCTCTCGGGGCTGATGTGAATTTCCTTTTTATTACGGATGTTCACAGCGGACTTAACCGTCAGTCGTCGCAGAATTCAAAGTACAGAAAGCCCGAGGATTTCGAGCTTTCGGAGAATGCGATTGAGGCTATGCGGTATGTTGCCGAGAGGTGCGATATTGACTTTGTGCTTTCGGGCGGTGATGTCGGTAACGATTATGCACCCACGCCCGAGCTTGTCCGCAAGGAGATTTCGGATTTTTACGATAACCTTTATTCGCTTCCCGTACCCGTTCATTGCTGTGTGGGTAACCACGACGATGCGGTGGGCTGGTCTGCGGAAATCGGTCGTACCGTTAAGAATTATGCGATTTCTCCCTCGGAAATGCACGCTCTTTGTATGCGGAATAATCCGACGGACGAGAATTATTATTACTTCGACCACGAAAAATCGGGGCTTCGCTTCGTGATTCTCAATATAGCGGATCATCCGTACATCCCCGACGAAAACGGCAACTATACCCACGGCTGGGGTGTGGATTTCAGCGAAAAGCAGCTTCTGTGGCTTGACAACGAGGCTCTCGTTACGGATAAGCCCTGCGTTATACTTTGCCATATGCCGATTTCCTGCAAGGGCATCTTCGGATGCGGCGGTTATCCCTACGGCTTCAAGGAAAAGAACGATTTCCCCCGTGGTGACGAGATAATGAAGTGCATAAGGAAGCACGGCAATGTATGTATGTGGCTCGCAGGTCACGTCCACGCGGACAACCTTCGCTACGGTGACGGAGACCTTGAGGGTGTTCTCACCGTCACAACGGACGGCTCATTCCTCGACCCGCAGATGCAACCGCTTCCCGAGCGTGAATTCGGTGAAGAAACGGAAACCGTGTTCGATGTGTTCTCCATAAAGGACAACTATCTGTACATAACCCGCTTCGGTGCGGGACTTGACAGGCAGGCGAATCTTTGTCACACGGCAAGGGTGATGCCGATGCAGATGGTGTGGAGAGCGGGGAAATTAATGCATAATGCATAATGCATAATTGGATTGCTTCGCAATCTTAAAATTCGGAATTCGGAATTTGAGCGATGTTTCCGAAGGAAACTCGACAAGAACGCTTGCGTTCTTTGAATTCGGAATTTCGGTGAAAATTTTTCGTAGAAAAATTTTTATTTATTTTAAATCGGTGTTGGTTGTATGCCTGCACAGCCTGCGAGCCAACCGTGGGTTGGGCGGCTCGCACGGAATACGGTTGTCCTTAAGACCGGCAGAACGGCAAGCAACACGACACCCACAGCAATTCCTAAAACAAAACCCGGCGCAAGGAGCAAAGCGAGTGGAGCCATTATATTAAAGTTCTTGCGGAGCTTCTTTCAAGAAGCGACTCGCCGAAGGCCCCTCGTAAAAAAGAGTAAATTATTTAAAGAAAGGATATAAAAAATGCAATTCAATGAATTTATGACGGATATGATTCTCACAGAGCTTGAGGATGCTGTCGGAAGAGAGAACTGTTCTATTAAGGCTATTGACAAGATGACACACGGAGTTGACTACTTCTGGCTTTCCAGAATGTGGAGTGACAGAGGACTTCGTATGCCTGAGGCGGACTATGTTGTATCTCCTAAGGATGCAAAGGAGACATCCGCTGTGCTTAAGATAGCAAACTACTACAAGATTCCCGTTACCACCTGGGGTGGCGGCGGCGGTACTCAGGGCGGTGCTATTCCCGTTGCGGGCGGTATCGTGCTTGATACAAAGAGAATGAATAAGATTTACGATGTTAACACGGACAGTATGTACATCGAGTGCGGCACGGGTGCTATTTATAAGCACATCGAGTGGGCGGCTAATGAAAAGGGCTATGCTACCATGCACTATCCTTCTTCACTTACCTGCTCTACTGTCGGCGGATTCCTTGCCCACAGAGGTATAGGCGTTGTTTCCACAAAGTACGGCAAGATTGACGATATGGTGCTCCAGATGGAGGTAGTTCTTCCTAACGGTGATATCATCGAAACAGCTTCCGCTCCCAAGCACGCGGCAGGTCCCGACCTTAACCAGATTTTCATCGGCTCCGAGGGTACTCTCGGCGTTATGACAAAGGCTCAGATGAGAATTTACGACCAGCCCGAGGAAAGAAGATTCAGAGGCTTCCTCTTTAAGGATATGACAGCGGCATTCAAGGCTTCCCGTGAGCTTCTCCAGAAGTTCAAGCCCTCCGTTATGCGTCTTTATGACCCTGCGGAAACCGCTTCCCTTATCAAGAAGATTGTCGGCGTTGAAAGACAGGGCGCGTTTATGAATATCGCTATCGAGGGCTGCTCCGCTCTTGTTGAGGTAGAAGAGAGAATCCTTCTCGAAACCTTTGCAAAGTACGGTGCTGAAGACCTCGGAAGCGAATACGGTAAGAAGTGGTGGGAAGAAAAGATTACATTCTTCTACCCCGGTCATATGATGGACCTTCCTCAGATGTTCGGTACTATGGACACAATCGCTCCCTACGACAAGATTGAAAAGATTTACTGGGCTATGAAGAACGCCATCGAAACAAACTTCCCCATGGCTCGCTTTATCGCTCACTTCTCTCACTGGTACGAATGGGGCGCAATGGTTTACGACAGATTCATTGTTGACAATCCTCCCGCTGATCCCCACGAGGCTCTCAGACTTCACAATGCTATCTGGACCTGCGGCGTAAGAACAGCTATCGCAAACGGCGGTGTTGTTAACGACCACCACGGCGTAGGCATCAAGCTCGGCAGACTTATGAAGGAGCAGTACGGCCCCGCTATGCAGGTATTCACCGGCATCAAGAAGCAGCTTGACCCCAACGGTATTATGAATCCCTTCAAACTCGGACTTTGAGCGGGGAAGCCCCCGCGGGCAGATTCGCGTAATTTTGGCTGCGAATGTCGTGTTACAGATGCTCGCGTTCAACCCCGTTTGACAGCCATAAATTCAAGCTGTCAAACTCATTCAAGGCTCCTTGCTATATAAAACATAATTTTGAAATGACGAAAGGATAATCATAAATATGACAGTAAAAATTCTTGATAACGAATTCTGGTGGTTCGGTAACGTAATGATGGGACATATGATGCCCTATTCAAATAAAACAGAAATTAAAGGCTCTCTTACCAAGGGCGACGGCACAGACCAGTTCGCTCCGCTTGCTCTTTCTTCGCTCGGAAGATATATCCACGCGGATGCGGAATTTGACTATGAAATAAAGAACGGCGAGATTACTCTTGTCGGCAGAGGTGCGGAAAGCGCAAAGCTCTATGAGGGCTACGAAAATCTCAAGGGTGCTTACCTTGCGGCAAAGGACGCTCACTTCCCCTTCTGCGGTAAGACTCCCGACCTTCTTTTCCTTGAAAAGCCTCAGTACAATACATGGATTGAGTTCAATGTAAATCAGACTCAGGACGAAATTCTTGCTTATGCAAAGTCCATCCTCGACAGCGGTCTTCCCGCAGGCGTTCTTATGATTGACAACGGCTGGCAGGAAAACTTCGGCACCTTCGAGTTCCACGCAAGAAAGATTCCCGACCCCAAGTATATGATTGACGAGCTTCATAAGATGGGCTTCAAGGTTATGCTCTGGGTTACTCCCATTATCGCAAGTGCAGATAAGCTCTTTATGAATCTCTGGAAGAAGGGCTATCTTATCACAAACAAGGACGGCAAGCCCTGTATCAGACAGTGGTGGGACGGTTTCTCCGCCGTGCTTGACTTCTCCAATCCCGATGCCGAAAAGTGGTACTGCGAGCAGCTTGACAGCCTTATCGAAAGATACGGCGTTGACGGCTTTAAGTTCGATGCGGGCGACTACTCATTCTACAGTGACGACGATGTAACCTTCGGCAATGTTACCGCAAGAGAGCAGACAAAGCTCTTCAACCTTATCGGCGAGAAGTACCCCTTCAACGAATTCCGTGCAGGCTGGAACTGCGGCGGCAGAGCAATTGTTGCAAGACTTCAGGACAAGACTCACTCCTGGGATAAGACAGGTCTTAATATGCTTATCCCCCACACAATCGCTCAGGGTCTCGCAGGCTATGCTTACTGCTGTCCCGATATGCTCGGCGGTGGCGGTGAAAGCAGCATCGGCAGAGGCAAAAAGCTTGACGACGAGCTCTTTATCCGTTGGGCCCAGGCTAATGCTCTTATGGGTATGATGCAGATTTCCTTCGGCTTCTGGAGATATTTCGAAAAGGATACGGTTGACCTTATACTCAAGTCGGTTAAGCTTCACGAATCGGTATGCGACTACTGCACAAGCCTTGCTCTTGAAAGCGCAAAAACCGGTGAGCCGATTGTAAGACACCTCGCTTACGAATTCCCCGGTCAGGGCTACGAGGAATGCACCGATATGTTTATGCTCGGTGACAAGTATCTTTCCGCTCCGATTGTCACAAAGGGACAGTTTGAGCGTGAGGTAAGACTTCCCGCAGGCTTTAAGTGGAAGAATGACTTGGGCAAGATTTTCGAGGGCGGCACGGTTGTTAAGGAAAAGGTACCGCTTGAGAGAATTGCTTATTACGAGAAAATATAATCTGCCTTTAAAAGGCTTATAATAACAATAACGAGAGGATTGAAATTATGCTTATTTCTGAAAACAGCAAAAAGATTATAGATTCCTGCCGTTTCTGCTGGATGTGCAGACATATTTGCCCTATCGGTAATGCTACGGGTCAGGAAAGAAACAATGCGAGAGCGAGAGCACTTTCACTTCAGTATGTTGAGAGAGGTGCAGCTGAGCTTTCCGAGTGTATTGATAACGTTTATGAGTGTGCGCTTTGCGGTGCTTGTACAAAAGAATGCGCAACGGGATGGGATCCTATCGTATTCACCAAGGAAGTAAGACGCGAGGCGGCTCTTGACGGAATTACCCCCGATTACATCTCCGCTCTTATCGAGAAGTACGGTGAAACGGGCAACATCTACGGCAAGACAGATTACTGCGATTGCATAAAGAACGAGATGGCTGACCTTGATGCAAATGCGGATACTCTTCTTTATATCGGCTCTGACGCAAGATACATGGCTCCCTGCTTTGCAAAGAATGCTATTATTGCTCTCAAGAAGGCGGGCGTTAAGTTTACTGTCCTTGCAGATGAAATCGACAGCGGTATCGAGCTTGATACTCTTATCGGTGCTATGGAGGAAACAAAGGAAGCAATGACAGCTTGTGCTGATGTTCTCAATAAGTACAAGACGGTTATCGTGCTTAACCCCTCAGATATGAAGGTGTTCGTTCGTGAATACAAGGAATGGGACATCGAGCTCAAGTGCGAGCTTAAGACATATACAAGCGTGCTTGCAGATGCGTACAGAAATGGCAAGATTCAGATTGCAAAGCTTGACGGCAAGGTTACATATCAGGACAACCCCTTCCTCGTTCGTGAGGTTGGCGAAACAGAAGAGGGCAGAGTTATCTGCAACGCCGCAGGTGAATATGTTGAGATGATTCTCTCGAAGAAGGACACTATGCTTGCGGGCAGCTTCATTATGGCTCAGTGGATGGACGATGTTATGAAGCTTGTTGCAAAGGAAAGAATGGCTAACATCATCCAGAGCGGTGCAAAAACTGTTGTCTGCGCTTCTCCCGAGGACTATGCATTCCTTAAGGATGCCGCTCCCGAGGGAATTTCCGTTATTGATATTTCCGAGCTCGTTATCTGATTGTAAGTAAATACCACCGCTTTGCGGTGCGATGGGAGATTGTTATGAAAAAATACAGAAATACTCTGTTTTGCGTAAGTCCCCTTATTATTGCACTTTATGTTATCTGTGTCGGCTTTTTCAGCTGTGCACCGCAACCGCAGGAGGAAAATGAGGTTATGTCAGAGGTCGTTTTTGATAAAACCGTCGAGGTGTCGGGTATAGTTACATCCTCGACGGACACAAAGACCGCGGAAAAAAACAGTAAAGCTATCGAGGACGCAATAAAGTCCGCCGATAAAAACACGGCTATTTTGCTTCCCGACGGAGTTATTGCCTTTTGCGGTCCGCTGGACATAAAGAACAAAACGAATATCGCCATTCGCGGCGGCAAGGACACCGAGCTTCTGAACGTCTCCTATGATTCAATGAAGTATTCGGGCGAAAAGGCGAATGTTTTCAAGATAAGAGACAGCAGTAATATCTTTATTGAAAATATCGCCGTTGACTTCCTCGCCCACACAACAGCGGACGGCGTTATAACGGAAATCAAAAACGGCAGAACTTATTTTGAAATTTATCCCGAATTTGTCAGCGGTGACAAAAAGCCGATTGTCGGCGGAGAAACCGTTTATTCGGTGCTGACGGCTGACGACACGGTCTTTCTTGATGAGCGCTGGCCCGAGGGCGGAAGCACTGTACTTAAAAAGGAAAGCGAAAGCATCTTCTCCGTGCCTATGGAAATCGGAAAGGTCGGACACAGAATCTGCTGCCGTATTTCCTGCGGAAGCGTGGCATCACCCGCAATATTCGTCAACCGCACGCAGGGACTTTATCTTGACGGTATCACCTGCTATTCCTGCCCGAGTGCATTTATTTATGCGCCCTACGGAAATGCGGATTTTGAGTTTTCCAACCTGAACATCAGAGTCAGAGAAGGAAGCAAGGCTCTTCTTGCCTCGGACGAGGACTGTATCCACGCAAAGCACCTCAAGGGAAAGCTTACCGTCACGGACAGTACCTTCTACGGCATAGGCGACGATGCACTCAATTCCCACACAAAGCTTTGTGTCGTTGAGTCCGTGGACGAAAATACCCTCACCTGCGTTGTCGGAGGAGATAACTCTACTCCCGATAACGGAATTTTCAACGAGGGCGACACGGTTGAAATCATCGGCAGAAACTACAAAAGCCTCGGCACAGCCGTTGTCGTAAAGCAGAACGGAAAAACACTCAAGCTCGATTCCGTTCCCGAAAACACAAAGAACGGTTGCTTCGTTCAGAATATAACCTACTCTCCCACGGTAACCTTCAAGAACTGTAAGGTCGGCTTCGGCAGAGCAAGAGGCGTGCTTCTTCAGGCGAAAAATGCAACAGTTGAGGGATGCACCTTTGAAAATCTTCGTCTCGCGGCTGTTCTTGCGGCTCCCGATTTCGAATATTGGTACGAGGGCGGCTTTACGGACAATCTTACAGTCAAGGGCAATGTGTTCAGAAACTGCACGAACTATGTAAAAGATTACGGTTTCGCGGTAGTTCATGTTAACAGCTCTCACGATGAGGTGCAGAACAAGGCAAATGTTGAGGGACACAAGAATGTTACGGTTGTGGAAAACACATTTGAAGGCTGTGAGGGAAGGCTTGTCAGAGCAACAAGTACGGTGAATTTTGTTACGGATGTCAGATAAGATATAATAAGATATATTTGAAAGGACTATAAAAATGCTTGTAACACTTAAAGAAATTTTGGCAATTGCGGAGGAAGGCAAGTTTGCTGTTCCCGCATTCAATGTATATAACATGGAAACAGTAATGGGTTGTATTGAGGCGGCTGAGGAAGCCAAGGCTCCCGTTATACTTCAGTCTTATTCAAGACTCTTTACTCAGGGCTCTGCTTACTATCTTGCTCCCATCGTTCTTGCGGCGGCAGAGAAGGCTTCCGTGCCTGTTTGCTTCCATCTTGACCACGGCGCAAGTGAGCAGGAAACCACAAGAGCTATCCGCTACGGCGCTACGGGCGTTATGATTGATGCCTCTGCTTTTGATTTCGATAAGAATGTTGAGATTACCAAGAGAGTCGTTGATACCGCAAATTATATCGGCATTGACGTTGAAGGCGAGCTTGGCCACGTTGGTACTGTTAACGATGAGTCTATGGACGAGTTTACCAACCCCGATGAAGCCAAGGAATTCGTCGAAAAGACGGGCGTTGCGGCTCTTGCTGTTCTTGTTGGTACTGCTCACGGCAGATACAAGAAGCCTCCGAAGCTTGATATCGAGAGAATCGCCGTAATCAAGGAAAAGGCTAATGTTCCGCTTGTTCTTCACGGCGGCTCGGGTATTCCCGATGACCAGATTATCGCTTCCATCAAGGCAGGTATCAGAAAGATTAACTTCGGTACAGATATCTGCTACTCCTTCCTCGACGGCGTTTTCGCTGTTGACAGAAGCACGGTTGCGGTTGACCTCTTTATGAAGGAGCCCATCAATTGCGTTAAGCAGTTCGCCCTTTCAAAGATTAAGCTCCTCGGTGCGGAAGGTATGGCAAAATGATAAGAGTCGTTGGTATCGGTGCGTGCGTTATGGACACGCTCATTACAGTTCCTTCGTTCCCTACGGAGGACACAAAGATGCGAGCTGAAAGCACAAAGCTTGCGGGCGGCGGCCCTACGGCTACGGGTATTGTTGCCGTGTCAAAGCTCGGTATTTCCTCGGGCTTTATAGGTGTGCTTTCAAAGGACTCCGCAGGAGACTTCCTCCGCTCGGATTTTGAAAAGTACGGCGTTGATACCGGTAATATCGATATTATCGACGGCTACCGTGCGTTCACCTCCTGCATATGGCTTTCAAAGGAAAGCACCTCAAGAACCTGCGTATTCGATAAGGGTAACCTCCCCGCACTTACACTTGACGAAGCAAAGAAAAAGGCAATTGCCGAGGCTGATATTCTTATGGTAGACGGCAACGAGCTTTCTGCGGCAATCGAGGCGGCAAAATACGCAAAGGAACACGGCACAAAGGTGCTTTACGATGCAGGCGGACTTTACCCCGGAATCGAAGGACTTTTGCCTTATGTTGATATTCTTATCCCCTCAAAGGAATACGCACTCGGTCACACAAAATGCGAAAATGTCGAGGAAGCGGCAAAGAAGCTTTTTGAAATGTACAACCCCGAGGTTGTTGTTATAACAATGGGTAAGGACGGCGGTATTCTTTACGACGGTGAAAGGATAACCTCCTACCCCATTTACCCCGCAGAGGTTGTTGACTCAAACGGTGCGGGCGACGTATTCCACGGTGCATTTGCGGCAGGTCTCTGCTATGGATTTGATTTCCTCAAGTGCTGTCATTTCTCAAGTGCGGTTTCCGCTATGAAGTGTATGAGTGTCGGTGCGAGAGAAAGCGTTCCGAGCTATGAGGCGGTTAAGGAATATCTGAAAAATAATGGGTTTGAGATTTGATTGAGAGTGGAATTTAAAATTGGGATTTGTAGGGGACAGGAACTAGGAACTAGGAGCTAGGGAATGTTGGAAGCTTCGCTTCCTGCGATTGTTTAAATTGGAATTTAATGTAGGTGTGAGAAAATGGATATATCTTTCAAATCAGGCAATGAGAAATTCAATTATAGAGTTTGTGCCATAATGATTTCTGATGGAAAAATCTTGGCAATGCACGATGAACGGTCACCATATTTCTATCTTCCGGGCGGACGAGTAGCACTCGGAGAAACTGCGGAAAGTGCCGTTGCCAGAGAGATTCAAGAAGAATTGGGTATCACACCTAAAATTGTCCGTCCTCTTTGGTTAAATCAAGCATTTTTTACAGAAGATGTCGATAATCTCAATTATCACGAACTTTGCATTTACTTCTTAATGGATATCGCAGACACAGATTTATTGGTAAGAGGTAAACAATTCACTTCAAATGAAGGTCACCATACACATACCTTTGAATGGTTGGAGTTTGAAAGATTGAAAGATGAGTATTTTTACCCCCTGTTTTTGAAAAAGGATATTTTTAATCTTCCCAATGTGTTTACTATCCGTACGGAAATTGAGTGAGTAAATTTCAATTTGAATAATTGAAGGAAACAAAGTTTCCAACCTCCCTAGATCCTAGTTCCTATTCCCTGTTCCCTATAAACAACAATTTAAAGTACACAATCAATACCTCAAGAATTACCCGAAATTTAAAATACAAAAAGGAGCAAAACTATGAACTACAAAAAGACATACGTCCCCAAAGAGGGCTACACACCTATATGCAAAATCGGCGAATGCAGTCTCAAGAAGCTTGAGTTCGGCATCATCGAGCTTTCTCCCGCAAAGACTCTCGAATTCTATACTGAGGACAAGGAAACCGCATTCATTATGCTTGAAGGTCACTGCAATGTCGAGGTAAACGGAGAAAAGTGGGAAAATATCGGCAACAGAATGTCCGTATTTGAAAACAGAAAGGCTGAATCCTTCTATACGCCCCGCGAGCAGAAGCTCACAATCGAGGCTATTGACAACATCAAGATTGCAGTTTGCGCTACTCCCGTCGCGGAAAAGACAGAGCCTCAGGTGCTTCGTGAGGATCACGTTACACTCAAGCTTCTCGGCAGAGTTCCCTTCCAGAGAGAGACAAGCTTCATTATCGACGGCAACTCCAACGCAAAGGTGCTCACCATCGGTGAAGCATATCCCACAGAGGGCAACTGGGCAGGCTTCCCTCCCCACAAGCACGACGAGGACAATATGCCCACGGAATGCATCGCTGAGGAAATTTACTACTTCCTCTTCGACCCCAAGCAGGGCTTTGCGGTACAGTGTCTGTACACAGCCGACGGCGAGATTGACGAGGCTTACAGAGTTAAGAACGACGAGCTCGTTGAGTTCCCGATAGGTTATCATTCCACTGTTTCCACACCCGGATATCAGACATATTTCCTCTGGCTTATGGCAGGTGATTATCAGGGCTTTAACAGAAGCAACGACCCCGAGCACGATTGGATCAAATAACGCAAAGCGTTATTTGAAATGCAAAATGCAAAGGGCAAAATGCAAAATTATTACGGGAGAGAGGCTTGATTCTTCTCTCCCGTGTGGGTGCTTTTTGATTTGGTAACGAGAGGCGTTATCGGATCAAAGGGCATCACTTTGTATAAGTATAAGGAGAATTTTTATGAAATACTTACTTGGAATAGATTTCGGCGGAGGTGCTTCAAAGGCTACCCTTCTCGGTGTTGACGGCAGAATTTATGCGAGCAACACGGTGGAATATCCCACACTTCATCCCGAAATGGGCTTCTGTGAGCAGTCGCCCGAGGACTGGATGAACGCACTTTATGAGAATGTGTCGGCTCTTATGCAGAAGAGCGGAATTGCTCCGTCGGATATTCTTACGGTTGCAATAGATTCAGCGACTCATACGGTTTTGCCCGCAGACGAAAACGGCACTCCGCTTTGCAACGCCATTCACTGGACGGACTCCAGAAGCACAAAGGAGGCGGCATTCCTTCGTGAAAATCATCTCGATGAGATTCTTGAAAGGACTTACCACAAGCCCGACACCATCTGGACTTTGCCCATGCTTCTCTGGATGAAAAATAATCAGCCCGAGATTTTTGCGAAAATCAAGCGCATCTATTTTGAAAAGGACTACATAAGATATATGCTCACGGGTGTCTGGTGTACAGACTACATCGAAGCCGAGGGCAGTATGCTTTACGACCTCAACGAAGGCAAATGGTCGAAGGAGCTCTGCGATATGTGCGGACTTGATATTTCCGCTCTTCCTCCGCTTGTTGACCCCTGCGATGTTATCGGTAACATCACAAAGGATGCCGCCGAAAAGACAGGACTCTGCGAGGGCACTCCCGTTATCTGCGGTACTACGGACACGGTTATGGAGGTATTCGCTTCGGGTGCTGTTTCCAAGGGGGATATGACGGTAAAGCTTGCAACAGCGGGCAGAATCTGCGTTATAACCGACAAGGCTTATCCTCACACGCATCTTATAAATTACTCACACATTGCGAAAGGCTTATGGTATCCCGGCACTGCAACAAAGGCGTGCGCACAGAGCTACCGCTGGTACAGAGACACCTTCGGCGGTGACTACAAGGAGCTTGACGAGGGTGCGGCGGCACTTCCCATAGGCTCGGAGGGTGTTATGTTTCATCCTCATCTCAACGGTGAGCTTACGCCTTATGCAGACCCGATGCTTTGCGGAAGCTTTATAGGTATAAGAACCAATCACACGAGAGCCCACTTCACAAGAGCCGTTCTTGAGGGAGTATGCTTCTCGCTTCTTGACTGTATGAACACTCTTTCCGAGATTGGCATTCCCCACAAGGAAAGCGCGGTAATCATCGGTGGCGGAGCGAAGTCTCCCCTCTGGCGTCAGATGACGGCGGATATGCTGGGAATTACGCTTTACACAACGGAAAGCAGTGACTCATCCCTCGGCTCTGCGATGCTTGCGGGCATTGCGGCGGGAGTATTTGCTTCTCCCGAGGATGCTGTGGAAAAATGTGTTGTCAAGGCTAACAAGACAGAGCCGATTGCGGAGAATACGGTAAAATACCGTGAGGTATTCAAGAAGTACAAGGCGGTGCATGATGCATTGGCGCCGATTTATCATGGAGAGTTTTGAAAAATAATTCACAATGCACAATTGAAGATGGAAGCTTTGCTTCCTTCATTGAAATTCAAATTGTTGTTTATCGGGGAGTTTGTGCACCCTCTAATCATCGTATAAATTGCGATTATTGCGATTCCTGCTAACTCCCTCAGTCAGCTTCGCTGACAGCTCCCTCAAGAGGGAGCCATACTGTACCCCTGCTTTGGTACGGATATTCGAGTTTTCGCAATGCCTTATGCCATTTGGTTTTGCATATTGTTTTGGCTGTTGCAGAAGGGTGGACTTTTGTGTGGCTCCCTCTTGAGGGAGCTGGCGCCGTAGGCGACTGAGGGAGTTCTGCAGGAAGCACTCTCCTTGGCTTTTAAATGTTGTTAGAGGGTGCACCAACATCCCGACAAACCCAAATTTACCATTTTACCCTTTGCATTTTGCATTTCGGTGCAACGCACCGACCAAATCAAACGAAGATTCCGAAGGAATCAACCTCGATTAAGCATTATGCATTATGCATTGTGCATTTTAAAGACCGCAAGCGGTCTAAAAAGGAGTCCTATGCTTAAAATTCTAACCCTTATAAAACAGCTTCCCGACGGCGACATCAACCCCTTTGATGCCTGCGCTCTTGAGGAGGCTCTCCGAATACCCGATGCCGAGGTTACGGTTCTTTCTATGGGACGCCCCTCCTGCGAGGATTTGCTTCTCCGACTTTCACGGCTTGGGACTAAAAGAAATATTTTGCTCACGGATTCCGCTCTTGCAGGGTCTGATACGCTTTGTACGGCTTATGCGCTTTCGCAGTGCGTGAAGAAGCTCTCGCCCGATGTCGTGTTCTGCGGTCGTCAGAGCATTGACGGCGATACGGCTCAGGTCGGAAGCGAGGTTGCCGTTATGTGCGGACTTTCGCTTATTACAAATGCACTTTCGGTCGGTGTATCTGAAAGAGGTATCGAGTGCGAGACGAGATTCGGCAAGGAAAATGTGAGCTTCCCCGCACTTGTGACAGTGGAGAGAATAAACACACTTCGTTTTCCGAGGCTTACTTCCAAAAAGGGCGTTGTGGAAAAGTGGAGCTGTGACGATGCGGGCATTGACAAAGCTAAGGTCGGACTCCGCAATTCTCCCACAAAGGTGCTTAAGACATTTGAGAGCACCGTGGGCAGAAGAAGCTGTAAATTTGTGGACAAGTCCGAGCTTATGAATATTATCCTTGAGAATAAGGACAAGCAGAGGCTCAAGGTGGAAATCACACCGAGCGAGGTAAAGCTTCCCGAGGTATGGTGCATCGGTGAAAAGCCTATGGAAAAGGCTATGCAGATTGCGGAAAAGGTTCGTGTTATCGAGTCTACGGATGTTACCGAAATAGCAGAGCTTGCAAGAGCGGAAAAGCCGTCTGTCATTCTTTGGGACAGCGGAATATGGGGACGGCGTTATGCACCGCAAGTAGCGGCAATGCTCGAAACGGGACTCTGTGCCGACTGTACCGCACTTGAGACGGACGGCAAGAAGCTTTATATGTACCGCCCTGCCTTTGCGGGAAGCATTATGGCAAAGATTGAATGCCGTACAATGCCTCAGATGGCCACCGTGCGCACAGCGGAGGAGTCAAGCGACAATGTTATAATCGGTGCGGGACTTGGTTGTCTTGATATTCTTGACAAGGTAAAGAGCTTTGCAACCGATAACGGCTTCGGCTTTTCGGCTACCCGTGCGGTTGTTGACAAGGGGCTTGCACCTTATTCCGAGCAGGTCGGACTTACAGGCAAGGTGGTTTCGCCCAACGTTTACGTTGCTCTCGGTGTTTCGGGTGCTGTTCAGCATACCTGCGCAATTGAGCAGGCGGGTGTCATAATTGCAGTTAATTGCGACAAAAATGCAAGAATTTTTGATTTTGCCGATTTCGGTATTGTCTGCGATGTAAAAGACTTATTTGTATAAAAATTCGGGGAGGGCTTGGTGCTCTCCCCTTTTGCTGTTATTTGAGGCTTACTGTTGTGATGTTGCCCGACATACTGTATGTGAGATATCCGTTTCTTGCAAAGAATCCCGAGCAGACATCGGATGTCAGAAGGCATACATCATTTCCGTTGTGCATACCGACTACGGCTGTTCTTATGCTGTCGTCTGCCGATTCGCCGTGGGTATATATTGCCATAAGTCCATCGGTAAATGTGATGTATGTGCCGGTTGCGGTATCGAGAATTGTCTGATTTATGCTTCCCGTACCCGAGGCGTAGCAGTCGAATCGGCTTACGATTGTTCTGTCGCCATAGAAGGACTTCTGTGCGGTGTAAATTTTGGACTTTCCGCTTACGCCTTCAAGAACAAGGCTTGAGTCTCTTGTATTCTTTACCGTTACGATTTCATCTGTTTTCTCGCTATAGCGGAGAATATTACCGCTGTGTCCAAAGATTATCATAGTGCTGTCAGCCTCTGCCTTATTATCCCATCCCGTGTAGACATGGAATGCTCCCTCGGCGTTTTCTATCAGCCTTTCGGATTTGCCTGTTTTGGTGTCGATTACATAGATATCCGAGGTTTCGTTTTCCTTGCCGTATTCGTATGCGAGGAAGTAGATTTTGTCGCCGTGGATTTTTATGAGATCCTCACGGGCGATTCTGTTGTAGTCGAACGCCTTGCCGTTTATTTTCACGCCGATTGCGAGATTTTCGGGGATTTCAGCCTGAATTTCCTTGCCGTCTATGATGTATTTTATTGTGAACGGTACTTGGAAGGACGCCGAGTAAGCTTCGACGGTGATTTTTTCGTTTCTTATCTTAATTATAGTCGAGCCGTGCTTGCTGTAGAGGTATTTATCGGGAATTTCCTCTGTGAGTGTCCCGTCGGAATTGATTTTTCTGTAATGCTCCGTATAGCTTGTGGCACTCCAGCCCGTTGCGTATTCGATATAAATGCCGTCACAGCTGTTTATGAAATTCGCACCATGTGTCATAGGACTTTCGGGAAGCTCGAATATTATTTCCCCTGCATTAAAATCCGAAGCGGATGCACGGCAGACAACATTTTTGCCGTCCTTCGTGGCGTTATAGTAGTAATATTCACCGTCGAAGGCGGCAAAGCCTGCAGAATCGGGGATTTCTACCGTTTTCGGATGGTAATTGTAGGAGGTTATGACAAGACCGTTTTTCTGTGTGAAGCTGTATTCCCACCCGAATTCATCGTGTGCAAAACGCCATGTAAGCGGAAAATATGTGACATCACGGAAGATAAGAAGCGGATATTCCTCGGCTTTATTATTTATTTCCTTGCCGTTTACGACAATATTGAAATCGGAAATTCCCGCAGTGCTATTCGGATTATTCTGCCGTGCACCGACATAGTCACGGTATGTGCAGGTGATATTCTGCATTTCTATCGAAAGGGTTTTGGTTCTGTTTTCCCAATCGGTGATAAGACCGAGGTAACGGCAATCGTAGTAGGTCATGGGGATGTAGGTTATATCGTTGTAGACTATGAAGGGGTATTCACGGTATTCGTTTTCTACGGTTATGCCGTTGATGGTTACATCGAAGGTGGGAAGAGTAACATTTTCGGCAGCGTGTACGGTGAATGCCGATGCGAGGCACAATGCGGATGCGATGATGGTGGTTAAGATGAGGTTTTTCATTTTTGTGGTTCCTTTCTTTTATGATTTGTGTGGGGGGATATCGGTGCGGTGCACCGAAATGCAAAATGCAAAGGGCAAAATGCAAAATTGGGGTTTGTCGGGGAGCAATTCCCCTCATCCGTCGCCTACGGCGACACCTTCCCCCCCGGGGGGGGAAGGCTTGTTTGTGCCACCTTCGCTATTGTTTAGTGGCGCGCTATAATGGCTTCCCACGAGGGGGAAGCTGTCAGCGAAGCTGACTGATGAGGGGTAGCAGGAATCGCAATGGCTGTAATTTATACAATGGATAGAGGGTGCACAAATCCTTGTATATGTTGATTTATGGGTGAATTTGTTGTATAACCCAACCATCGCAAAATGGGCGAGGTAACGGGCGACCACGCGGGGTCGCCCCTACAAGAAAAGGCGCATTTCCGCAACGGATTCATAAGGGCAAGCCACGGAACGACACATAGGTCGTTCCCTACAGTCCGTATCCGTAGCAGCCCGATAAACACCAATTTGAAATCAAATGAAGATTGTGAAACAATCAACCAACCCTAGTTCCTAGTTCCTCTTCCCTAGCCCCTATAAATCCCAATTTTGCATTTTGCATTTTGCATTCTTCATTCCGCTCATTCCCCCTCTCACCTTACAGAACGCACACCTCACCAAAATCTCACTCGGTATTTTTTACAAATTCAAATCCCCGTTTTTGTCGCAATCTCCTAATTAATGCACTTTTGAAACAATGCGTCTTTTTTCAATTGACAATTACCTCTTCTCATTGTATAATTAAAGCATATTTTAAGGGTGTTTCCCAAAAAAATAAATATCGAAAGGAATAAGAAAATGAAAAAGATTCTTTCCGCAATCCTTATGGCGGTTCTTGTGACTTCCGCATTTTTGCTCGTTGCAAATGCACAGGATACCAAATATACCGCCGAGGTCGGAGACGGGTTTATCTCCTTCGACTATTCGCAAATCAACTGTGGCACGGTTAACGGCACTCCTTCCGCAACTCTCACAAAGAGCGTTGAATTCAAGGGTAAGACAGCTCTCAAGATTGTTCCCAATCCTTCCGAGGGTGGCAACAGCAAGATTAACCTTGACTGCTTCACCATAGCAAGCTACGGCAAGGTTACATTCCCCGATTATAAGTATGTGGGAATAACCTACTACTACGATGCCGAGGCTCCCACCTATGACGGCAGAATGTACTTCAGAATGCTTCCCGGCTCCTCCGGTGCTGTGGCTGATACATCCTTTAACTCAATGTCTCCCGTTGTGACAAATCAGTGGACAGAGGCTGTGTTCTCTCTCGGTGAGATTACTCCCAAGAATGCGGAAAAGCCTTACCTCTCTCAGATGCACATCCGTCCCTTCTCGGAAACTCAGGCTCAGGTGCTCACCGAAAAGGACGTAATGTACATCGAAAAGATTACATTCTACAAGAACAATCCCGACCCCAACGCAAAGGGCGTTGTAAGCTTTGACAAGTCAAGCCCCGGTGCAGAGGGTGAAATGGCGACCATTACGGAAAAGGTCGGCACGAAGATTATTCTTCCCGAATGTGCATTCACAAACACAAACGGTAATTTTGTAGGCTGGAGACTTCGCTCCACAAGCATTGTTTACCCCGCAGGAACGGAATTTGTTATTCCCGAGGGAGATACAATGTTCTACGCCGAATGGGACGAAAGCGAAACCGCTCCCGACTTTGTTTCCATTGACTTCAGAAATTACGCTCAGGGCGTTGTAAACAGCACGGGTGCGGCGATAGTTGAAAACGACAGCTCTCTCGGTGGCAAGGGTGCGGTTAAGGTTATTCCCGTTCCCGAATGCGACAAGTCAAAGAGAATCGCTCTTGACGGCTGGAGCTACGGCAACGCAAAGGTTGACCTTAAGATTTACAAGTACTTTGCGGTTGAGTATTACTTCCAGACCGACAAGAAGATAGACACCTCAATGACCATCGCCATTATGAATCAGGGCAGTATCTTCACCGGCTCTGCCGAGGCAAAGGCAAACGAGCCTGTCCGCGCAAATCAGTGGCATACGGTTTACTTTGACTTCTCGAATATCAACCTCAAGACCGAGCTTTCCGCTCATCTCTTAAAGCAGATGCACATAAGACCTCTCGGTGAGTATCCCCTTGCACAGCTTTCGGAAAACGATGTTATATACATCAGCCGTATTCTGTTCTTCAAGGAGCTTCCCAAGATGGAAAGCCACACGGCTTATATGAACGGCTACGAGGACGGCACCTTCAGACCTGCGGGCACAATGACAAGAGCCGAGGCTTGTACCGTTATCGCAAGACTTCTTGAAAAGGAAGAAAATATCGCAGGTGCGACAAGCTTTGCGGATGTCCCCGCAGACCAGTGGTTTGCAAAGTACATCGGCTTCTGCGAGGCTAAGGGACTTCTTAAGTCCTACAGCGGCAATTTTGAGCCCAACAAGGCTATAACAAGAGCGGAATTTGCAGAGCTCGTATATCTCACGGGACTTGCAAAGGACAAGGGCACTGCAGTGGCATTTACCGATGTTGCCGAATCCCATCCGAAGTTCGCTTCAATCAAGGCTGCTGCCTCCGCGGGACTTATCAACGGCTACGACAACGGTGACGGCACATTCTCCTTCAAGCCGGACAACACCATTACAAGAGCCGAGGTCGTTACTGTTATCAACCGTGCAAGAGGCACATCCAAGACACTCGATATGATAAACAAGGAAATGATTCTCGTATTCCTTGACACGGACAGAACTCACTGGGCGTTTGCCGACATTGCGGAGGCTACAATTCCTCATGTTGAAGCGGAAAACGGCAGCTGGCTCTACCCCGAAAAGGACCCGCTTGTTCTTCTCGGTGAAAAGTTTGATGTAAATGCATACTACAACATCGAAGCGGGTAACGCAAAGGTTGCAGAGCTGGACGAGATTGAAAAGCAGAGAATTGCGGAAATAAGAAGCACTCCCTCTATGGATTTGTCCGCTGTCAAGGGTAAGAAGGTTTATGTTTCAAATTCCGTAGGTAACGACAACAACGACGGTCTTACGGAAAACACTCCCGTAAAGACATTCGGAAAGGCTAACTCCATTGCTGTAAGCGGTGACGCTGTGCTTCTCAAGCGTGGAGACCTCTGGAGAACAATGCTTTCCGCAAAGGGCGGTGTAACCTACTCCGCATACGGCGAAGGTGCAAAGCCCACAATCTACGGCTCGCCCGAAAACGGTGCAGACCCCGAAAAGTGGCTTCTCGTTTACGAGGACGAAACCGGCAAGAAGGTATGGCAGTACAAGAACACCGATTTCAAGGATGTCGGAACAATGGTTATCCGCGACGGTGACAGAGAGTACTACACAAGCAAGGTTATGGCGTACTCCGCAGGCTCAAGACTTGTTTACAAGGAAGACAAGAGCAAGGATTTTGACTACATCGCAGAGCTTAAGATGGACCTTGAGTTCTTCCACTATGCAAACAATTCTCTTTCGGGTGCGGTAATAAATGTAGCAAATGCAACGGGTCCCGTATTCCTTCGTTGCGACAACGGTAACCCCGGTAAGATTTTTGACTCCATTGAATTCAATGTGAGAACAAACGGTATCGGTATCACGGGAAGTAATATCACCATTGACAACATCTGTGTAATGCACGTTGGTGTTCACGGTGTTTCCGCAGGTACTACAAAGAATCTCAAGGTTACAAACTGTGAATTCGGCTGGATTGGCGGCTCAATTCAGAGCTACAACGCAAACGGCAACACGGACGGCTCTCCCACAAGACTGGGTAACGGTGTCGAAATTTACGGCGGATGCGAGGGCTACCTTGTAGACAACTGCTATCTCTGGCAGAACTACGATGCGGGCGTTACACATCAGTACTCCTCAAGAAGCGGCGGCGACTGCATAATGAAGGATGTAACCTACTCCAACAACCTTATCACCGACTGTATCTACTCCATCGAATACTTCCTCGGCATTGCCGACGGTCTTGAGCGCTACGGTGACAACATTCTTTACGAAAACAACATCTGCAGACGCGCAGGCTACGGCTTCGGCGGCTGGCTCAACCGTGCACACAGAGGTGCGGCAGAGCATATCCGCTCGGGCGGAAGCTCCACCACAAATCCCTTTACAAACTACAGAATCATAAACAATATCTTTGACAGATCCACCTACGACCTTTGTCAGACAACAACCATCTGGGACAACTGCAAGCCCGTTTACAGCGGTAACACCTTTATAGGCGGTCTCGGAAACAACTTCTATATTTACGGTCAGGATGCGGCAATGGTTGACATCGCCTCGAGGGTTGCTATGACAACGGTGCTCGGCGACAAGACGGGTACATTCTACTATGTAGATAAGGTACCGAAGAATCAGTTTGAATTTGTTCCCTCAAAGAAGGTCGATATTGAGGAAGCCGACAAGACAAGATTCAAGGGCTACTTTGATTCCGCAAAAGCCCAGGAGGATGCAAAGGACGAGGAGGTAAAGGCTCCCCTTGTTCTTCGTGCAATGAAGAGCGGAAAGCTCTGGGCTGACACAAGAAAGTCCTACACGGTAACAGAGAGCAAGGACGAGGCTACGGGTATTACCTATGCTCACATCAACCTCGTAAACGAGTCCGCACTTCTCAATATGGACTGCTACAACCTTCCCAAGTTCCCCATTGAGAACGACAGAATTGTAGTAAAGATTCTTATGAGAACAACGGAAAAGGTCAAGCCCGAAATTTATACCTACAACCACTACGATGCCGCAGGCACAAAGATTATCAACGGAAGCACAGGCGTTGCCGTGAACCCGACAAGCGGAAGCAATCAGTGGGAAGAGGTTTATATTGAAGTAAGAAACTTCCCCGCAGGTATCGTTCAGGGCACACATATTCACCTTGTATTCGGCGGTTCAAAGAGGGCAACCGAATACTTCAAGGACGGACAGCTTATCGGTGACATAAACTTTGATGTAGCGGCGTGGGGTATTTTCTCCAACTATGCATCCGCAAAGGCATTCGACCTTAAAGCAATCGCAATCAACGGTGTTGAATAAAAGCAACACAAAATGAAGTACGCTCCGTGGGTAATTCCCGCGGGGCGTATTTTTGCATAAAAGGGGCGTGTACCGATTTTGCCGATACACGCCCGTTTCTTATTCCTTTGCTGATTTACTATCTCGTCAGAAAGCCGTCATGCTTATAGCTTTCGGGAAGGAAGTAAACCGTTGCGTTTTTATCGCCGAGGTCATACTGTATGGACTGCTTTGCCATAAAATCATAGTCCAGAACGAAGGATTTATGCTTTGCAAGTCCGCCGCCCACATACTGTACGTAAGTATTTCCGTTATATACGGGACACCAACCGGCATAGTCTGCCGTTGTATGAAGAAGATACCATGAGCCTCTGTCAAAGATGTTGTTCTCTATTATAAACGTACCCTTATCATACTCGTTTCTGTGTGCCCAGCCCTTGATGTGTGCACTTACGTGAGCATCGGGGCGCTGATTTCCCCAGCCGTAGCCGCTTCTTCTGAGAATGTTGTTCTTCACCACGAAATTTCTGCCGTCACGAAGGGTGTATTCATCGTCTGCGGCTCCCGTGAAATACTCTATGTTGTATATACAGTCCTCTATGAGATTGTCCGAATAGGTTGCGTTATACATGGAAATATCGTTTGTGCCACCCTTTGAGTACTGATGTGTCGCGCCCGCATCGTAGCATTGCCAGATGTAGTTGTTGTGCACCAGATACCCGTCACAGCCACCGTATATTTCAACGCCGTTACCCAGTCTTGTGCACTTGCCGTTTGTGTTGTAGCTCTGAATTGTACCGCCTATCCAGCCGATGTCACAGTTTGTTACCGTAAGATTGGATGTGGTGCTTGAGCTTATTCCGTGCGTACCCGTATACATAAGACACAGATTGTCAAAATGAGTATCCCTGACACCGCTGATTCTTATTGTGCTTCCCTTGATGTTGAATTCAATCTGACTGAAAAGCTTTCCGGGGTTTCCCTCGTCGCATCTGAAATAGAGTGTGCCCTTTGCGGTCGAAAGATTTGCCGAATCGGTAATATCACTGAAAAATTCGTAGTTTTCGTTAAGCTCTGTTTTTATATCAAAAAGCTTTGTAAGACCCGTGCCTCTTACATAGAACACACCGTCCGAAAGGTCGGGTACCTCTTTAAGTCCTATTACCTTTCCCTCATCACATATAACCGCACCGACCTCAAGAAGCGGTGTCTTGTACATCCAGATATTGGTTGTGCCCTCCATAAGAGTCCACTTTGATGCATCTGCACCGTTTTCGGGGGAGCTGTAAAGCTTCGGCTTATCGCCCTCTCCGTAAGCGGAGTATGTTACGCCCGTAACTGCGGTAAGTCTTTCACGCCACAGACCGCCTCTTTCAAAGAATACACCGTCACCGGGCTTCATTCGTGTTTTTTCGAGATTTACCTTTGCAATTGTTTTCCACGCCTTTTCGGGAGAAGTACCGTCATTGCTGTCGTTACCGCTGTTGGAAACGTAATATTTCGTGCCTGAAACCTCAACGGTTGTAGGAGTGGAACGGATTTCCTTTATCCTCTGTGCGGATATCTCATCCAGCGTTTCCACATAGGCCTCGCCCGCCTCAAAGTCGTATATGCTTTCATCAACCTTTATGACAGAGGTGTAATCCTCCGTTATGTGAATCCAGTTACCGCCGTTTTCCACATGAGGGAATGCCGCATCGGCTATATCCGCATATTCAAGGGATTTTTCGTCCACGTCAAGGAAAAAATAATGCACATCCTCGGAAAGCTCCTGCACGGATGTCGCTCTGCCCATAACGGAATTCAGCATGGTTACCGCCACAGAACGGGTAACAGGTCTTTGCGACGATGCATCGGGAGAAGCATTTTCCCACGTCACCGCCTTGTTTTCCGTAGTTACAGCATTCGCGCCGTACTTTGCGACATAGTACAAAAGCTCGGAATATTCCGCTATTGTGATATTCTTATCTGCCTCAAACTTATCACCATATGATGCAAGATATCCGAGCGATTCAAGGTGCGAAGCGTATTTATAATACCAGTCCGCAGGCTTTACATCGGAAAAAGCGGTGGTGTTATTCTGCGGTACAAGCTCGTCACCGCCGGATATAGCTCTTGATATAATTGCAGAGCCTTGAGCTCTTGTTATGCTTTCGTGCGGTCTGAAGGTGCCGTCTCCGAAGCCCTCTATGTAGCTGTCGTAATATTCGAGCTCGGGCTTTTCAGCAAAGAACATCAGCTTGTCAATGTAGATAGCCGTATTTCCGTCAAAGGTGTTTGCCTTGAGGTTTCCGAAGGGATAAACCTGCATGTGCGCAAGGATGTGCGCCGAAACATCGGGGAGAAAAAGGTCGTTCAGCACCGAAAGGTCAACAAGTGCAAAATCCCACTTTCCCGATACAAGGGTGGTTTCCGAGGTTATTGTCAGACTTTTGGAAAGTATACCGCCACCGAACACAAGCAGCCTCATATTTGTTTCCTTGGGAATAGTGCCGTCAACGTAATAGGAAACAACCGCGTACTTGTATTTTCCGAGGTCCACCTGTGCGGGGCTGTACTTATAGCCGTCTATACTTATGGTGCTTGACACCGTGCTTCCCGTGGGATTCGGAACAGCCTTTACTGTCTGTCTTCCCTGAAAATCCGTTACAGAGACTGTAAGGTTGTCTCTTTTATCCGCGCTTCCCGAATGGTAAGCGGTAAAATCAAGAGCCTTGAAGCCCTTGTCGGGAGTTACGTCTTTGAATTCCGCTCTGTACCACACATCCTGCTCGATGCCCGTCATTACGGTGCCTGCGGGGTAAAGCTTCTTGTCTACGGAATATCTCCAGCCGAGGAATTCTGCGTTTTCCACCGTGTAGCCGTGCTCGGGAAGGGTATAGCTTTCTCCGATGCTGACCGACAGATCTTGCGGATTCTCACCGACAAGCTCCGAATAGCCCTTTCTGAAATCAACGTTAAACTTCAGACCGTCAAAGGAATTGAAGGCGTGGAAGGAAACGTCTCCTATATACATTATCTGCTCTGTGCTCATATTAGCGGGATTCTCATTCTTTCCGTAGGGGAAGAGATGGAATTGCCTGAAAATCTTTCCGTCCGAAGTATCGACGGATTCCCGAAGTGTGCTTATATCAAACACAGCCACATTCCATTCGTTTGCCGTTATATCACGAATTGAATATGCCGTAAGAGTTTTTGTATATGCACCACCGATTTTGTTAACCCAAATTGACATAGTCCCGAGGTTTGCGTATTGCTCGGGGCAGACATATTTGTACTCAATCGCCATATAACGGGACTGTGCAACAACCGAAGCGGGAATAGAAAGCGAATAGCAGTCAAGACGAAGCTCCGTACTCTCGGGATCTTTATTGTTGGGTGTGATTTTCAGCACCTTTTTGCCGTCAAGCGTTATTTTTTCCAGCGTTGCCGTGTTTTTCTTATCCAGCGTACCGTTTACCTTTTCGGAATAATTGAAGGAATAAAGAAGGCTGTCCTGCGCAGTCGCATAAGTGTTTATATAAAAGCTGCAGCTTATTATCATAAGAACGGAAACAAGCAGTGTTATAATTCGTTTCATTTGTCTACCTCTTTTTAAAAATACACGGATAATTATAACATCTACGGTCATTAAAGATAAGTATTTTTTTGTAAATAAAAATATGAGGCTGTGAAAATACAGCCCCATATAAATTTTTACTGCTTGATTATCCTCTTGTGGAGAAGCCCTGATGCTTGTAGGATTCGGGGAGGAAGTATACCTTCGCCTGCGTATCTCCGAGGTCACCCTTAATTGTTGCTTCTGCGTAGCAATCGTATACGAGGTTATACTGCTTGTATTCCGCAAGACCGCCGTCCACCACCTGCACGTAGGTGTTGCCCTTGTATATGGGCGCCCACGCATCGTGACCGGCTACTGTCTGGAGAAGCTTCCAGTTTGCTCTGTCGAAGATGTTGTTTTCTATGATGTAAGTACCCTTTTCGTATTCGTTTCTCATTACCCAGCTCTTGATGTGGGCGGAAACGTTACTGTCAGGTCTCTGGTTACCCCAGCCGTAGCCCGCACGGCGGAGGATGTTGTCCTTGATAAGGAAGTTCTTGCCGTCGCGGGTAAGCTTTGTATCGGGGGCTTCCTTAAGGAAGTATTCTATGCTGTAGATACAGTCCTCGATGAGGTTGTTGGTGTAGGTGATATCGTACATCGAGATGTTTTCCTTGTCGGCTCTGTACTGATGGGTGATGCCTGCGTCGTAGCACTGGTAAACATAGCAGTTGTCTATTGTGTAATTCTGTGCCTCGCCGTAGATTTCAACACCGTTACCGAGTCTTGTGGATTTTCCGTCTGTGTAGTTATGGATTGTACCGCCTATCCATCCGAATTCGCAGTTTGTAACCGTCATATGCTTTGCGTGTGAAGAGCCTATACCGTGCTTGCCCGTGTACATAATGCAGAGGTTGTCGTAGGTACAGCCGTCACCGTTGTTGCGGATGAGGTTTCCGTTGATGTTGAACTCAATCTGATCGAATATCTCACCGGGGTTGCCCTCGTCACACTTGAAGTAAAGCTTGCCCGTTTTTGTTGCAAACTCGGTTGTGGAGGGAATGTCGCTGAAGAATTCGTAGTTTTCGTTAAGCTCTGTGATAAGGTCGAATTCCTGTGCCTTTCTTGAGCCTCTTACATAGAATTTACCGTCAAAGAGGTCTGCAAGCACCTTAAGACCTACCGTTTCACCGCCGTCACAGATGATACCGCCGACATCGACAAGCTCGGTTTCATATACCCAGATGTTTGCCGTACCCGCAAGGAGTGACCACTTCTTGGGATCTGCACCGTTTTCGGGTGAGCCGTAGAGCTTAGGCTTTTCGCCCTCGCCGTATGCAGAGTAGGTTACGCCCGCAACACTGCCGAACTGTCCTCTCCACAGACCGCCTCTTTCAAAGAATACGCCGTCTCCGCTCTTTAGAAGTCCCTTGGATTTTTCAAGCTTTTCTATTGTTTTCCACGCCTTTTCGGGGCTCTTACCGTCGTTTTTGTCGTCGCCGTTGTTGGAGATGTAGTACTTTGTACCCTTTACCTCGACGCTTGTTGCGGTGGCGCGGATTTCAGCCCTTCTCTTTTCGGAAATCTCGTCTATTTCCTTAACTATCGCTTCGCCTGCAGCAAAATCAAGGCTGTCGTTGGTTTTACCGAAGATGGAGAGAGGTGTTACCATTGTGAACACCCATCCCTCGCTGTTTTCAACATGGGGGACAACCGCTTCCATAATGTCGGCATATGCCCAGAAGTCGAGCTCTACATCCTCGAAGCTGTATTTCATATCCTCTGTGAGGTCGTCCCTTGTGATGCCTCTCTTGTATGCGTTGTTGATTACCTTTACGACCTCGGCTCTTGTGATTGTCGCATCGGGCTTAAAGGAGAATGTGCCGTCGCCGTTGTCGTAGCCGTTGACAAGTCCTGCCTTACCTGCGGCGGAAACAACCTCTGCCTTGGGATGGTCTGCAGAGACATCGGTGAACGTTCCGTTTTTGCCCGCATCACGGAGCAAGCCCATGTTGTAAACAAGCTCAACGAATTCGGCTCTGGTTATAGCCTTATTTGGCTCGAAGCTACCGCTGTAGGATTTGAGATAACCGAGCGATTCAACATAGGAAACGTACTTATAGTACCACTGGTCTGCGGGGACATCGGCAAATACGGTTGTCTTGTCCGTGGGGACCTTATCGTCAGCACCTGCGGAAAGTCTTGCGACAATTGTGCACGCCTCCGCTCTTGTCATATTGCCCTGAGGCTTGAAGAAGCCACCCTCGTAGCCCTTCATATAGGACTCGTGGATTTCAAGGTCGGGCTTGTCCTTGAAGAACATTACGCTGTTGATGTAGAAGGCTTCGTCTCCTCTGAAGTCGGGGGATTTGAGGTCGAAGAAGGGATAGAAGTGAATCTGCTTGAGGGTGTGCACCTCCATATCGGGAGTGAGGAATTCCTCGATGCCGTCAAGGCAGAATACTGCAATATCCCATCTGCCCGAGGATGCATTTGCTTCGGAATAGGATGAGAATATTTTGGTGAGGATTCCGCCACCGGGAAGGACATTGGCACGGAGCTTGTATTCCTTCTTGAGGTCGCCGTCATAGTAGTAGGTGAATACGATGTACTTGTATTCTGCGATGTCGATGCCTGCCTTGTTGTAGGTATAGCCGTCCACAACGAGGTTTTTGTCGGAGAAGCTTGATTCGGGATTGGGTACTACCTTTACTACCTCCTTGCCCTGAAATTCCTCCACGGAAACAAGAAGATTATCACGCTTGTCAACGCTTCCGCCGTGATAGTCGGCAAAGTTGAGTACACGGTATTCGGAAACGGCAACGGCTCCGCTGAATTCTGCGGAAAATGTTGCGTTGGCATCTGCGGCGGAAATTGTGTCGCCGGGCTTATAAAGCTGTTTATCTACGGAGTATCTCCAGCCGAGGAATTCTCCGCCCTCGTATGCGTAGGTCTGTGCGGGAAGAGTATACTGCTGACCTCTCTTTACGGTGATTTCGGCAGGGTCCTTGCCTGAAGCGTTGGGGTTGCCCTTGCGGAAGGTTACGGTGTACTGTGCGCTTGTATCGGGGTTGATGCTATAGAAGGAAACATCGGCTATATACATAACCTGATCCTTGCTCATAGTCTGCGGATTTGCGCTCTTACCGAAGGGATAGAGATGGAACTGCTTGAAGATATTGCCCTCGGTAAGGTCGAGATTGTCCGCAATTTCGGAAACGTCGAACACTGCGACACTCCACTCCCCTGCCTTTGTATTCTGCTGTGCGTTTACGGGAATGGACTTCTTGAGAGCCTTACCGCCGGGCGAAAGTATAACGTGCATTGCGCCGACGTTTGCATACTGCTCGGGGCAGACATATTTGTACTCGATTGTCATATAGCGTGCGTGCTCGATATCCTTTGCGGGATAGCGGAGCGAATAGCAGTCAAGCGCAAGCTTTGTTTCGGTGTCCTCGGTATTGGGAACGACCTTAAGTGCCTTCTTGCCGTCCTCGGTTACCTTGTCGATGATTGCGCTGGTCTTGTGGTCAACGACACCGTTGTTCTTGTCCTGATAGCTGAAGGAGAAAAGGAGACCCTCCTTGGAGTCTGCGGTCTGTGCAAGTGCTATGTTTATACAGCTTATTGCCATAAGGATTGACAGCACTGCGGTGAGTAGTTTTTTCATAAATAATCCTCCGAGTAATTTATTGGATTTTATTAAATTATATCATATATGAAGCCACATTTCAACGCTTTAACTACCATCTATTTGCACAATTCTCGCATTTTACACTATACAAAATAACCAAAACCACACCCCGAGGCACAAAAAATCCCCGCACACCGAAATGTACGGGGAAGATTTTAAGGCTTATTCAGATTTGGCTTATAGCTTATCTCTTGAGGAAGCCTGTGTGCTTGTAGGATTCGGGAAGGAAGTAAACCTTCGCATTCTCGTCTCCGAGGTCAAACTTGATAGCCTGCTCTGCGTAGCAGTCATAGTTGAGGTTGAGGTTCTTGTGAGCTACAAGACCGCCGTCTACATACTGAATGTATGTGTTGTTCTTGTAGATAGGACACCATGAAGCATAGTCTGCACGGGTTTCCGTGAGCTTCCACATAGCTCTGTCGAAGATGTTGCCTTCGATTACGTATGTGCCTCTTTCATATTCGTTTCTGTGTGTCCAGCTCTTGATGTGTGCACATGTATTTGTATCGGGTCTCTGGTTACCCCAGCCGTAGCCTGCACGACGGAGAATGTTGTTTGTGATGTAGAAGTTCTTACCGTCACGGGTTACTGTGTTGTTGTCGGGTGAGCCTGTGAAGTACTCGATGTTGTAGATACAATCCTCAATGATGTTATCCTTGTAGGTTGCATTGTACATGGAGATATTTGTTGTACCACCGCTGGAGAACTGATGTGTTGCACCTGCGTCGTAGCACTGCCAGATGTAGTTGTTTTCTACAAGGTAGCCGTCGCAGCCGCCGTAGATTTCGATACCGTTACCGAGTCTTACTGCCTTACCGCTGTTGTAGTGCTGAAGTGTACCGCCGATCCAAGCGATTTCACAGTTTGTAACCGTAAGATTCTTTGTTGTGCCGGAGCCGATACCGTGTGTACCTGTGTACATGATGCAGAGGTTATCGAATGTGGAGTTTGCGCCGCCGTTGGCAATTACGTTACCCTTGATGTTGAACTCAATCTGAGAGAAGAGTGCACCGGGGTTGCCCTCGTCACATCTGAAGTAGAGAGTACCCTTTGTGTTTGCGAGGTCTGTAGCGTTTGTTACATAGCTGAAGAACTCGTAGTTTTCGTTAAGATGTGTCTTGATGTCGAAGGGTGTCTGCTGCTTTGTGCCTCTTACGTAGAATGTGCCGTTTACGAGGTCGGGAACCTCCTTAAGACCTATTACCTTACCGTTGTCGCAGATGATACCGCCGACGTCGATAAGCTGGTTCTTATAAACCCAGATGTTTGTTGTGCCTTCCATAAGAGTCCAGTTTTCTGCGCCTGTACCGTTTTCGGGTGAGCCGTAGATTGTGGGCTTTGCACCTTCGCCGTATGCTGTGTATGTTGCACCGCCTACTGCCTTGAAGCGTTCACGCCAGAGGTCGCCACGCTTGAGAAGGATTACGTCGCCCATCTTTGCAAGCTTATTAGCTGCAGAGATAGACTTAACGGGTGTTGCTTCTGTAAGACCGTCGTTTGTATCGAAGCCTGCGGAAGCGGAAACATAAATCTTCTTGCCTGTGAAGTTGGAGAGATCCATATTGGGAGTATTTCTTACTTCCTCAATCTTCTTTGCGCTCATTGCGTCAAGCTCCTTAAGGTAAGCCTCACCTGCCGCATAGTCGAGAGTGCTGTTGTCCTTGTTGAAGATGGAGTAGGGAGATACCATGCAGAATACCCAGCCGTTCTTATTCTGAACATGAGCGAGTGTTGCTTCGAGGATATCTGCGTATGCCCAGAAGTCTGTGGGAACGTCGTTGAAGGAATATCTGACATCGGAGGAGAGCTGCTTCTTTGTGATGCTTCTGCCGTATGCGTTGTTGATTACCTTTACAACTTCCGCTCTTGTGATTGTGTTGTCGGGCTTGAAGGAGAATGTGCCGTCACCGTTGTCGTAGCCGTTAACGAGTCCTGCCTTACCTGCAGCGGAAATTACCGCAGCCTTGGGATGATCGGCAGCAACGTCTGTGAATGTGCCGTTCTTGCCTGCATCCTTAAGCAGACCCATATTGTAAACGAGCTCTACGAATTCAGCTCTTGTGATAGGCTGGTTGGGGTTGAATGCTCCGCTGTAGCCCTTGAGGTAGCCAAGGGATTCAACGTAGGAAACATACTTGTGGTACCACTGATCTGCGGGAACGTCTGTGAAGGATGTTGTCTTGTCTGCGGGAACAAGCTCATCACTTCCTGCGGAAAGTCTTGCTACGATTGTGCAAGCCTCTGCTCTTGTCATATTGCCCTGGGGCTTGAAGATACCGCCGTCATAGCCCTTCATGTAGCTTTCCTCGATGTGGAGGTCAGGCTTTTCCTTGAAGAAGAGAAGGTTTGCGATATACATCTTTTCGGTGCCCTTAAGGTCTGTAAGGTTAAGGCTGTGGAAGGGATAAATATGCATCTGCTTGAGAATGTGCGTTGAAAGATCGGGAACGAGAACAGAGTCAATTCCGGAGAAGTCGAAGGAAGCGAAGTTCCATCTGCCTGTGGAGATGGGCTGTTCACTCTTTACGCCGTAAGACTTTGTGAGAATGTTACCGTTCTTGAGCATATTTGCATAGATATAACCGTCGTAGGGAAGCTCACCGTCGAAGTAATATGTAATTACGAGGTACTTGTAAACGTTAAGGTCGATACCTGCGGGACCGTAGGAGTAACCGTCAACGATTGCGCCCTTGGAAATATCATTACCTGTGGGAACGGGGCATACCTTTACAACATCCTTGTTCTGGAAGATGTCGTTTGTAACTGTAAGGCAGTCACGTCTGTCGCAGGGACCGTTCTGGAAGTCTGTGAACTTGAGAGCCTTATAGTCTGCAAGGAAGTCTGCTGTGTCGAATTCTGCGTTGAATACAACGTCTCCGTCCGGGAATGTGTATTCCTGACCGGGCTGGTAAAGCTTGCCGTCCTCTGTGGACTTCCAGCCGAGGAATGCAGCCTCGCCGATTTCGTAGTTGTGCTGGGGAAGAACGAACTTTTCGCCTCTCTTACCCTTGATTACAGCGGGGTCTTCACCCATTGCATCGGGGTGACCCTTCTTGAAGGATGCAAGATATACTGCGTCCTTATCGGGGTTAAGTGTATAGAATTCGAAGTCTGCGATGTAGATTACATCGTTTTCGTCCATTGTCTGAACGCTTGCGCCGGAGCCGTAGGGATAGAAGTGGAACTGCTTGAAGATACCCTCTCCGCTCTTGAGCATGCTCTTAATCTTTGATACGTCGAAGATAGCTACCTGCCAGTCACCTGCGGTAATCTTCTTGGAAGAGGATGAGTCGTAAGCGCTATTAAGGAATGTACCGCCGAGGATACGGATGCCCATCTGACCGAGAGCATTGTCACCCTCGTACTTGTAGTGAACTGCAAGGAATCTTGCGTCTGCTACATCGTACTTATTGTAATTAAGGCTGTAACAGTCGAGTCTGATCTGGCTTTCGAGGGCTGTGGAGGGAGAAGGAATAACCTTGAGTGCCTTTCTGCCGTCGATTTCAACCTTTTCGAGCTTTGCTGTCTTCTTGCCGTCAACAACGCCGTTGTTCTTTTCCTGATAGTTGAAGGAGAAGAGGAGGCCGTTTTCGTCAGCCTTCATTGTTCCTGCGGGAACTGTTGTTGCGGGCTTTGTTGTTGTAGTTGTTGTGCTTGCCTGACCGGGAAGCTTGATACCTGCGATATCGGGAGCCTTGTTATAGAAGGTGAAATCAGCGAGGTAAAGCGTCTGGTTGGGGGAAAGTGTCTCTGCATTGAGACCGCCGAAGGGCCAGAAGTGGAACTGTGCTACAGTACCCTCAACGAGTGCATTGTTGAATGCTGTCATATCGAAGAGAGCATAGTTCCAGCCGCCTACCTTTACTACATCTGTAGCTTCTGCAGAAACAGACTTTGAAAGACCGCCGCCACCTGTGAAGAACTGAATCTTCATCTTAGCGTTAAGGTCGGATGTGTTTTCGTACTTATACTTAACAGTAAGGTACTTTGTGCCCTTGAGCTCTGCGGAGGAGTATGTAAGACCGAAGCAGTCAAGACGCACCTCCTTTACCTGAGCTGTAGAGGGAGTAGGAACTACCTTGAGTGCCTTTACGCCGTCAATCTCAACCTTTTCAACGCTTGCTGTCTGCTTCTTGTCTGCGATACCCTTGTTCTTTTCGGGGTAGTCGAGCACTGCGATAACGCCCTTGTCGTCAGCCTTTGCGTCGGGAATTGCGGAAGCTGCGGGAGTTGTTGTTTCTGCAGGTGCGGGAGTATCCTGAACAGCAACTGTGGGCTTATCCTTTGCTACGGGAAGGTTGATTTTGGATGTGTCGGGCATCTGGCTGTAGAATGCGATATCAGAGATATACATTGTCTGTGTGGATGCAAGCTCCTTGGAGTAAGCATCCTGTCCGTAAGGCCAGAGGTGGAACTGCTTGAAGGTTGCATCGTCAGCAATCTTACCGTTTGTTGCGGAAAGATCGAACACAGCAACATTCCAGTTACCTGTCTTTACGGGAGCGGAAGCCCTAACAGTAACGAAGTCCGTGAACGCTCCGCCGCCCTTGAGGAACATAACCGTCATGGGCTTTGTGAGATCCTTGGGGCCGTCGTATCTGTACTTGATTGTCATGTACTTAGCCTGCTTGATTTCAGCAGAGGTATAATTGAGAGTCCAGCAGTCAAGTCTGAGCTCGTTTACCAGTGCTGTGGAAGGTGTGGGAACTATCTGGAGAGCCTTTTCTCCGTCGACAGTTACCTTTTCCGTAACGGCTGTCTTCTTGTTGTCAACTACGCCGTTGCACTTTTCCTGGTAGTTGAAGGAGAACAGCACGCCGTTGTCCTGTGCGCTTGCGGGAATTACGAATGTGAATGCTGACACAATCATAAGAACAGCAAGTGCGAGTGTGATGATTTTCTTCATTTTGTTTCCTCCTTGGAATTTTTACATTATTTATAGTAAATTTATAATGTACGGTATATAGGGTATTTCACACCAAAGCAAGCACAGATTTTTGTGCATAATTTCGAGTGTTCACCTATTTTACCATATTTTTTCAGACAAATCAACATATAAATCATTAAAATTTTTGATTATTTTTTGTCAAAGATATATTATTTTTCGCAAAACAAAACCCGACGGATATTTCACCGCCGGGGAAAAGTTTATACCTTTATTATATAAGCACGAAAGGACTTATCTGGAGAGGAAGCCCTGATGCTTGTATGTTTCGTTTGCGGGTACCCAGTAAACCTGTGCATTTGTATCACCAAGCTCGAGCTTGATTGTGATATCAGCGAGGTTGTTGAATACGTGCTTAACGCCGCCCTTGTTGTAGCCGATAGGACCATCAATCCACTGAACGTAAACATTGTCCTTGTAGATGGGGCACCATGCATCGTGTGCTGCAGTAGACTGAACGAGTGACCACATACCTCTGTCGAAGATGTTACCTTCGATGATGTATGTACCCTTTTCGTATTCGTTTCTGCTTGTCCAGCCCTTGATATGAGAGGAAACATTGGAGTCGGGTCTCTGGTTACCGAAGCCGTAGCCTGCACGTCTCATAAGGTTGCCGATAATCTTGAAGTTCTTACCGTCACGGAGTGCCTTACCGTCAACAGATTCACCGTTGAAGTACTCGATGGAGTAGATACAATCCTCGATGAGGTTGTTGGAGTAGGTTACATTGTACATGGAGTTGTTGTTTGTACCGTCGCCGTACTGATGTGTAAGACCTGCGTCGTAGCACTGGTATACATAGCAGTTGTCGATTGTGTAGCCGTCGCAGCCACCGTAGATTTCAACACCGTTACCGTATCTTGTTACAGTACCGTTTGTGTTGTACTTCTGAATAGCGCCGCCGATCCAGCCGAATACACAGTTCTGAACTGTGAGGTTCTTTGTTGTACCGTATCCGATACCGTGAGAGCCGCCGAACATTACGCAGATGTTATCGAATGTAACGTCTGTGCTGCCGCTACCGCTGATTACGTTTACTCTTGTGTTGAATTCGATGTCCTTATATACGGAGCCGGGGTTACCCTCGTCACATCTGAGATAAATCTTACCCTTCTTGGAAAGGCTCTTGTCCGTCATATCGCAGTAGAATTCGAGGTTTTCGTTGAGCTCTGTCTTAATGTCGAAGGGTGTGTCTGTCTTTCTTACGTAGTGCTTACCATCCCTAAGGTCGGGAACCTCCTTGAGTGCAGATTCCTTCTGGTCAAGAATGATTGCACCAACGTCGAGCATTTCTGTTGCGTAAATCCAGATGTTGCTTGTGCCTTCCATAAGTGTCCACTTGGAAGCATCTGCACCGTTTTCGGGTGAGCCGTAGAATCTGGGCTTTTCACCTTCGCCGTATGCGGAGTATGTAACACCTGTCTGAGCTGTCATTCTTGTTCTGTAGATGTCGCCTCTCTTGAAGAATATGCCGTCACCCATCTTGAACTTTGTAGAGTTAACCTTTGCAATTGTCTTCCAAGCCTTTTCGGGGCTCTTACCGTCGTTGGAGTCGTTACCGTTTACGGAGTCAACATAGTACTTTGTACCTGTTACGTTAACGGAGGATTCTGTTGTGAGAATTGCCTGCTTCATTGCTTCAGCCTTCTTGTCAAGCTCTGCAACGTATGCTTCACCTGCCGCGAAGTCGATTTCTCTGTTACCTGCGATAAGCTTTGCGGGGCTGTCGATTGCATATGCCCACTTTTCGCCGGACTGAACATGAGCAAGTGTTGCCTCGCAGATGTCTGCGTATGCCCAGAAGTCGGTTGCAACGTCAAAGAAGCTGTAACGAACGTCATCGGAAATGTTTTCCGCAGTCATTCTTCTGCCGTATGCGTTGTTGATAACAGTTACTACTTCTGCTCTTGTGATTGTAGCGTCGGGCTTGAAGGAGAATGTGCCATTGCCGTTATCGTATCCGTTAACGAGACCTGCCTTACCTGCTGCAGCGATAACTGCGGCTCTTGCATGGTCTGCGGGAACGTCCGTGAATGTGCCGTTCTTGCCTGCATCCTGAAGAAGACCCATATTGTATACGAGCTCTACGAATTCAGCTCTTGTGATAGGCTGGTTGGGAAGGAAGTTACCGCTGTAGCTCTTGAGATAGCCGAGGCTTTCTACATAAGAGATGTACTTGTGGTACCACTGATCCGCGGGAACGTCTGTGAAGGATGTTGTCTTATCTGCGGGAACGGAAGCATCGTCGCCTGCTGCAAGTCTTGCAACGATTGTACAAGCCTCTGCTCTTGTCATATTGCCCTGGGGCTGGAAGTAACCGCCCTCGTAGCCCTACATATAAGCGTTGTGAATTGTAAGGTTGGGGTTTTCCTTGAAGAATGTAAGCTGAGAGATATACATTACTTCGTTGCCTGTGAAGTCAGAGAGCTTAAGACCGTCGTAGGGAGTAAGGTGCATCTGCTTGAGGTTGTATTCGTCCTTACCTTCAACGATAAGCTCCTTAACGCCTGTGAGGTCGAGAGTTGCGAATGCCCACTTACCGCCTACAAGAGGCTCTGTGCTTCTTGCGGTAAAGGTCTTGCTTATCATACCTCTGGGCATATAGCTTATACGGAAGCGTGCTTTTTCCTGAACGGAGCCATCAACATAGTATGTGATAACGAGATAGTTGTAGGATCTGATATCAATACCTGCGGAACCATAGCTCCAGCCGTCAAGAAGAATACCTGTATTCTGGTCTTCATAGCTCTTGTTGATTGTAAGCTTTACAGCGTCCTTGCCGTCGAAGACATCGTTTTCTGTCTTTGCGTATTCCTTGTGGTCAACGATACCGTTACAGAAGGATGTGAACTGAAGAGACTTTGTATCTGCGGAAAGGTCTTCTGTTATATCATACTGAGCTGTATAAACTACAGATGTATCAATCGCTGTAATCTTTGCGCCTGCAGCGTAAACCTTTTCGTCAGCAGAGGACATCCAGCCCTTGAACTTGCCGCCCTTGAGTGTATAGGGGCATTCGGGAAGTGTGTATTCTGCAAGGTACTTTACGTTGAATGATTCGGGGCTTGTACCGTCCGCATCGGGGTTACCTCTCTTGAAGGAAATCTCGAATGTAGCGTTGGGGTCGGGGTTTCTGGAAAGGAACTTGATTTCGCTGATGTAGATAATTTCGCCTTCCTTGAGAGAAGGAATTGTTGTGCCGCTGAAGGGGCTAAGGTGGAACTGCTTGAATGTACCGTCGGCATTAACTACCTTCGGAACGGAGGTAACGTCAAATACCGCCTCAGTCCAGTCGCCCGCCTTGATAACTGCCTCTGCGGAAACAGAAGCCTTAAGAGCACCGCCGTTGCCGAGAAGGCTAATCTTCATCTTATCAGCGGACTGTTCTCCGTCGGGAACGATGTACTTATATCTTACGGATACGAACTTAACCTTTGCAAGGTCAGAGCCCGGATATGCGAGAGAATAGCAGTCAAGAGCTACTGTTGATTCTGTGGAGTCAACCTTGTTGGGAACAACCTTAAGAGCCTTTTCGCCCTGGGATTCGTCATCCTTTGTAACCTCTGCGCTGTTCTTGTGGTTAACAATACCATTGTTCTTATCGCTGTAGTTGAAGGAGAATATTACATCGGGAACATTTGCGTCAATCACGGGAGCTGCAGATTCTGTTTCAACCTTTGTCTGTGTGGGAGCGGGTGTTGCAGGCTTCGCTGTAGCCGCGGGAACTGTAGCTGCGGGAGCTGTTCCGTTTTCGGGATTCTTGATTTCGGGCTTGTCTGCATAGAAAACAATGTCGGAAATGTAGAATACATCGTCAGCTGTAAGCATTGTAACGGAAGCATCGCCGTAGGGAGCGATGTGAATCTGCTTCATAACCTTGCCTTCCTCGTTCACAATCTTGTCGTGAATGGAGGAAACGTCAAAGAGCGCCCATGCCCAGTTGTTTGCAACTGTGGGAAGATTGTTTGTGTAGTTTGTGTACTTGGACACAGCACCACCTGATGCGGTGAGGGCAAATGTCATCTTGTTAGCATTTGCACCGCTTGTGGGGGACATGAACTTGTACTTGATTGCAACATAGTTGATCTTGAGCATCTCTTCGGGAGTAAGCTTCAATGACCAGCAGTCAAGTGCTACGTTCTTAGCGTCTGTGCATTCGTTGTTGGGGACAATCTTGAGAGCCTTTTCGCCCTGGGATTCGTCGTCCTTGATGAGTGTTGCGCTTGTCTTTCTGTCAACTACGCCGTTGTTGATTTCGCTGTAGTTGTACTTTGCTACAACAGTAGCCTCTGCGGATACGCAGGCGGTGAAGGAGAATACCGATACCGTCAGGATTACCGCAAGAGCATAAGAAAATAATTTCTTCATTTTTGCCTCCTATGGCTTAAATTTTTTTCAAAGAGAGAACCGGACACATCAGCGAAACAAGCACGGCTTCCCTCCTTGTTGCCCTAAAATTTTACCATAAAATATATATATTATCAAGTAAATTTTATGTACACGGACAATTTCGGCAGTAAAAACAATTTCCGATAATATTTTTTGTTACTTTTACCCAACCTTTTGCAATTAGTACCTACACGACCTCGGAATTAACCGATTTTTTCGACACATTGCATAAAAATGTAACAAATTTTTGCCAAACTCGCATTGACAAATACCTTTTTTTGGGGTATACTTTAAGAGAGTATCATTGGTGTACTGCAATCTAAAAAGGGCAAACGCCAAAAATACACGGTACAGCCGAAAAATTTACGGAAGGAGAGGATTGAAATGCGACGACCCCTTGCTTTTATTTTAGCTGTAACAATAGTGCTTTCGCTTCTCCCCTCCCTTTTTGTCGGTGCGAAGGACACGGTATACGAAAGCAATGTAAAAATATACGTCAACGGCAAGTCCGTCACCACAGACAAGGCTCCCGTCATTGTAAACTCCAGAACTCTTGCTCCCATAAGGGCGGTCGCGGAGGAATGCGGCATCTCCGTTTCCTGGGACGGCGAGGAAAGAAGGGTACGCCTTTCAAGAGATTTCACCACGGTGACGGTCACCATCGGAAGCACCTCAATGCAGGTTTACAATTCCATTATAGACAAGATGTCAACGCAGGAGCTGGATGCTGCTCCGATGATTATAGACTCCTCCACTTATATCACCCTTCGAGCCGTTCTTGAGGCTCTTGGCGAAACGGTCGAGTGGGACGGCACGACGGAGAGCATTTATGTCTATTCACCGGGATATGCGGCGGAAAAGCCGGATTCGGACGGTGATAAGGACGAGCCGAAGGTTGAAGTCAAAGAAGAAATAAAGGAAGAGCCTAAAGAAGAGCCTAAAGCAGAATCTAAGGAAGAACCTAAAGAAGAACCCAAAGAAGAACCCATCCCGACGGACAAGTCCGAAGCCGAATCGGAAATCACCTACGAAATCGACTTCTCGGGCTTCCGTGAAATGGAAAACCACACCATCGAAAGGTCGGCTCCCCACGGGCTTTACGGCAGAATCAAGTCGGACGCTCCCATCACTATGGTGCGTTGCCGAATCGTCGGCACGGAAATGGATTATACTCTGCGCTTCAAGACGGACGACAACATCCGAAGCTACAATGTTTTCACATATTTCGACAAGCTTATGTGCTTCTCGGATGCGGGTCTCGGCGAGCAGGTCTTTGAGGTTTACGCCTCGGTGAACGAAAATGATGCTGTGCTTTTGTTTGAGTACGCATACACGGTAACGGAAAAGCCGAGCACGGATGTTGTAATCGAATCGGATTCCGAGGAAAAGACAGAGGAAAACACCGAAATCGAATCCGGACTTACAAAGGAAGAAGAAAAGCCCACGGAATCGGACAAAACGGACGACACCGAAAAGGAAGAGCCCGAAAAGCCCGTCAAGGACGAGGAGAAGCCCTCAAAGAAGGAGGAAAAGCCTCAGAGCGCGACAATAAGCTACTACGGCTTCCGCAAGATGACAAACGACAAAATCGCAGTGGGTGCTCCTCACGGACTTTACGGAACCGTGGTTTCCGACCGTCCCATAACAATGGTGCGATGCAGAATTGCGGGCACGGATATAGATTTCGCTGTAGAGCTGAATCCCGAGGATAATATCACATCCTACAATGTTTTTACATATTTTGACAAGCTTATCCGCTTCTCGGATGCGGGCTACGGCAAGCAGAAATTCGAAATTTTCGCAGGCACCGAGGGCGAAATGCCAAAGCTCGTTTTCAGCTACAGCTACAAGGTCATAAGGGCAAGTCAGCAGACAACCGAAAAGCCGACAGAGGACAGCACGGGCAACAATTCCGATACAACAAAGCCAAGCACCGATTCGGGAAAGACCGAAAGCAAGGATACCACCGACAAGGAGGACAAGGAGGACGAGGAAGAGGAGGAAGAGCTCTACATCCCCGAGGAATCCGAGGTAGTGCTTCCGCTTGAGGGTGCGATAAGAGTTACTTCTCCCTACGGCTTCAGAGCCTATAATAAGTGGGAATTCCATAAGGGCGTGGATATCATTTCAACCTCGCTGAACATCATCGCCGTTGCGGATGGCAAGGTCGTTGACTGTGCCACGGGCAGAAACAGCGGTGCGGGCAATTATGTTGCTCTTGAGCACGACGGCGGATGGGTTTCCCTTTACTATCATCTTGCCTCCTACGATGTTGAAATAGGCGACAAGGTAAAGAAGGGCGAAAAGTTCGCAATAATGGGTAACTCCGGCGGAAGCTACGGCGTGCACCTTCACTTTATGGCGTGCGACAAGTGGTACGGAAGCCTTTGGGCAACGCAAAACAACCATCACAAGCCTCCGCACGAGTATGTGCCTCAGCTTCTTGACAGCGCACTCTACTATAATCCCAATTTCGAAAGTGTAAACAAGGACAAGCTTATACTGTTCAACTTCCACTTCCCCAAGGAGCTCGCTCAGGGCTCGGCATACTCCATAAGTGCGTCCACACCGCAGATAGCCTCGGAAAATCCGATTGCGGGCATAACCCTTACCGTCACCGACGACGAGGGCACCGTTCATATGTCGGAAACCGTAAAGAATCCCAAGTGGTACACTCAGGACGGCTACACCTACACCACAATCTGTGCGGACTTTGATGCTATGTGCGAATTCGACAAGCTCCCCGTGGGAAATATGCATATGGAGATAAGCGCCGTAACGGTAAACGGCAGAGAAAGAGTCGTATACACAAGAGATTTCACGGTAACGAATGCGAAAAAAGCCTCGACGGCCTCGGAAAAACCCGAAGCTTCCGAAAATTCCGAGCAAATAACCGACAGCACGGATAAAGCCGACAAAGCCTCGGAAAGCACGGAAAACAGCGAATCCGCAGAGTGAAATGTGCCGTTATCCCCTTGTTGACATTTAAAAAGATTCAAAATCAACAAAATCCCCGCAAATCCTTATATAAGTTAAAACAGTCAAAAACCATATTATTAAAAAACGCAGTTTTGACCCCAAATACGCAAAATAATTGCATTTTTTCATCTATCGGTTCAAAAGGGGCTCCGAGCCCTTGACAAGTCCGTGTGGGTCTGCTATAATAATACTCACAAAGGGAGTAGTTCCGATGTTCTTCATCGGTGTCTTGCCGTCAGAACGGTGCGCTTGCACCCGGCAAAGCAGGAATCCTTGAAAAAGATTCGTACAAGACTTTTACGGCAGATTTTATATCTTCTGTAAAGGTCTTTTTTGCCACTCTGAGCTCCCCGTGTCCGTGGGTATACACTCGGGCATCGGCAGGCAATATATATTCATATGTATTTAATACGGTGCAAATCCGTAAATTTCAGAAAAGGAGGAGTTATTATGTTAACTACCTACACACTTCAGCAAGTAATCGAGACAAGCTCATCTCCGATTGCTCCGATTATTTTCGTTGCCGTTATTGCACTGCTAATTATTTTCGTAGCGGGATATCTCAAGGCACCGCCGGACACCGCTTATATTATCACGGGTCTCGGCAAGAAGAGAATCCTCATCGGTAAGGCGGGCTGGCGAATTCCCTTCCTTGAAAGAGTGGACAAGCTTTCGCTCCGTGTTATGCAGGTTGACGTAAAGACAACAGAGGCTGTCCCCACCAACGAATTCATCAACGTAATGGTTGACGGCGTTGCGAACATCAAGGTTTCCTCCGACCCCGAATGCTTAAAGCGCGCGGCGGAATCCCTTCTTGGTATGCGTCAGCCGGAGCTTATTCATCTTGTAACGCAGGTGCTCGAGGGTAATATGCGTGAGATTGTGGGCTCTGTGGGACTTAAGGAAATGGTTCAGGACAGACAGGGCGTTGCGAAGAAAATCACGGAAAACGTAGTTCCCGATATGGAAAAGCTCGGTATCGAGGTTGTAAACTTCAACATCCAGAACTTCAAGGACGGTGCGGGCACCATTGAAAACATGGGTATCGACAACATCGAGCAGATAAGAAAGAACGCACAGATTGCCAAGGCAAACGCACAGCGAGACATCGCAATTGCCACAGCCAACGCACAGCAGGAGGCAAACGCCGTAAAGGTTGAGGCAGACAGAAAGATTGCCGAGCAGAACACAGACCTGGAAATCCAGAAGTCCGCACTCAAGGCTCAGGCGGATGCAAAGAAGGCTGAAGCGGATGCGGCATACTCCATTCAGCAGGAAAATCAGCGAAAGACCATCGAGGTTACAAAGGCAGAGGCAGACCTTGCAAGACTTGCAAAGGAAACAGAGCTTGCACAGCAGGAAATCGCAATCAAGGAAAGAAAGCTTGATGCGGAAATCAGAAAGCAGGCTGATGCCATGAAGTACAAGGCTGAAAAGGAAGCGGAGGCCGACCTTATCAAGCGTCAGAAGGAAGCGGATGCTCAGGCATACGAAGCAATCCGCGAGGCAGAAGCAAAGAAGGCTGAGGCAGAAGCACTCCGCTTTGCAATGGAGCAGGAGGCAGAGGGTATCAGAGCCAAGGGTCTTGCAGAGGCTGAAGCAATAGAAAAGAAGGCTGAGGCTCAGAAGAAGATGGGTGAAGCATCCGTGCTCGAAATGTATCTCACAGCTCTCCCCGAGGTTGTCAAGAATGCGGCATCACCTCTTGCACAGACAGACAAGATTGTTATGTACGGCGACGGCAACTCGACAAAGCTCATAAAGGACGTTATGACAAGCACGAATCAGGTTATAGACGGTATCAAGGAGTCCACGGGACTGGATGTTACCTCAATGATAAACGGCTTCATCGGCGGCAAGGCTGCGGCGAATACGGACAACAAGGAATAAGACAAAAAAACAGAGAGCCGAGGCTCTCTGTTTTTTTTAATGCATAATGCATAATGCATAATGCATAATCAATGTAAAAATTTTTCGGAGAAAAATTTTATTTATTTGAAATTGGTGATGCGGTAAATTTTTGGGAGGGTTATCGGTGCGTAGCACCGAAATGCAAAATACAAAGGGCAAAATGCAAAATTGGGATTTGTCGCTTTGTTGTTGGCATTCGCTGACTTGCCTCGCCCATTGGGAGAGGTGGCAC
>JAFYPA010000024.1 GCA_017560085.1 Clostridia bacterium
ACGGGCACAAGAAAGCAATTGACTGCCACGGCAAGCATAAATGCTCCGAGGGTGATGTAGATGTATTCTTTGAGGGGCTTCAAGGCTTGTTCCTTTCTGCGTGTTTTGCGTTTGGTATATTGTTTGCAGGAAAGAAAATTTAATTCACGGGAAAACAGGAATTTGTCGGTGATGTTGCTTGCATAGTCAAGCCAAAAACAATCAAAAAGCCGTAGCATCACGCCACGGCTGATTTTTTATTTAAGGAAGATTTTTCCCGCCATTGTACCGTTGAATACGGCATCCTTTACGGCAACCTTGCCATCGATAATTACGAAGCTCAGACCCTCGCATCTTTCGTTGCAATTCTGATATGTCGCCTTGTCGATGATTCTGTCCGCGTCGAAAATGCATATATCCGCATCCATTCCCTCGCGAAGAAGTCCCTTGCCCGTGAGATTGTATACCGCGGCGGGCATCAAGGTCATTTTGCGTATCATTTCGTGGAGAGTTGTTACCTTGCGGTTTCGGACATATTCACCGAGCACTCTCGGGAAGGTCGCCTTGAGCCTCGGGTGGAATACAGTTGCATTTCTTGCCACGGCAGAGTCTGTGCCTATCATTGCTCTCGGGTGCTTCATCACTGTTTCCACATCCTCCTCGCACATTGAGAAGAAGCAGCAGTTACAGGTGTTTTCGCTGTCTATGAGAAGCTTGTATGCGGCATCGTGATGGGACATTCCCCACATTTCGGCAATTTCCGATATGCGCTTGCCGAGTACCTCGGGATGATTCTTACAAAGAACAACAAGTATCCAGGAAAGGTCGTCACCTCCACGCTTTTTTAGGTCGGCTTCCTTGATTTTTTTGTATGTGTCGGGGGCCCTGAGATTTCTGCATACGCCGTTGTCTGCGTGGTATTCCTTGGGGACTATGTATGAGGCAAGGCTTGTGTGCGATGCTGTGTAGGGGTAGACGTTGCAGTAAAGGTCAAAGCCTTCCTCGTTTGCTTCGTCTATCATACGGAGTGTGTGGCTGACCTTGCCCCAGTTTTCAAAGAAGCAGGACTTGTGGTGGGAGATTATGCCACGGACACCGCTTGCTTTCACTACGGTTATAAACTCACTTACAGCCCTTATAAGCTCGTTGCTTTCGTTTCGGATGTGGGCTTCAAGAATCCCGTCGTATTCGGCAAGCACCTTTGCAAGCTCGCAAAGCTCGTCTGTTTTTGCAAACATTCCCGGGTTATAAATCAGACCGAAGGACATACCGACAGCACCGTTTTCCATAGCGATTCTAAGGTGTTGCTTCATTTTTTCAAGCTCTTCGGTTGTAGGCTCTCTGTTTTCCGTACCCATAACCGCATTTCTCACAGAACCGTGACCTATGAGAAGTGCCGTATTAGAGCCTTGGGGATTGTCCTTTGCGCTTTGGATAAACGTACCCATATTTTCGTAAATACCCTTGTCCTCAGTATCACGGGAGCAGGGTGCAATTGAAGTTCCGCATTGTCCGCCGACGCTGGTTGTTATGCCCTGCTCAGCTTTTTCTCTTTGCTCGGGGAAGGTTATGATTGTCTTGTCCGAATGGCTGTGGGCATCAATAAAGCCCGGGGTTACGGTAAGTCCCGAGGCATCGATTATTTCCTTTGCGCCGTCAAGATGCCTTGCGATTTTTGCAATTTTACCGTCCTTTACGGCGATGTCGGCTCTGAAGTATGGCGAGCCTGTACCGTCTATAATTTTGCCGTTTTTTATAATAAGGTCGTACATTTTTGGCTTCCTTTCGATTTGAGCATATGTTTATGAATGATAATTGCCTGCAGGAAAAGGGATGCGCTTATAAGCCCTCCGACAACCGAGTAAAACTCCGTGCCGTAAATCAGCGGACACAGCGAGAGGGATGCGCATATCCAGGTGAGAAATTCCGCAAAAACAACGGTCATTCGCTTTCTTCTGATAAGATATATCACGGTTAATGCGGTTATTATGCAGGTGAGCACGCACACAATAAGCGGTGAAAAATTCGCATATCCGTAGGGGACAAGACTGAAGTATGAGTAGAGCTTCCTTGTGACTTCACCGTCGGGATTTGCGAAAACGCACACCGCACCGTAAGGGATGATTTCAAGAATAAGTGCGAGAATCGGCAGGATTAAAAGGAAAAATTTTTTCTTTTTCATGATGGCTCCTCCTTTTCCGTATATTCCGATTATACAACAATTTTTTCGCAAGGTCAATATATATTTCAAAAAATGTATTCGGGTACTTTGACAAAATAACCGCTTGACAACCGTCCCGATTGTTGGTATAATTAAAGTATAAAGTTATGCCTGCGGAAGCATTACGGCTTATCGTAGACGGCAAGACAGTCATTGACAATAAAATCAGTTTGATACCAAAAAGAGAGGAATTTTTATGAGAATCATAGCCCACAGAAGCGGACCTACAGTATACCCCGAGCAGACGGTTTTATCTGCACTTCACGCACTCAAGAGCGGTGCTGAAATGGTAGAGGTTGACGTAAGATTTACAAAGGACGGCGACCTTGCAATACATCACGACGACAGAGCAAGCCATCTTTTCGGTGACGACAGAAACATTCCCGAAATGACAACAACCGAATTCCTTGCGCTCCGTCACAAGAGAAACCCCGAATTCTGCTCTCATCTTCTCGACCACTATATGATGGCGGGTGCTTTTCCGCTTCTTATTCACATCAAGGACGAAAAGACTATACCCAAGATTCTTGAGCTTTCCGAAAAGTACGGCTGTACCGACAAGATAATTCTCGGCGTGCTTACCGCTCACGGCGTTGAAACCGCAAAGAAGATTATCCCCGGTGTCAAGGTGCTTGTATTTATGGGAGGTCCCGGAAACATTGACGAATGCGTAGAGGCAGGTGCTGACTACATAAGACTCTGGGAGGACTGGTTTACCGAGGAAAATGTGGCAAAAGTGAAGAAATATCCCCATGTTGAGCTCTGGTGTATGGCAGGCAAGTGCACTCCCGAGGGCGTTGGCTACACAACAAAGGAAAACATAAAGAAGTTCATCGAAATGGGTGCGGACGGAATTCTTGTAAACGATGTTGAATTCCTGATTGACGCAATGAAATAAGGAGAGGCACAGAGCAAAATGAAAATAAAAGCGGCAATATTCGATATGGACGGCACACTTGTAAATTCCCTTACATTCTGGGAATATGCGTGGCCGATTTTCGGTGAAAAGTATCTCGGCAAGAAGGATTTTTACCCCAGCGCCGAGGACGACAAGGCTATAAGAACAATGACAATGAAGCTCTGCTGGGAGCATATGATAAAGCAGTACGGCTTCCCGAAGAGTGCTGACGAGCTTACGGACGAAACAAACGAGCTTTGCAGAAAATATTACAAGGAGGTCGTAAACGTAAAGGAAGGCACGTTTGAGCTTCTTAAGTATCTTAAGAGTCGGGGAATAAGAATGTGCATAGCCTCCGCAACGGCAAAGTACCTTCTTGTTGAGGTAGCGGCACATTTCGGTCTTGATAAGTATATGGAAACGATAGTCTCCTGTGCGGACATAGGAAAGGGCAAGGACAAGCCCGATGTATTCCTTGCGGCGGCGGAATTTCTCGGTGCGAAAGCGTGTGAGGCATGCGTTTTTGAGGACTCCGCTCTTGCGGTGACAACGGCTAAAAATGCGGGATTCTATACTGTCGGTATTTATGATAAGTATAATTATGACCACGATATTTTAGAGGCGAATTCCGATATTTATGTTGCCGACGGAGAGAATATAATGAAGGCGGCAAGTGAGATAGAATAACACAAAGGAGCTTTATGACGAGAAAAGAACTGCAATCTGTTGTATTGGATAATATTGGTTTCGGAAATCTTGCACAGAAAATTTCGGAGCTTAATACGGAGTATTCCGAAATACAGCTTTGTGCCATTGCTTACAGATATTCCGGTACCTTTGACAACGCAATTTATCTTCTTAAGCTTTTGGAAAAGTCCTGCAAGGAAACGAATGTGGCGGAGTATATCAATAAAATTATTTGTATGATGAAAAAATCCGCCTCGCTTTTTCACGAGGAGGACACGGACAGCATTTACGAGCTAAATATTGTGCTTGACAGATTTTCCGCTACCGAAAAGTATATTTGCCGTGATTATGAAGCAGTACTTGAAACGATTTCAAAGTGGCACAAACAATACGGTTATGCTCCTTGCGATACTACGGAATATACCGTTGAAAAACGAAGAATTCTGAAATGCAACGAGCCTTTCCGTGAGGATGTTATTGCAGGATGCAAGCTTAATTCAAGGCTTGAGGTGTGCGGATATTATTCGTCTGAATATATCGGAGCGGAATGTGAAGAAAGCTGCGATGAATGCGAAAAAATTTGTTTTAACAACACTGTGGTGGAATTTCCGAATGTTGTTGAAAACTGTGGACTTGTGTATTATCATCAGCCCTTTTTCAAAAACGGATACGGCGTTGTGATTGCAGAGCATTCCGACAAGGAGGATTATTATATCGTCCCGCTTGATGGATTACACATAGGATACCGTGACTTTGAGAATGCTTTGGATGAGCATATACATATCCCGAAGCCTTATGTAAGAGCTGCGGATATATCCGAAATAAGCGGCGGCAAGGGTACAATCGGACAGCTTTACCGTGAGTTTGTTCGGTATATGGAATCCAAATGATGCTTTGCAAAAAGGTATATATTTGATTAAAAATGACTTTATTTTCATATTTTAGGAAATCCGGTTGTATTTTTTCTTGATATGATATATAATAAATTCAGCATTTAAGTTTATTGTTGAAAGGATGTTTTAATTTGACCAAAATAAATAAATTCGGCTACGCTCCCGAAATAAAGCAAAACCCTTTCACGGGCTTTATGAGCTTCCAGCATTTCAGAGGCGACCCCATTTATTCCGACTGTGTTGTAAAGCCGGAAAACAATATGTGCGAAACGGAAAACTACGAGCCTTATCCCGTTCCCGAGGGCGTTGAGGAAAAGGGCTATGAGGAGGGCTATTATCCCGAGGATGTTCCCGTGGCGTACATAAGATTTCTCTGGAAGGAATTTGAGCCCGAAAGAGGAGTGTACAATTATAAGTTTATCGAGGATATACTCAACAAGGCAAAGGAAAGAGACCAGGTTGCCATTTTCCGTCTTATGGCGCACTCCACAAGATGGCAGGATGATGTTCCCGAATGGCTGAAATCCATTGTTGAATGCCCCGAAAGACCTACGGGAAAGAGAGTCAAGGATTCGCCCACAGACCCGAAATTCGTTGAGCTTTTCCTTGAGGCTGTGAAGAAATTCGGTGAACGCTTTGACGGTGCCGACGGACTTTACGCTATGGATATCTCACTTCCCGGTGCGTGGGGAGAGGGACACAAGCTTGAGCTTTTCGGTGACAACATTCTTGAGGTTATCGTTGATGTTTACACCTCGGTATTCAAAAAGACAAGACTTTTCGGTCAGGTGGGACGCCCCGAGCTTCTTCGCTATGCTAACGAGAAGATTATGACAGGCTGGCGAGGTGACGGCTTTGGCGACCCGCTTCATATTGATACTCTTTACCCGCCCAAAATCGAAAAGGTAAAGGATATGTGGAAAACCGTTCCCGTTTCCTTCGAGTCCTACTGGTGGCTGGGAGAATGGAAGCGTCAGGGATGGGACATCGATATACTTATCGACAGAAGCCTTCAATGGCATCTTTCCTCCTTCAATGCAAAGTCGCTTCCCGTACCCTTTGAATGGAAGGACAAGGTTATTGCATGGGTTCGCAAGATGGGTTATCATATGCAGATAAACAGCTTTGAATATCCCGAAAATGCAAAGGCGGGGGATACCGTGAAGCTTGTTGCCAACATTGAGAATATCGGTGTTGCTCCTATGTACACGCAGATTCCTCTTTGCGTAAAGCTAAAGAATGCGGATGCGGAGTACACCTTTGTCTGCGATGAGGATTTGAGAAAATGGCTTCCCGGTAAGCACAAGGGCGAGATTTGTGCTGTGCTTCCCGAGGATATTGCAAGCGGAGAATACGAAATTCAGTTAGGGCTTAAGAGCGACAAATTCACCGCTTACTTCTGTACAGATGCCGAATATGACGGTGATTTCTGTAAGGTCGGTAAGATTGTAATCGGCTGAAATTCAATTTGAAATAAAGATTTACGGATGATGATTTTGTGTTGTCATCCGTATTTTTTTTGCATATTTTTTGTTTTTGGGGATATTGTATTCATAAAATCCGAAAAATGCGGAATTATAAGTTCAGCGATAAATTTCGGCAAGGTAATTTGCACTTGCCGATTATGAAAGGAATATTTATGAGTATAAAAAACAACACCTTCGGCGTGCTTCAGAGAGTTGGGCGCTCCTTTATGCTCCCGATTGCTCTTTTGCCCGTCGCGGGACTTTTACTTGGCGTGGGAAGCTCCTTTACCAATCCCACAACCCTTGAGGCCTACGGACTTACGAAAATCATTTATGAGGGCGGTCTTTTATACACTCTTCTCGATATTATGAGCAAAACGGGAAGCGTGGTATTTGACAATCTTGCTCTGCTTTTCGCTATGGGTGTTGCCATCGGTATGGCGAAAAAGGAAAAGGAGGTTGCGGCACTTTCGGGTGCTATTGCCTACCTTGTAATGAATGCCGCAATCAGCACGCTTATAAACGCAAACGGCGGTGTTGAGGCTATGGCGGCAAACTCCACGACCACGTCACTGGGTATTACCACCTTGCAGATGGGCGTTTTCGGCGGTATTATTGTAGGTCTCGGTGTTGCGGCGCTGCATAACAGATTTTATAAAATTCAGCTTCCCCAGGTGCTTTCCTTCTTCGGCGGTACGAGATTTGTACCTATTGTCAGCAGCATAGTTTACCTTTTCGTTGGTATTCTTATGTTCTATCTCTGGCCGATTGTACAGAGCGGTATTGCGAGCCTTGGAAATCTTGTGCTTGCCTCGGGCTATGCGGGAACGTGGATTTACGGTATCATCGAGCGTGCTCTTATCCCCTTCGGACTTCATCACGTTTTCTATATGCCCTTCTGGCAAACGGAGCTCGGCGGTGCTATGATAATTGACGGCGTTACCGTTCAGGGTGCTCAGAACATCTTCTTTGCCGAGCTTGCGTCAAAGGCTACCGAGCAGTTCTCCGTTTCCGCAACGAGATTTATGTCGGGTAAGTTCCCCTTTATGATATTCGGACTTCCCGCCGCCGCTTTTGCTATGTACAGATGCGCAAGACCCGAAAAGCGCAAGGTCGTGGGAGGACTTCTCCTTTCCGCGGCGCTGACCTCTATGCTCACGGGTATTACCGAGCCTATCGAGTTTACCTTCCTTTTCGTTGCGCCCGTGATGTATGCGGTGCACTGTGTTCTTGCGGGACTTTCCTATATGCTGATGCATATATTCGGAGTCGGTGTCGGAATGACATTTTCGGGCGGTATTATCGACCTTACTCTTTTCGGTGTTCTTCAGGGGAACGCAAAGACAAACTGGCTGTGGGTTGTGATTGTCGGACTTGTATATGCGATAGTCTATTATGTTGTTTTCAGCTTCCTTATTAAAAAATTCAACTTCAGAACCCCCGGCAGAGAGGATGACGACGAGGAAACAAAGCTTTACACCAGAGACGACTACAACCGCAGAAACGAAAAGGTACAGAACAGTCTTAATACAAAGGCTACGGAAAGTGCGTATATAGTCGAGGGTCTCGGCGGAAAAGCGAACATTTCCGACATCGACTGCTGTGCCACAAGACTCCGTGTGACGGTACACGACCCGAAAAAGGTAAACGACGGACTTCTTCGCAAAAGCGGTGCTTCGGGCGTTATTCACAAGGGCAACGGCATACAGATTGTTTACGGACCGCAGGTGTCGGTTGTAAAATCACGGCTTGAGGATTATATGGACGGCATTGAGTCGGATGTCGGTGAAGCTGTGGAAAAAGCACCGAAGACACAGGGAAATTATTCCGTTTTCGCTCCGACCTCGGGCAAGGTGATTGAGCTGAAGGACATCCCCGACGAGGCGTTTTCATCGGGAATGCTCGGTATGGGCGTTGCAATTGAGCCATCAGAAAACAAGATTTATTCTCCCTGTGACGGTGAAATAGTAAACGTATTTGACACAAAGCACGCAGTGAATATCCTTTCCGACGACGATGCCGAAATACTTGTCCACATCGGACTTGACACGGTAAAGCTCGGCGGAAAATACTTCCGAAGCTACGTCAAGGGTGGCGACAGAGTGAAAAAGGGCGAGCTCCTTATTTCCTTTGACAGAGACGGTATAGTAAAATCGGGCTACAGCCTTGTGACTCCGATTGTGGTGACAGAGGTCGGTGAAAAGGCGGAAATACGGATTACGGCAACGGGAAATGTTCACGCAGAGCAGAAATTATTTGAAATAAAACAAAACTGAAAAAAGGACAGCATATGAAAAGCTTTGATTATATCATAAAGGACAAAATCGGAATCCACGCAAGACCTGCGGGAATGCTCGCAAAGGCGGCGAAGGAGTTCAGAAGCGAAATCTTTATTGAAAAGAACGGAAAAAGAGTCAGCCTTGCAAAGCTTATGCAGGTAATGAGCCTCGGAGTAAAGTGCGGAGACACCGTCACGGTAAGTGCCGAGGGCGAGGACGAGGATATCGCATCGGAAAGAATCCGAGAGCTGTTTTCGGAGAATCTTTAAGGATAGGGGAAAGGAGTGGCGGCAATGCGGAAATATTTCGGTAAGGGCGTTTACGGCGCTATCGCTGTCGGGAAAATATCACTGTTCCGAAAAAAGGAGACGGAAGTATGCCGCCACGGAATTTCGGATGTGGAGTCCGAGCTTACAAGGCTTGCAAAGGCAAAGGAAAAGGCAACGGCGGAGCTTTCGGAAATATACGAGAGAGCACTTCGTGAGGTAGGCGAGGACAACGCAAGCATTTTCGAGACCCACATTATGATGCTTGACGACGATGACTACAACGAATCAATACGCAATATAATAGAAAACAGACATGTCAACGCCGAGTATGCGGTTGCTGTCACGGCAGAAAACTTTGCGGGGATGTTTTCCTCAATGGAGGACAGCTATATGCAGGGCAGAGCCGCAGATGTCAAGGATATTTCCTCACGGCTTATAAGCTGTATGTCTGAGGAGGAAGCGGGCGATGCTATGCCCACGGAGGAATCCGTGATATGTGCGGACGACCTCGCTCCGAGCCAGACCGTGCTGTTCGATAAGGAGAAGGTGCTTGCCTTCGTCACGTGTCACGGCTCGAGGAATTCCCACACGGCAATCCTTGCAAGAAATATGAATATCCCCGCCGTGGTGGGCGTAGGCAAGGAGTTTTTGTCCGAAATAAAGGACGGAGACACAGCTTTCGTTGACGGCTACACGGGAGAGGTTATAATAAATCCCGACGAAGAAACAATGAAGATGATGAAGGAAAAGCAGAAAAACGACCTTGAAAAGAAGGAGCTGTTGAAAACCCTCAAGGGCAAGGAGAATATAACTCTTGACGGCAGAAAAATAAATATTTACGCCAACATCGGAAGCGTAGACCACGTGGGAGCGGCACTTTTTAATGATGCGGGCGGAATAGGGCTTTTCCGAAGCGAGTTTCTTTATCTTGAAAGAAGCGATTACCCGAGCGAAAAAACACAGTTCGATGCCTATAAAAGGGTGCTTGAATGTATGGGCGGTCGGAAGGTCATCATAAGAACTCTTGATATCGGTGCGGACAAAAAGGCAGACTATTTCGGACTTTCCCACGAGGAAAATCCCGCAATGGGCTTCCGTGCAATAAGAATCTGCCTTGAGAGGACGGACATATTCAAAACCCAGCTCCGTGCTCTTTTCAGGGCTTCCGCATACGGAAATCTCGGCATTATGTTCCCGATGATTACAAGCGTGCGTGAGGTTGAGAGGATTCTTGAAATCTGCGACGAGGTGAAAAAGGAGCTTTCGTCGGAGGGGACGGCTTACAACGCCAAAACGGAAATCGGCATTATGATTGAAACTCCCGCGGCGGCACTTATTTCCGAAAAGCTTGCCCGCCTTGTGGACTTTTTCAGCATAGGCACAAACGACCTTACGCAGTATACCCTTGCCGCCGACAGACAGAATCCGCTTGCCGAGCAATTCTGCGACCCCCATCACGAGGCGGTGCTTCGTCTTATCGAAATGACGGCGGAAAACGCACACAAGCAGGGCATATGGGTGGGAATCTGCGGTGAGCTCGCCTCTGATACGTCACTTACACGGGAATTTCTGCGTATGGGCATTGACGAGCTTTCCGTGTCGCCGACCTATATTCTCAAGGTGCGTGAAGCGGTGAGAAATACCGACCTTTCAAAGGAGTAATCGGGTGTGCCGTTAATATTTTGCATACAAAAATGCCGATATTTTCCAAAAAGAGACCGTTTTGTTGCACTTTGATATACTTTTTTATAAACCCGTTGACTTTTTTGATTTGTGTGTGCTATAATACAAGCACAGTATTAAAATATTAAAAAGGGACGGTATTTTAAAATGTTCGAGAAGAAAGCAAGAGTAAATAAAATAATCCAGTTCGGAGAGGGCGGATTCCTCCGTGGCTTTGTTGACTGGATAGTTCAGCTTACAAACGAAAACAGCGATTTTGATGCAAGCGTGGTTGTTGTACAGCCTATCGAAAAGGGTATGTGCGATATGCTTGAGGCTCAGAACTGCGTTTACACTCACATTATGAGAGGTATGAAGGACGGCGCTCCCACGGTTGACACAAAGGTTATCGATGTTATCGACCGCACAGTTCAGCCCTACAAGAATTTCGAGGAATACCTTGCACTTGCAGATGCCCCATCCTTCAGATTCATCGTTTCCAACACAACCGAATCCGGTATCGCCTTTGTTGCGGACGACAAGATTGAAAATGCTCCCGCGGTATCCTTCCCCGGAAAGCTTACACTCCTTCTCAAGAGAAGATTTGAAAAGGGACTCCCCGGATTTATTTTCCTTCCCTGCGAGCTTATTGACAGAAACGGCGAAAACCTCAAGAAGTGCGTTCTTGAATATATAAAGCTCTGGAATCTCGGCGACGACTTTGCCGCTTGGATTGAAAAGGAAAACCATTTCTGCAATACTCTCGTTGACAGAATCGTTACGGGCTATCCCAAGGACGAAAAGATTGACCTCGGCTATGAGGACAAGATGCTTGACACAAGCGAGCTCTTCCACCTCTGGGTTATCGAGGGTCCCGATTTCCTCGTAAAGGAATTCCCCTTTGATAAGGCAAACCTCAATATTATAGTAACAAACGACCTTGAAAGATACAGAACAAGAAAGGTTCGTATTCTCAACGGTGCACACACATCCATGATTCCCTACGCAATGCTGTGCAACATCGAAAGCGTTGGCGACTGTATGAAGGACGAAAAGATGAGCGCATTCGTAAAGAAGTGCGTATATGAGGAAATCATCCCCACACTCGACCTTCCCGAGGAGGAGCTTCTCGACTATGCGAACAATGTATTCGAAAGATTCGAGAATCCCTTCATCAAGCACCTTTGCGCATCCATTTCCCTTAACTCCGTTTCAAAGTTCAAGGTAAGAGTTCTTCCCTCCATCCTTGAATACATAAAGAGAAAGAACGCAATGCCCGAAACACTCCTCTTCTCCTTTGCAAAGCTTATCGAATTCTACAAGGTCGGCACACCCAACGACGACGAAAAGGTTATGGCGTTTATGAAGAACGAGAGCGTAAAGGACATCCTTGCAAACAAGGCATTCTGGGACGAGGACCTTTCATATCTTACAGCGGAGGTTGAAAAGTACATTGGAAAATAAGGCTAAGACACTCGTAATTCACGAGAATGATAACGTATACATAAACCTCGAAGAGGGACACAAGTACGCAAGACGTGACATCAAGGCGGGCGAGGACATTATAAAGTACGGCTTTCCGATTGGTCACGCAACAGAGGACATAAAGAAGGACGAGCACGTTCATTCCCACAATGTAAAGACAAACCTTTCGGATATTTCCGACTACAAGTATAATTTCGTAGACCACGGCATTAAAATCGGCTCTACCGACAAGACCTTTATGGCATATGTCCGCAAGAACGGTGATGTCGGCATCAGAAACGACATCTGGGTTGTAAACACGGTAGGCTGTATCAACAAGACCGCACAGATTATCGCAGAAAAGGCGGGCGCAAAGTATTTCCCCCATCCCTTCGGCTGTTCACAGCTCGGCGGTGATATGGAGGTTACACAGAAGGTGCTTGCAGGTCTTGTAAAGCATCCCAATGCGGGCGGTGTGCTTGTTCTGGGTCTCGGATGCGAGAACAACAACCTCGATGTATTCAAGCCTTGCCTTGGTGAGTTTGACGAGGAAAGAATAAGATTCCTCAACACGCAGGAATGCGAGGATGAAATAGAGGATGCACTTGCGATTATAGATGAACTCAAGGCGATTACCGCCAAGGACAAGAGAGTTCCCGTTCCGCTTTCAAAGCTGAAGATCGGTCTTAAGTGCGGCGGCTCTGACGGCTACAGCGGAATTACCGCTAATCCTCTTTGCGGCTCGCTCTGTAACAGAATGTCCGAAATGGGCGGTACCTGCATTCTTACTGAGGTACCCGAAATGTTCGGTGCGGAGCATCTTCTTATGGAAAGATGTGTTTCCAAGGAAGTGTTCGATAAGACGGTTGCTATGGTCAACGGCTATAAGAAGTACTTTATGGCTCACAATCAGCCCATATACGAAAATCCTTCCCCCGGAAACAAGAAGGGCGGTATTACAACCCTTGAGGAAAAGTCTCTCGGCTGTGTACAGAAGGGCGGTCTTGCAAACGTTACGGATGTTCTCGACTACGGCGACATCGTAACAAAGAGCGGTCTTTCCCTTATGAACGGCCCCGGAAACGACCTTGTTGCGGTTACCAATCTTTCCGTTTCCGGCGTACATATAGTTCTCTTTACCACAGGCAGAGGCACACCCTTCGGAGGTCCCGTGCCCACGGTCAAGATTTCCACAAACTCCGCTCTTGCCGAAAGGAAGAAGGGCTGGATTGACTTCAATGCGGGAAGACTTCTCGAGGGCGTTTCAATGGAGAAGCTTACAGACGAGCTTCTCGACTATGTTGTTTCCGTTGCGGAAGGCGAAGAGTGCCTTTCCGAAAAGAATGGCTTCTTTGAAATTTCCATCTTCAAGGACGGCGTAACACTCTGATTTTCAACAGAATATCTGCTATTGCAATAAAGCGGGTATGTCCATTGGGCGTGCCCGCATTTTTTGTGCTTTTTTGCGGTGATTTTCGACAGAAATCCGTGCATTTGACTTGCTTTTTCCGACTTTTTGTGTTAGAATGTACAATGTAGAATAGTATACACACGCACACGGAGGAACAACTATGATAAAAGCTGAAAGCTTGAGAAGTGCCGACAATATCTGGAGTGTTTACGGCTCCTTCGGTCAGGCTCTTGAAAATATAAAAATCGATGGCGAAAGCATCACAGCCGAGGGTAAGGAATATATAATTGAGACTGTAAGAAAAGTGCATTCACACGGTGTTGTATGTCAGACGGGTAAGATTACCAATATCTCCGACAAGCCCATCGATGTTACATATCTTGCTTCAAAGTATGTTTTTGACGGTGGCGAGTACGATGTTTATACTCAGTCAAGCACCTGGGAAAACGAAAGCGTTTCTCTCTGGCAGCCTCTTAATGCCACAATCGGTGCAGAGGTTTACGGTGTAAGAGATGCTTACGGAGCAGAGCCCTTTGTGGGAATCTGGAGCAACCAGACGGGCAGAGGTATGGCGTTCCATATCCTTGCGGACTGTGCGTGGAAATACAGTGTAACAACCGTGCATCTTGCGGGCGTTGCCACAAGAGTTGAGGCAGAGCTTGGCGTGAACAACAGAAACTTCTGCTATAAGCTTCTCCCCGGAGAGTCTCTTGATTTCCCCACAATTATATACTACGAAATAAGAAACAGACTCGACCTTGATTGTTGGAAAATCCACAACTATCTCAACGAAAATTACTCCGAGCGCCGTATGCCCGTAATGTTCAATACATGGATGTACAAGTTCGAGCATATAGACTTTGACAATGTTGCATCGCAGATTGACAGAGCGAAGGAGCTTGGCATCGAATATTTCGTAATAGATGCGGGCTGGTTTGGCAAGGACGAGGCAACAAAGTTCTGGCAGTACCGTGGCGACTGGCACGAGAATATGGATGCGGGCTTCAGAGGAAGAATGCACGAGCTTTCCGAAAAGGTAAGGGAAGCGGGACTCAAGTTCGGCTTCTGGCTTGAAATCGAGTCTGCGGGTGCGAACTCCGATATACTCAAGGCTCATCCCGAATACTTCTTCTGTTATAAGGGAATGTACCTTCTCGACTTCAGACGCGAGGACGCCTGCAGGTGGATTGAGGATACAATCTGCGAGAGACTCGATGAATTCGGTGCTGAGTTTATAAAGTTCGACTTCAATCAGGATACAAGACTTGACATTGACGAAAATGCGTTTATAGAATATTACAAGGGGCTGAGACGGGTTATAAAGAACGTAAAGGCAAGACACCCCGAGCTTTACGCACAGAACTGTGCCTCGGGCGGTCTTCGTATGACCCTTTCCAACAGCCTTCACTATGACGGAATGTGGCTTTCCGACAACCACAGCCTTTACGAGGGACTTCGCATATACAAGGACACCATAAGAAGAATGGCTCCCCAGTCCATTGAAAAATGGGCATCGGTGACAAGCCTTTGCGATTTCTCCCACACAAACGACGGCAAGCGCCACGACAAGATTGTCGCTTCAAACGATGCTCTCTGGACGGATGTCAGAGGCGTTGATATCGAGTACCTCAAGGGATTCCTTACGGGCGGTGCTATCGGTATAAGCTGTTCTTTGACGGCAATGTCGGATGAGCTTTTCACGGCACTCAAGGCTCATATCGCAGATTTCAAGGCGAAGCGTGATTTCTGGAGAAGCTCCGTTTGTCACATTCTTGCGGACACAAAGACTATGCTTGTTCTTCAGTACTGCGATATGGCAAGAACAAAAATAGAGGTGCTCGCATATACCGATGTTATGCATCAGAACAATGTCCGTGTATATCCGAGAGTGGATATGAATGCAAAATACAAGGTTAACGGCAAGTATGAGCTTACGGGTGCGGAGATTGACGAAAACGGCATAGACCTTCCCATCGGCTCAAAGTACACAATGAGAAAAATAATACTCGAAAAGATTTAACGGAGTCCTTGCTTTATGGATAAATACAAGGTATTGAAGCAATACTTCGGCTACGACAGCTTCAGACCGGGGCAGGAGAAGATAATCGACGCGATACTTTCGGGGCGTGATGCCTTCGGAATAATGCCCACGGGCGGAGGCAAGAGCCTTTGCTATCAGATTCCCGCTCTTATGTCGGGCGGGGTTACGCTTGTGGTGTCTCCGCTGATTTCCCTTATGAAGGATCAGGTTATGCAGCTGAGGGCTTCGGGAATTCCCGCGGCGTTTATAAACAGCACGCTGACACCGTCACAGCAGAATCTTGCCTACGACAGAATGCGAAGCGGAGAATACAAAATAGTGTATGTCGCTCCCGAAAGACTTGAAACGGAGGAATTCGCCTATGTGGCAAAGGGACTGAATATTTCCCTTTTTGCGATAGACGAGGCTCACTGTATTTCCCAGTGGGGACACGATTTCAGAAAGAGCTATCTCCGCATTGCGGATTTTATTGCGACACTTCCAAAAAGACCCGTGGTTGCGGCGTTTACCGCAACTGCAACAGAGAGGGTACGGCTTGACATCGAGGAGCTTTTGCGCCTTAAAAATCCCGAAAAGGTGATAACAAGCTTTGACAGACCGAACCTTTCCTATACGGTTTTAAAGCCGAAGAACAAGACAAAATCACTCATATCACTCGTTTCCGAGAGGGCAAGGCAGAGCGGAATAATATACTGCTCCACAAGAAGCGGAGTCGAGCGTATCTGCGAGCGGCTTTGCGATGAAGGCATCAGCGCAACAAGATACCACGCGGGACTTGCAGATTCCGAGAAAAGCGAAAACCAGGAGAATTTCCAGTACGACAGAAAATCCGTGATGGTCGCAACAAACGCCTTCGGTATGGGGATAAACAAATCCAATGTAAATTATGTAATACATTACAATATGCCCAAGAGCCTTGAGGAATACTACCAGGAGGCAGGAAGAGCGGGCAGAGACGGCGAAAATGCGGAGTGCATTCTTCTGTACTCAAGCGGTGATTCCTTTACCGCAAAGGCACTCATCGCGGGCGAGGGAGTTATGCCTCCGAGCGACGATGTGCTTTGGGAGCAATTCCCCAAGGAAATGGAAAAGCTTTCCGCGATGACGGATTACTGTGAAACAATGGATTGCTACCGAGGTAAAATCCTCGACTATTTCGGTGAGGCACATCCCGAATTCTGCGGTAACTGCGGAAACTGCAAGGACGAATTTGAGGTGCTTGACATAACGGTAGAAGCACAGATGATTCTTTCCTGCATTTCAAGAATAAAGGCAAAGCTCGGCTTCTGTGTCGGCAAGACAACAGTTAAAGAGGTGCTTATCGGAAAAAATTCCGTGAGAGTGGAAAGGTACGGGCTTTCGGACATAAAAACCTTCGGTGTTATGAAGGAGAAAACACGGGACGAGGCGGAATATCTTATTGACATTATGATTTCCGAGGGGCTTGTCTCAATGAGCACGGAATTCAAAACCCTTGACCTTACGGAAAAGAGCAGGTCTGTCCTTTTCGATGGCGAAGCCGTTTTCGGCAAGTTCAGAAAAAAGAGCGCAGAGGAGCTTTCGGAGGACAAGCGAGGACGCAAAAAGAAAAAAGCGGAAAAGACTTCGGGAAAGGCGGATACGGAATTCACATCAGAATCTGCCGAGCTTTACGAAAAGCTTCGCAGTCTGCGGTACGAGATTGCGGCAAGAGAGAAAATCCCCGCATATGCGGTATTTTCCAATGCGGCACTTTCGGATATGGTTAAGAGAATGCCGACGACTATGGATGAATTTCTTGAGGTTTTCGGTGTCGGTGAGGCTAAGGCGAGGAAGTACGGAAAAGCATTTCTGGATGTAATTGCAGAATATTGCAAAGAGAATAAAGGTGATGCGGTCATCACAGCGGAAAAGCCGACGTCGGAAACAGTACCGCAAAAGGAAGAAAAGACAGAGACACCGCAAGTCAAAGCGTATGATTTTGCATCTCTTCTGAAATTTGCAAGCGGTATTCTCGCAGACCTTCCCCACACAAACGGCACAGGTGTCCCCGCAAGAGTTACCGTGCTTGTGACGGCAAACGGAAGCGTGTATTCTGCCGTGAACACCGAGGGGATAAACAAGCTCGGCATCGGCGAAAACAAGATGCTTTCGACAATGATTCGGGAATACGATACCCGTGTTGCAAGGATTCTCACAATGTGGTACGGCGGAAACGTTGTCGGCACGGATGCGACTCTTCTTTCACGCTTTGTTGAGCTTGAGAGGAAAAACCGTGATACCGAGGTGCTTGTGGCAAAATCCGTGAGCATAACCTTTAGCGGTGAATATATTCCCGAAAATTATACGGTCAAGAAAATCAGCGACTTTATGTGAAAATAAATGAATGAGAGGTAAAGACTATGTCAACACTTGCAACAAGAGCCGAAAAATACCGTGATATGATAATTGCGGCACAGGATTATATCTGGGAAAATCCAGAAACGGGCTACAAGGAATGGAAAACAACCAAATACCTCGAGGAGCAGTACGAAAAGCTCGGCTATACTCTTAAAAAGGCAGGGGATATCCCCGGCTTCACGGCAGAGCTTGACACGGGAAGGGAAGGACCTACACTCCTTATTCTCGGTGAGCTTGACTCCCTTATCTGCCCCAATCACCCCGATGCCGACAAGGAGACGGGTGCGGTTCACTGCTGCGGACATTCGGCACAGTCGGCGGCACTTCTCGGTGTTGCGGCGGCACTTTCCGAGGACGGTGCTCTTGATGAGCTTTGCGGTAAAATAAGACTTTGCGCCGTTCCCGCAGAGGAGCTTATCGAAATCGAATACAGAAACTCCCTTATTGAAAAGGGTGTTATAAAATACTACGGAGGCAAGGGCGAATTTTTGCGCCGTGGCTTCTTTGACGGTGTTGACCTTGCGTTTATGGTGCATACCTCATCCGTCTTCACGGTAAGAGGAGGCTCTGTCGGTTGCCGTGCGAAGAAGATAAGCTACAAGGGTGTTTCCGCTCATGCGGGCGGCGCTCCGTGGAACGGTGTCAATGCTCTGTATGCTGCGACAAACGGTCTTTCTGCGGCAAACGCAATGCGTGAAACCTTCCCCGAAAGCGACCTTATAAGATTCCACCCGATTATAACTCACGGCGGTGAGGCGGTAAACGCCATTCCCGAGCTTGTGACAATAGAAGCGTATGTAAGAGGAAAAACATTTGAAGCAATCGAGAAGGCTAACGTAAAAATAAACAGAGCTCTTGTCGGTGCGGCTCTTTCCATCGGTGCCAATATCGAAATTGACGATATGCCCGGCTACAGCCCTCTTTACAACAACAAGGATATGATGGTTATGTGCCGTGATGCATTCAAGAGCCTTTATCCCGACGAGGAATTCGGTATGACCGACCACATCGGTACGGGAAGCACGGATATGGGCGACATTGCGATGATTATGCCCGCAGTACATCCTTACTGTGCAGGTGCTGTCGGTAAAGGTCACGGTATGGACTACTATATCGCAGACCCCGATAAGGCTTGCGTAAAGTGTGCGGCGTGGCAGCTTGAAATGGTGCATTTCCTTCTTTCCGACGGTGCAAAGCTCGCAAGGAAAATAGTTGACAATTTCCAGCCGACCTTCAAGTCCAAGGAGGAATTCCTCGGATATCTCGACAGCGTACAGCTTCACGGCGAAAGAATTAAGTACAATGATGACGGAAGCGCAGAAATCAGCTGGAAATAAAATTGCGGGAGGAGACTATTATGCCTGAAAATCCTATAATTCCGCCCTTTAAGCTTTGCGGAAATATTTACTTTGTCGGTGAGTACAGAGCAAGCTCACACCTTATTGATACGGGAGAGGGACTTATACTTATCGATACCGGCTACGAGGAAACAGCCGACATCATAATGGACAATATGAAGACCCTCGGATTTGATATAAAGGACGTAAAAATAATCCTTTTCTCCCACGGCCACGGAGACCACGTATACGGCACAAGAAAGCTTCTTGAGCATTGTGCTCCGGAAACCTATATTGCCGAGGAGGATTTGCGCTATATCGGTGAAAAGGGACTGAAGATTCACGAGCATCTGGTCTTTGTTCCCAATCACTACATAAAGGACGGTATGACCATAAAGCTCGGCAATACGGAAATTCTCTGTATGTATACTCCCGGTCATACAATGGGAACATACTCCTTCTTCTGGGACGTTGAGGAAAACGGCGTGACATACCGTGCGGGTATGTTCGGTGGTGCGGGTGTCAACCAGATGAAGAAGGGCTTCCTTGACGAAAGGGATTTGTACTACTTCCAGAGAGGTCATTTTTACGAAAGCCTTGACAAGCTCAAGGATATAAAGGTGGATGTCTTTGTCGGCAACCACGTCTGGAATAACGACACCTACGGAAGGTACTTAAAGAGTCTTGAGTCGGACAAAAATCCCTTTATAGATGATAAGGCATTCGGAAACTTCATAAACGGCAAATATCCCGAAATGGATAAGATGATAAAGGCGGATACAGCGGATCATTTCGTGAACTTCGCCCACAGGGGAGCATCGGAATACGCCCCCGAAAACACGATAATGTCCTTCTACCTCGGTATGTTTATGGGCGCAAACGGAATAGAAACCGACGTTCAGAAAACAAAGGACGGCGTTCTTGTGCTTTTCCACGACGATACCCTTGAAAGAGTCACGGGTGAGAGCGGTACAATCGAGGACTACACCTTTGAGGAGCTTCAGCGCTTCAATGTGAAGAAGGGCGAGCTTACCGACAAAATTGTGTCCTTCGAGGATTTCCTTATTCACTTTGCACACAGAAATATTACCTTTGCGATAGAGCTTAAAAAGGCGGGACTTGAAAAAGAGGTTTCCGAGCTTATATACAAGTACGGCATAGAAAAGAAATGCGTTGTAACCTCCTTCAAGTACGACGCCCTTGTTGCGATGAAGTCGGCTTCACCCAAACTCAAGCTCGGATATCTCACGGCAGATGTAACCGACGGAATTCTTGAAAACATGAAGCGTGACGGCATAGACGAAATCTGTCCCAAGGCGGGCAACATTTCTGCGGATGATGTATGGAAGTGGCAGAAAATGGGCTTCAATGTCCGTGCGTGGGGCGTATCGGACGAGGCGGTTATGAAGAAGGCCTATGACGACGGCGTCAACGGAATGACTTGTAATTTCCCCGATAAGCTGGCGGAAACACTAAAAGAGTGAATAGTGAGGAGTGAATAGTGAAGAGACCGGAAAATCGAAGATTTTCCTTAAGAAATTCCTGCGGAATTTCGCTTTGATGTTGAAAGCTTCGCTTTCTTCAATTGGATTTAAATTGTTGAATCTATAATTTCAGCTTATTTACTTGTAATTCGTACTTTGCAATTTCAAATCAAATGTAAATTTGCGAAGCAAATTATCCTGAACTATTCACTATTCAATATTCACTATTCACTAAAATATTTCCCCTGAAAGGAGTTCCCACAAAAAATGAAAGCCTGCATAATCCAGCCCCCCTATTCAAGGAACGTGGCTGATTGCGATGAATTTTTCGCATATAAATTGAAGTGCCTTGATGAGTGCGACGAGAGTATGGATATTATCGTCCTGCCCGAGTACAGCGATGTGCCTTGTGCTACATCTACTCTTGAAGAGACTCTTTATTATCATAAAAAGTATATCGATACACTTCTTGAAAAGTGCTCGGAAACGGCAAAGAGATGCAACGCCGTGCTTTTCGTGAATGCTCTGTATCTTACCGAAACGGGCTACAGAAATACAACCTATTGCTACAACAGAAGCGGAAAGGTTGTGGGACATTATTACAAAAAGCACCTGCCTCCGCTTGAAATTGAGGTGCTGAAGCTCGATTCCGACTATACCTTTGAATTTTCCGAGCCTTATGTCCTGACAATCGACGGCATAAGATACGGATTTTTAACCTGCTATGACTTCTATTTCTACGAAGCATTCGCAAGAATCGCACGGGAGAGGGTAGACGTTATAATCGGTTGCTCGCTTCAGAGAAGTGACAGCCACGATGCCATCGAAACAATGTGCAGATTCCTTGCATACAACACAAACGCATATGTTGTCCGCTCGTCGGTAAGCTTTGACGAAAAGAGCGAAATCTGCGGTGCAAGTATGATTGTCACACCCGAGGGCAAGGTGCTTGAAAATATGAAGGGCAGATTCGGTATGGCAAGTGCCGAATTCGATGTCAATAAGAAGTATCTCAAGCCTCAGGGCTTCGGAAACCCCGACGGACCGCACTATCAGTATATCGAGTACGGCAGAAAGCCCTGGCAGTACAGAGCCTCGGGAAGTGCGATTGTTCTTGACGATAAGAAAATGCCATACCCAAGAGTGTGCGCTCACAGAGGCTTTTCCAAGGTCGCTCCCGAAAACAGTATGCCCGCATTCGGTGCGGCGGTGGCTCTGGGGGCAGAGGAAATCGAATTCGACCTCTGGTATACAAAGGACGGCGAGATTGTTTCAATTCACGACTCAAAGCTTGACCGTGTTTCCGACGGATGCGGATTCGTTTATGAGCATACATACGAGGAGCTAAAGAAGCTTGACTTCGGTAAAAAATTCGGTGAAGCCTTCGCGGGACTTGAGATAATCACCTTTGAGGAAATCCTCCGAAAGCTTGCCTGCCATGTTATAATGAACGTCCATATCAAAACTCTTGACGACGATGTGGACTATAGCGAGGAGCATTTCAGAAAAATCGTGGACCTTATAGACAAATACGACTGCAGACCGTACATCTACTTTATGACGGGCAACGACAGCCTTCTCCGTATGGCGAAGCGTATTGCTCCCGATATCTGTCGCTGCTGCGGTGAGCACGAGAGAGTTATCCGCCGTGAGGAAGCACCCTGCATCGTGGACAGAGCAATAGAGCACGGATGCGAAAAGGTACAGCTCTTCAAGCCCTTCTTCACAAAGGAGGACATCGACAAGGCTCACGCCCACGGCATTATCTGTAATGTCTTTTATTCCGATGACCCGGACGAAGCAAAGGAATTTCTCGATATGGGCGTCGATACGATTCTGTCCAATAATTATCTCGTTGTAGCAAACAGGGTTAAGGAAATCGGAACGAAATAAGAATTTGCAAGATTATTATACTTTTATCAAGTTTGTTCTATTGAAAAATGGGTAAATTTGCAATATAATTATTATGTACTATGTAAAAGGGGAGTTATGCTTAATTCCCCGAAAGAAAGGAAAAAATTATGGCATTTGAACTTCACAGAGACATCAAGGTGATTCACGAAAACACCTGCAAGCCCAGAGCGTACTTTATTCCCTATGAAAGCGAAAAGAACGCAAAGGCAAACGTAAGAAGCAATTCTCCTTACTTCAAGAATCTCTGCGGAACGTGGAACTTCAAGTTCTTCGGCTCTGCGGCTGAAATTGACGAGGATATGACAGACCCCGATCTCGGAGAATGCGAGTGCGGCTGCTTTGATACAATTACGGTACCTATGTCCTGGCAGATGGACCTCGGCAAGGGCTATGATGTTCCCAACTATACAAACATCAACTATCCCTATCCCGTAGATCCTCCCCACATCCCCGATGAAAATCCCTGTGCTATCTACACAAGACGCTTCACAGTTACAGAGGCTATGCTCGAGCGTGACCTTTTCCTCAACTTCGAGGGCGTTGACTCCTGCTTCTACCTCTACATCAACGGCGAATACGTAGGCTACAGCACGGTAAGCCATTGCACAAGCGAATTCGAGGTTACAAAGTATCTCAAGGCGGGCGACAACACCGTAGCACTTCTCGTATTCAAGTGGTGCTCCTCAAGCTACCTCGAGGACCAGGATATGTACAGACTTTCCGGTATCTTCCGTGAGGTTTACATTCTTGCAAGAGCAAAGAACAGAATTGCCGACATCGACATCAAGGCTGTTCCCACCGACGACTACACAAACGGTAAGATTACCGCAGACATTCAGTTCGTAGGCACAAAGAAGGCTGCATACAAGCTCTGCGACACAAAGGGCAAGGAAATCGCAAGCGGCACTTGTAAGGACAAGCTCGACCTCGCTGTTGAAAATGCGGCTCTCTGGTCGGACGAAGCTCCCAATCTTTACGACCTTTATATCACCGTTGGTGATGAGGTTGTACTCTTCAGAGTAGGTATCCGCGAATTCAAGATTGAAAAGGGTGTGCTCCTTGTAAACGGCAAGCCCGTTAAGGGTCTCGGTGTCAACAGACACGATTCTCACCCCATTCTCGGTCACACAGCTCCCATTGACCATATAAGAGAAGACCTTATGATTATGAAGAGAAACAACGTAAACATCATAAGAACATCTCACTACCCCAACGAGCCCAGATTTGTAGGTCTCTGCGATGAGCTCGGCTTCTATGTTGTTGACGAGGCAGATATCGAAACACACGGCCTTGAATCCATCAGATACAGAAACACAGTTCCCGGCAACGAAAGAGGCTCCGTGCTTTCCTTCGACCCCGACTGGACACACGCATATGTTGACAGAGCGGAAAGACTTTACGAAAGAGACAAGAATCACTCCTGCGTAATCTTCTGGTCTCTCGGTAACGAATCAGGCTGCGGCGACAACCACAGAGCAATGCGTGACTTCATCCTCTCAAGAGACCCCAAGGCTCTTATCCACTACTGCGAGGCTGCTACAAAGTACGCAGACCACAACGCAGACGTTTCTCCCATCGAATCCTGGATGTATCCCACGCTTGACAATATCAAGGACTTCATTGCAAAGAAGACAGGCAAGCCCTTCTATATGTGCGAATACTCCCACGCAATGGGTAACGGCCCCGGAGACCTCAAGGACTATGTTGACCTTATAAGAAAAGAGCCCACATTCTTCGGCGGATGCGTATGGGAATTCACCGATCACTCCGTTGAAATCGACGTTCCCGGAAAAGAGGGCGTTCGCGGCTTCACCTATGGTGGTGACTTCGGTGATACACCTCACGACGGTAACTTCTGTGTTGACGGACTTGTATATCCCGACAGAAAGCCTCACACGGGCATTCACGAAATGAAGCAGGCTTACAGACCTTATTCTGTTGAGCTTACAGACTTTGAAAACGGCGAAATCAAGCTTACAAACCTCAGATGCTTCAATGACTTTACCGACCTTGACCTTCTCTGGAGCGTTGAGTGTGACGGCGTAGAGGTTGCATCCGGCAGAGAAGCAAGCCTTAAGATTGCCCCCGGCAAGAGCCGTAAGTATAAGCTCTTTGACGCATTCGAATTTGAAGCAGAGGGCGAATACTTCCTCAATGTAAGACTTGTAACAAACAAGAACAACCCCTGGGCAAAGGCAGGTCACGAAATCGGCTTCGACCAGATGGATATCTTCCAGCTTCATTATGACGAAGCAGAGGAAAGAGACGAGCGCTTTGACGACAAGCTCACGGTTGCCGAGGACGAGCAGTACATCGAGGTATATACCAACGAAACAGGCTACCTCATTGACAAGCAGGTCGGCAAGATTGTAAAGATTGTACACAACGGCACGGATATGCTCGCATCTCCCGTGGACTTCGCAATCTGGCGTGCTCCCACAGACAACGACAGATACGTAAAGGCTGACTGGATTCGTGAGGGCTACGACAGAACAATGACAACTCTCTATGGTCTTGAAATCACAGAGGAGAGCGACGACCTTGTTCAGATTTGCGCAGACTACGCACTGGGTGCAAAGTCCAAGGGCCCGATTATGAAGATTAAGGCACTTTACACCTTCGTTTCCGACGGCTCCTGCACGGTTGAGCTTGGCGTAAACGTAAGAGAAAATCTTCCCTTCCTTCCCAAGTTCGGTCTTACATTTGCTATGCCCGAGGGCTTTGAAAAGATGTCCTACTTCGGCTACGGTCCTTACGAAAGCTATATGGATAAGAAGCTTGCTTCCCACATTGGTCTTTTCGAAACAACAGTTACAGACAACTTCGAGCCTTACGTAAGACCTCAGGAAAACAGCTCTCACCACGCCTGCAGAAGAGCAAGCATTTCAAACCTTGTAGGTGCGGGACTTAAGTTCGAGCACGCATTTGACGATGAGTTCTTCTCCTTCAATGCACAGCACTTTACGGCTATGGATCTTACAAATACGGACCATAACTACGAGCTCAAGGCACGCCCCGAAACAATTGTTGCCGTAGACTTTGCAATGAGCGGTATCGGCTCCAACTCCTGCGGTCCTGCTCTCGCTCCCGAGCTTAGATTTACACTTACGGAATTCTCCTGCGCAGTTAAGATTATTCCCGAGAACAAGTAAGAGCGTTTAAAATATAGAGTAAGGAGTGAACACAATGAATTTCTCATTTGACGTAAAATTTGGCGATGAGGAATACCTTGAATTCAATAAATATCACCTTTTTTACGGTAAACCCAATCGGAAGGTATTGAAAAAAAGAAGAATAGAGTGCCTTGTTGCGACATTGATATATGCTTTTCTGACAGTGCTTTGTCTGAAATATGAGATGACCTTTTACTGTGTTGCGTGTATAATAGTGACTGTAATATTCTTGCTTGAGTGTATTTTTGCGAAGCAACGTTTAGCGGCGATGCTTAAGCGTACTCTAAAAAGGATGAAAAAACACGGCAAGCTTCCGTATACCGCAGAGAGCACAGTTGAGTTTTACGATGATAAATTCATTTCAAGAAGCGAGAATAAGACAACCGAGATGCCTTATACGGAGGTTGAAAATGTATGTGACAACACAAATCACGCCATATACATTTATACCGACGTGCAGACAGCAACGATTATTCCGTATAAATGCTTCCGTGATGACAGCGAAAGAGAAGACTTCCTTAACTTTATAAAGCAAAAAGTAAATATTTAAAAATTAAGCCTTGGCAAAGGGAATATCCCCAAGCCAAGGCTTGTTTTATATCTCTCAGAAGTATCAGTTGAACTCGAAAACCTGACGAAGAAGAGGCTGTGCGCCTGTTACGGGGTCCTTTTCCATAATAAGGATATCCGCCATATACTCGTCCCACTTCTTGCAGACGGGGCTTTCGCTCTGAACCTTAGATGCGTGCTCGATGCTGTCGCACTAGTAATAGCCGAACATTTCGTTGCCCACATTCCAGATGGAATAGTTGCGGATGCCTGCCTCGCTTAGCATATCCTTCATTTCCTGCCAGATTTCGTCGTGTCTTTTGATATACTCATCGAGCATACCGGGCTTGATTAAGCCTTTCCATGCATATTTTGCCATTGGAATGTACCTCCGTGATTTTGTGATTTGTGTTTGTATTGAAGCCGAAGTATATCGAGAGTTATTTACTCAGGTACTTGTTCATATGCGATGTGTCAAAAAATCCGCATTTCTGTGCAATTTCCGTGCGGCTGAGCTGTCCCTTGGCAAGCAGAATGCTCGCAGCGTTGACACGGCATTTTATTATGTATTCCAGCGGTGTCATTTTGGTTATCAGCTTGAAATGACGGTGGAAGGTCGGGCGGGACATATTGGCTATCTGCATAAGATGCTCTACCGTTATCTGCTCCGCATAATGATTCTGTATGTACTCAAGAACACGCAGAATGTGGATGTTGGAGGAAACGGTCTCCGCCTTGTGGATTCGGCGCATTTTTCTGTAGTAGCACATATCCGCAAGGAATCGGAGAACGAGAATATTTCTGTACGGTGCGAATTCGTCGCCGGTGACACTCATAATATCCGCTATTTCGCTCCGCACACAGTCAAGCTTCTCCTCGCCGATTTTCAGAAAGAAGCTGTCGTCATATACCTGACGAAGATATGGCTCAATCTCAAAAAGGGTAGAGTAGCCGGGAATTTTGGAAAGCTCCGAGCCGTACTTTTCAAAGAACTTGTGATGAAGCGTTATGTGGCATACGTCAAGCTCACTTGTACAATAATAGCCGTGCTCAACCTTCGGCGGAAGAACGAAAAATTCCCCCGAGCTCAGCGGAATTGCCATATCCCCGATATAGTGACACCCCTCACCACGAAGGACAATATTTATTTCCCAGAAGTCGTGGCTGTGCATTCCGATGCTGCAGTTATGGTGTATCGACACATTTGTAAGGTCGGGCGAGCCTTGCGGGAACTGCTCCTTTTCGCCGTAAAAGGGCACGCAATAGCGGTCTATTTTCTTTGGATACATAATTTTCCTCGTTTTTGATACAATTTTACCGAAAATCAATACTCTTTTACTTGCATTATATCATAAATAATGGTATTATACAAGTATAAAGTTTTAATTTTTGTGCGGGAGCACGGGATTTTTCAAGAGTTAAAATTCCGAATTTTCCCGAAAGGAGTACACTATGTTCACAGCCCTCACCACAGGCATCCACTACGAGCCCCTTCGTCCCAACAGAGCTATGGGAATCAAGGACAAATACGAATTTACTCACGGAGACGGAACTCTTTGTGTTTATGATATTGAAACTATGGATTTCGTAAAGGAAATCAAGGTTGGCACAAAGCCCGACTGTCACGCTACAAGCCTTGACAACAGCTACGTTTACATTGCTTGTCTTGAAGGTCTTTACTGCATAAGCCAGAAGACTCTTGAGGTTGAAAAGGTGCTTACCGAAATCGGTCAGTGCTACGCCACCAATACTATGCCAAACGGTGACCTTCTCGTTCACGACCTTCGTGGCGGTGTTCAGCTTGTAAAGAATATCACCGATATGGAAAATATCTATGTTGAGCCCAGAATCCCTGTTATTCCCAATGGTGAATTCAGATGCGAAATCGGCGGTAAGGGAAGCTTCCTTGAAAACGGAAAATATTACCTCAACTGCGGATGGCATCAGAAGAAGCTTTACCTCTTTAATGTTGAAAACGGCTTTACCTTCGAGGACTTCACCGAGGTTGACGACCTTCTTGACGGAAGCGACGACCTTGTTATCAACTCCGCAAAGACAAAGGCTTACTGTGCCTGCCACAAGGGACAGACAAGGATGGCTCATATTGCGGTTATTGATATTGCAAGCCACAAAATCGCAAAGATTATCCCCACGGGCATCGGCACCTGCGGTCTTACAATGACAAACGACGAAAGATATGTTGTATGCTCCAACGACCAGGAGGGCTCAATCTCCGTTATCGATACGGAAATCGACGAAATCGTAAACAAGCCCTGCGCAGAGGAAGGCTTCAACAAGCTTGGACTCAAGAGCTACATTCAGGGCATCAGCTGTGGTGCGGACAACTCCATTTTCGTATACGGCTGCAGCGGAAACGGTGCGATTGTAAGATTCTACGATGTTGCAAATTCCAATAAGTACATTATTTCCTCAAAAGAAGGAAAGTACGAGCAGAAGTAATCCTGTAAAAGTTATTTTAATCCCCGAAAGGATAAAACGGTATGAAAACTTATACTTCACTTGAGCCCTTTGCAAAAGGCTATCTTGAATCAAAATACGACGATATAGTATACAGAATAGCGGCAGGTCAGCACGAGCGTGCAAAGCTTATGCCGATAGTTATTCCCGAAAATTATATATTTGCGGGCTACTTTGACAAGGAGGACCCCTGCTTTGTTACATACAATTCGGGAAGAGGTCTCCACGTTGACAAGGATAAGCTTGACAAGAGAATCGCACAGTTCCCCGAAAGCCAAGACGCTCTTACAGAGGTTTACGAGCTTATGAAGAACCGCTCGGTTACCCACCTTATCCACTCAAAGACCACAGAACGCGACGAGGATATGGTAAACTGCAAGGCAGGCTGGGGCGGCGGTGTCCGTGACTGGGCAGGCGGTCATTCCAACCCCGACTATATGATGCGTGAGGGAACTTGCGGCATCAGAAAAAAGATTGCAAAATACAAGGAAACAAATAAGGACAAGGCGGTTTTCTACGAAGCACTTGAGCTCAGCCTTGACACAATAGACCTTCTCGGTGAAAGATACAGAGAAAAGGCAATCGAGCTTGCAAAGGAAGCCTCGGGCGAGAGAAGGGCAAGACTTGAAAGAATGGCAAAGGCTCTTGAGGTGGTTCCGAAGGGTGCACCGAGAGACTTCTTTGAGGCTTGTCAGTCCTACTGGCTTGTGTTCACCGTGGATGCGATTGACTCGCCCGGTAACTTTGACCAGGTTATGATTGACTATTACAGAATGAGCGAGGGAGAGGACAGACTCGACATTCTCGAAAACCTCTGGCAGATGCTGTATGCGGTAAGAAGCTGGAATCTCTGTATTTCGGGCAGTGACGAAAACTGGAACGACCTTACAAACGAGCTTTCCTACGACATTCTCCGTATGGCGAAGAAGTACAAGTACAACACTCCCAACCTTACAATGAGAGTTCACAGAAACACTCCCGACGACCTCTGGAAGCTTGCGGCAGAGACAATTGCAACGGGTATCGGTATGCCCGCAATATACAACGACGAGGTTGTTTGTCCCGCTCTTGAAAGATTCGGGATTACTCCCGAGCATTCACACAAGTACTGTATGAACGGCTGTAATCAGATTGACATCTACGGCATAAGCCATATGGGACTTGAGGACGGCGAGGTGTCTCTTGCAAAGTGCGTTGAGTTCGTTCTTACAAACGGCAGATGTGCGGTTACCGACAAGTTCATCGGTCTTAAAACAGGTGAGCCGTGGGAATTCGTGACATACGATGACTTCCTCTTTGCATACCGTCAGCAGGTTGAATATATTGCGGACTGCTCTATGAGACTTGCGAATATGTCGCAGAATATGATGGCACGCTTCTGCCCCAATCCCCACAGATCCAACCTTATCGAGGGCTGTATTGAAAAGGGACTTGATATGAAGAACGGCGGTCCAATCTACGGTCACGCACAGATTCTTCTTGAGGGTATTGCGGATGCGGTTGACTCTATCGCTTCCATAAAGCATTTCGTATTTGATACCAAGAAGTACACCTTCACAGAGGTTTGTGAGGCAATGAAGGCAAACTACGAGGGCTACGACGAGATGTATCACGACTTCAAGACATACAAGAAGTTCGGTAACGATGACCCCGAAATAGACGCTATATATAAATATGTTACGCAGCATTTCTATGAATACCTCCCGAAGCACAAGACATTCAGAGGCGGTGTGTTCGGTGCGGGCTGCAGTACCTTCCAGAGAGCGGCGGCATACGGCATAATGCACGGTGCGCTTCCCAACGGCAAGAAGAAGGGCGAAACACTCTTTGCCGACTCCATTGCGGCAACTCCCGGATGCGACAAGAAGGGACCTACAGCAGTAATAAACTCCGTACTCAACTGCGACCAGACCTGGTGCATAAGCGGAAATGTAATGCAGATGAAGTTCACAAAGAGCCTTTTTGCGACAGACAAGGGAACGGATTCCTTCATAGCTCTTGCCAAGGCGTACTTTGCAGGTGGCGGACAGCAGGTTTCCATAAACGTAGTATCACTTGAGGAGCTTCTCGATGCGAAGAAGCATCCCGAAAACCACAAGAATCTAATTGTCCGTGTGGGTGGCTACAGTGATTACTTCACAAGACTTCCCTCGGATCTTCAGGACAATGTTATTGCCAGAACGGAAATTGGGCTTTAATTACGAAAAAATGTTATAAAAATCGGTCGGGGCTTCAGCCTCGACCGATTTTGTCTGTGTATAATGTATATAGTGCAAGAGATTGCGTGTATTTTGGAAAATCACTGCAAAAACAATGCATCCAGTGCCTCAACATCCCACGCGCCTCTGTGATAAAGCCCCATAGTGTCATCGTTGTACTGCCAGTATGTCCACGGAATTCCGTTTCTCTGACAGAAGCTTGTGAGAGAGCTTAAATATTTTGCCGAATCCTCACGCTCTGCAAGGCTCAGATTAAGTCCGAATTCATTCAGAACTACAGGGATTCCCGTGGCGTCGATGAACTTCTGTGTTTCGTTAATGTTCCACATAAGCTCGTCATAGCCCTTCTCGTCAAGTCTTATCTGAATATTTGCAGGTCTACCTGCCCAGGTGTAGCCCTGATGGGTGAAATCGCCCGGATTGTAGATGTGCACTGCAACAGCAAGGTTGTCGTCCTTGGGAAGCTTCAGATCCTTCAGAAGCCACGGCTGATTTCCGTCGGGGGCTGCGCAGATTATAAGCCTTGTCGGATTGGTCTTTCTGATAACCGCTATCGCCTCTGCCTGAAGATCGTTGTGCTCCTGCACGTTCATAAGCTTGATTCCGGGCTCGTTCATAAGCTCAAAGGAAATAAGCTCGGAACGATCCTTGTATCGTTCTGCCACAAGTCCCCATATCGTAAGGAAGGTTTCCTTTGCCGCCTTGTCACGGGGAGTTATGTCGTACCAGCCGTGGAAGTCAATGGTGGCGTAAAGACCCGACTTCTCTACAAGATCGAGTACATTGTCGAATTTTGCGATTTCCTTCTCGTTGAAGGACTTCGTGCTCTCGGAATAAATAAGACGGAAATCAATCGGTATTCTTATGTGGTCAAAGCCCTGACGCTTGATGTTCTCGTAGGTTGCCTCATCGGAAAGAATGTTCATCGCACGTCTGTATGACCAGTCACCCTCAAGACCGTTTACATTTATGCCCGCCAGAAAGGGAAGCACCGCATTTTCCTTTGCCTCAGCCTTGTAAGCCTCAGCCTTTGTGATGTCATAGTCAACGGGCGTAGCCACTGTTTCCTCCTTCTTCGGGGAGGGCATAAGCGATGAGAATGCCATAGTTATGGCACTTAATACTGATATGAGTTTCAAAAGCATTTTTCCTCCTAAAACAGATAAATAAATTTGTCGCTTGTAAAAAACGACTTTTCTGTATTTTATAAAATATCCTGCAAGTCCTGCAGCTTAAATGTTGACAGCGATTGACAACGGTATTTTAATTTCACGGAACAATAGCCCCGTGACACTCAAGCGCAGTTCTCAAATCCTCTATAAAACGAACTAATCCTTGAGTGGCAGAACTAAAGTTTTGGACATTGACATAGCATCAAAGCTCGGGCTTCCGTTAGGCGGCATCTCAGCACCGTCCTCGCCGTAAGCGGCACAGATGAAATAGGGCTTTCCGTCCTTCATTGTTATGTTGGGACGCTCAAAATGATATGCAAGCTTTTCGGTGCCGTCCGCGAAACGAACCGTGCGTGAATATGCTTTTCGCTCGGGGGCGAACTCGAAATGTACACCGTCTCTTGATAACATATGTACACCGCCCCACAGCTCACCGCAGATTTTTCCGTTGTAATCCTTGGCAATCATTTCGATGTGGTCATTGTTTTGCCACACGAATGGGTCTTCTACGGTCATTCCCTCATATGCTTCAAAAATCGGTCTGTCCGATAAGCGCTCAAAGGGAGAGTTGAAATCCTTGGCTTTGGTAACTCCAATCTGCAGACCCTTGGGCGTATTCGAACGGTAATACATCAGAACCGAGCCGTCATCAAGCACACAGGGTGCGGGATTTGTTACAACGGTGCAATCCCAGTTGTCGGGACGGCGGTCAAGAATCGGCACATCACGGCGCTCCCACGGACCGAATATTGATTTCGAGGTTGCAATTCCGATTTTGATGTTGGCATAGCACTCATCCACCATCGGAGTATTTCCGCTCGTCAGAATATCGTAATCGGGACGCTCACCATGGTAGGTGGAGCCGATATAGAACAAAGCATACGTATCACCGAATTTAACAATAGAAGGATTATGTGTCATACGACCGTCCCAGAATTCTTCGCCTCTGTCGGGCAGAACGACCTCCTCAAAGGTATAAGGACCGTAAGGCGTGTCCGAGGACGCACGCACAATTTCGGATGCTACAACATAGCCTCTGAAAAAGGGCAGATTCTTCGGCCATCGAGCCGAGAACATATGCCAGCGCCCGTCCTCGCCTTGAATAGCCGAGCCGCACCATACCCAGTAGTCGGGCATTTCAAAGCCGTAATTATATTCGGCAGGGCAGATATGTGAGTTAAGTTCGTAATATTCCATAGTTATTTTTCCTTTATTTTGATGCTATAACAATTATATCGGATTTTGGTTGTAAATCAATACCAAAAATGTAAATACAAAAACGACCTCATAGAATTTCTTCTACAAGGTCGTAATTTATTTTGACTATTGTGCTATAAGGAGGTTTGCTATATTGCAAGCGAACCGGATTTTATCTTAGCCCTTGATAGCAGCCTGAGCAGCAGCGAGTCTGGCGATCGGTACTCTGAAGGGAGAGCAGGATACGTAGTCAAGGCCGATGCTGTGGCAGAATTCTACGGATGTGGGGTCGCCACCGTGCTCGCCGCAGATACCAACGTGGAGGTCAGCGTTTGCGGGTCTGCCGAGCTTGAGAGCTGTCTTCATGAGGCTACCAACACCAACCTGGTCGAGCTTAGCGAAGGGATCGTTTTCGAAGATCTTTGTGTTGTAGTAGTCGTTGAGGAACTTGCCTGCGTCATCTCTGGAGAAGCCGTATGTCATCTGTGTAAGGTCGTTTGTACCGAAGCAGAAGAAGTCAGCTTCCTTAGCGATTTCGTCAGCTGTTACGCAAGCTCTGGGGATTTCGATCATTGTACCAACTTCGTATGTGAGCTTTGCACCTGCAGCAGCGATTTCAGCGTCAGCAGTTTCAACAACGATCTTCTTAACGAACTTGAGCTCCTTGATGTCGCCAACAAGGGGAATCATGATTTCGGGCTTAACATTCCAGTCAGCGTGCTTCTTCTGAACGTTGATAGCAGCTCTGATA
>JAFYPA010000025.1 GCA_017560085.1 Clostridia bacterium
AATTTCGGACAGACACAAAAAGACTCCCGACTTTCATCGGGAGTCTTAATTTCAGACTTTAATTATCCGAGGACAATTACTGTGCGTTGGATGCACCGTAGTTCTGCTTTACGTAAGCAAGGTCGTCTACGCTTACAACGCCGTCTTCGTTGATGTCAAGAGCTACAACGAATTCGTCTGCGATTTCTACATCGAATGTAGATGTGATTGCCGCAAAGTCGAGAAGGTCGATTTCGCCTCTTGCATCAACAACATCACCTGCAATAAGCTCAACTGCTTCAACTGCAACCTCTTCGGGAACGAAGCCTTCTTCATCTGCGCCTTCCTGAGCTACGATTTCTACATCAACAGATGCGGGCATATAGCCGATCTTGTTAATTTCAAGTGTGTAGCTGCCTTCAGGAAGCTCGATGGAGTAGTTGAATACGCCGTCTGTTGTTTCTGTTGCTTCATCTTCGATTGTGAATGTCTTAACTGCAATGCCTGCTGCGTTGTATGCTGTGATTGTAGCATAGTTCTTGGGAGCTGTGCCGTCCTCACGAACAACCTTTACAGAGCCTGTAAGTGTATAAACAACATCGATGATTTCGATTTCGATTGCTTCATCGAATACAACGGGCTTGCCTTCGACCTCAAGACCTGCAACTGCGGGTGTGTAGAGGAAGTATTCTTCGGAGGAGATGTTTTCGATTGCTTCTGCGGGAGCTGTGATAGCTACGTTGCAGTCTGCGCAATCTGTTTCATAATCTTCCTTAGTGCCTGTGTATGTGAATGCGATTGTACCAAGGAGAATTGCTGTATCCTCTGTCTTGTCAGCGCCTTCGATCTTGCCGTCTGTTTCGTCTGTTACTGCGTATGCGTAGTAGCCTTCAGCGATTGTTTCGAGATCTGCGGGAACTGCGGAGAGTCCTTCAGCGGGTGTGAAGCCTGCGAATTCGAGGTTTTCACCGAATGCATAACCGAATGCAACTGTGTTAGCATCCTTACCGTAGAAGTAAACGTCTACGAGGTAGTTGCCTGCGCCTGTGTAGTATGTTACCTTAGTCTTGATAAGACCTGCATCTGCAACTGCTTCTTCCCAGATTACATAGAGTGTATCTTCGGGGTTAACAGTGTACTTGCCTGTGATAACCTCACCGTCTGCGGAGAGAGCAAAGCCTACGAATGTGCTGTTGATCTTTGTGAGCTCAACGGATGTGGGAAGATCGATTTCTTCGCCGATTGTACCGCCGATTACGGGAGCGTCACCCTTAGCGCCGTTAACGTCAACTGTTACCTTAACGCCCCACTTAGCTGTAAGTGTGATACCGTCTTCTGTGATTGTAAGCTTGTCGCCTGCCTGATATACGTTTTCACCGTCTGTCCAGCCAAGGAATTCAAGACCTTCTGCTGTAGCGGGAACTGCAACTGTGATTTCTGTGCCAACATAATCTGTTACTGCTTCGGGAGCTGTGCCCTGAGCATCAACATATGTTACTGTTGCCTTTGCATCCTCTGCCCAAACTGCGTAGAGAACAATGTTTTCTGCGAGATTTTCGATAGCTGCACCTGCTGCGATTGTAACTTCTGTAGCTACTTCGTCTTCAGACCAGCCGAGGAATGTGAAGTGGTCGTCGTACTTAACTGCTGTGTCGTAGCCGGGGAGTCTTGTTGCTTCATCAGCCTTGCCGTCTTCGTCATCGTCGATGAGGGAGATAGGATCAATCTGTTCACCGTGTTCGGAAACGAAGGAGATTGTGAAGTATACTGATGTTGCCCATATGGAGTAGAGAACCATATCGCTTGTTACAGTAATATTTGCATCGGGAGCATACTCTGGTATCATACTGCCTTCAACTGTTGTCCAGCCAATGTGCTTATAACCATTATTGAAATTCAGCTTCTTAAGGGAAAGAACTTCACCTTCGGCTCTGTAGTAATCAACGCCGTGTACAGTTACCTTATATACGTTGATGAATTCAACATCGTATGCACCTGCTTCGGGAGCGGGGATGAGGTCGCCGTCGAGGTCTGCGAGCATATATCTTTCGTCGCCAACCTGAACTGCGTTGTAATCGCCGTCAACCTCGTATGTGAAGCCTGCGAGCTCAATGCCCTTTGCCCATTCAAGGATAGCCTTAATCTGGTCAGCAGATGTGCCCCATGTGTATGCTTCGTCGAGGCCTGTTGCTTCTGCGTGGAGCTTACCGTTCTTAACGTTGAGAACGATTGCGCCTGTGTCTTCAACTGTGAGTGCGTTTTCTGTGTTGTTGATGATAACTCTTGTAGCATCGTCATCAACGCCGCAGGTTGCGAACTTGCCGATTGTACCGCCGTTTACTTCGAATACGGTTACACCGTCACGGATTGTAGCGTTAACATACTTGTCTGTTTCGCCATCCTTGTAGGAGTTAGTGCCAACACCTGTTGTTGTAACATCGCCGATTGTACCATCATTGATTGTGAAGTATCTGAGACCTGCGTAGGATGTTACGGAAGATGTACCGATAGGATTGAGGTTAATCTTGCCAACCTCACCACCGTTGATGTTGATGTAGTTAACACCGTAAGCTACGTTGTTGTTTCTCCAGCCGTGACCGTTGAAGATACCTGCAGCCTTACCGCCGTTGAAGTTAAGTGTTGTTGTACCTACAACATTAGCACCGGAAATACCTGCGTAGTGAACTGCACTCCATGTACCGCTGTTAACGTTGATAACAGAGTTATCGGAGTAGATGTTGTCGTAGTGAGCAACACCGACATTCTGAGAACCGCCTGCGAGAACTACGTTTTCACCGAATGTAAGCTCGGAGCCCATTGCAAGAAGACCGCCGTCCTTGCTTGCACCGTAAATCTTGATGTTGTTGAATTCAACATCTGTGTTGAATCTGATGTGAGAGTCCTTAAGTGTTGTACCGTCGTACCAACGCATATCGAAGACAGAATCTGCTGTAAGACCTGTGATGTATACCTTCTTGCCTGCGCCCTTACCGAAATACTGGAGAGCTGCGCCGGATTCGTTCTTCTTTTCGTAGAGGTTTACGATAACGATTGTATCGAGTGTGTTGTCAGCCTTTGCGTCATCAATGATGATCTGCATAGCCTTCTTAAGTGTCTTAACGGGAGTTTCCTTTGTGAAACCGTCGTTGGAGTCGTCACCTGTTGTGTCGAGGTAAACCTTCTTGCCACCGCCCCAAACAGCTGTAAATGTTACTGCAGCTGTTACAGTGTATGTTGCACCGCCTGCAACGATTTCGTCTGTGTCGTTAACCTTCCAGCCCTTGAAGGAGAGCTCGTCGTCTGTAAGTGTGGGAAGTGTGATAACTGTGCCGTAAGCAATTTCTTCAGCATCGTCGTCACCAATCTTAACTGTGTACTTAACAGCTTCCCAAACAGCTGTAAGTGTTACATTTGTAACAACCTTAACATTAACACCTGCATCGTATGTTGCACCGTTGGCATCCCAGGTCTTAAATGTGAAGCCTTCAACCGCTGCGGGGGTGGGAAGTGTGATAACTGCACCGTCGTAAACGGTTTCTGTTGTTGTGCCGTTCTTGTCGTCAATGTATGTTACTGTGAACTTGCCGATTTCTTCCCATACTGCTGTGAAGGTCATGTGATCCTTAACTGTAACCTTAGCACCTGCTTCGTATGTTTCGCCGTTGCATTCCCAGCCTGCGAATGTAAAGCCGTCAACCGCTGCGGGTGTGGGAAGTGTGAACTGGCTATTGTATTCAACAGATTCTTCTGTTGTGTCGTTCTTTTCGTCTTCAACTGTTACGGTGTACTTGTTTATTTCCCATTCAGAAACGAAATCAACTGCACCAGTAACTGTATACTTGCCTGTATATACTTCTGTACCATCGGACCAGCCGAGAAAGGAATAACCTTCCTTGTCTGCGGGAGTGGGAAGAGTGATTTCTGTGCCTTCTTCATACTCCTGAGCATCCTCGCCGTCGAATGTTACTTCGTACTTGGGTGTTTCTGCTGCACCGCCGAGGCTAACCTTACCGTTTGTGAAGTTACCTGCAACAGCGGTATTACCAACCTGGGAGAACTTTACGGAATCAAATTCGACAACCGCATCTCCTGTAGCACCCTCAATTGCTGTAAATACAAGGTTTGCGAACACACCGTCCTCGGCAACACCTGTTTCAAGGTCTGCACCGATATACTGAAGTGTGATAACATTCTTGGAGTTGATGTTTACATTTGCCATAGATGCATCGGGATATTCGATAGAAGATGCCTTCTTGTCGAATGCGAGCTTTGTTGTATCAAATGTAAGCTTAAGTGTTGAACCGATGATGCCGTCGAAGCCATCTGCAAACTTAATATTGATAGGTACTATAATTTCTCCTGTTGCATCTGTTACTGTAACATCGTCTATTGCAACAGCAACAAGATTTCCGCTTTCAATTACGGGTTCTTTCGCGGAAACAAAGGATGCACAGCCGACAATCATCATAAGTGCAAGAATCGCGCTGAATATCTTTTTCATGGTCTCTAATTCCTTTCCTTATAGTTTAATCAGAACTCTTCGATTATGCCTGCTTCGTACTGGAGGATTGCGATAGCGTCGAAGAGGTCAACAGAATCGTCACCGTTAACATCACCGAGTGCATATTCTGCATCTGTGAGGTCTGTAACGCCTGCTTCATACTGAAGAACCGCAATAGCATCGAAGAGGTCGATGGATTCGTCCATATTAACGTCACCAAGCTCATATTCAGACTCATCGCCGGAGCCGCCGACTACGGTAACCTTACCGTTAACCTTGTCAACAGTAACAACCTTACCGTCTTCTTCGTAAGCATTGTCAACAACCTCAAGCTTGAAGTCGTATGCGCCTGCTTTTGCGGGAGCTGTGAATTCAACATCAAAGAGCTTACCGGATTTTGTTTCTACATTGTAGAGACAAGCACCAACGAAGGTAATTGTTCTTGCATCTTCATCGTGATGGAACACATAAGTTTCACCTGCGAAGCCTGCGAAGTCAAGATAGAAGCTGTCCTTAACGAGGTCACTTGCCTCAGCACCTTCATACTCGAATCCTTCGGGATATGTAAGCTTAATACCGAGTGTATTGAAGCCTGTGTTGTCGGAGAAGTTAACGGAGTAAGTAAAGCTTGCGCCACCGTTTGCTTCCACAACTGCACCTGTAACCGTAAGCTCATTTGCCGCACTTGCACTTACGCACAAAAGGCAGACAACTGTAGCAACGGTTGCCAAAATGATGGATAGTTTTTTCATTGTACCTATACCATTCCTTTCTTTGCGGGAATCCCCGCTTTTGCAATTTTTGCATACCAAAGCATTATACAATACGTCTCGGTATACTTAGTTACTATATATTATATATGGTTTTTAGAATAAAATCAAGGGGTTTTCTATATTTTTTTACACATTCTTGCGGTATTTTTCTGCCAATACCCCCAAAATATGGTGGTTTAACGTAAGTTTTTTCGATTGTAAACTTTTTTTGAACGAGGAAAGCCCCAAATGACCGTCAAATTCCGCCTCACCTCCCCTTCCGCACGGCAAAAAAAGAAGCCGCTCCGAAATAATCCTCATCGAAGTGGCTTCTGTGGTTTATATATATATAATAATATGTAGGAAATCAGTCGATGGTGAAGGAGTAAACATCGGGATTTGCCTGCACGATGGAGGCAATCTCAAGGAAGTCTATATCCTTGTCGCTGTGCACCGTAAGAGTGAGTGTGAGTCGCTCCGCCTTGGACTGAAGGGAGATTTTGCTGTTCTTTATCTGCATTCCGTGCTCCTCAAGCTGGGTCTTGAATGCGCTTACCGCCTCGGGTGTGTTCTTGAGGGATACAACAACATCGTTTCTTACATCATTTGCAAGCACCTTGTCAAAGCCGATGAGGAAGGTGTGGAATACAATCTGAAGAACAATTATAAGCACCGTGGAAACAAGACCCACAAAGTAAAGTCCGCTGCCGATTGTCATACCCACAGCCGCCGTAGCCCAGATGCCCGCCGCGGTGGTAAGTCCCTTGATGTTTGCACCCTTTACGAATATCATTCCCGCACCGAGAAAGCCGACACCCGTGAGAATATTGGATGCAATTCTGGAGGCATCCGCCTGAATCTTGAGGTCTGGATTGTTTATAAGCACATCAAAGAAGCCGTACTTTGATACAACCATCGCAAGAGCCGCACCCAGTGCAACGATACAGTGGGTACGGAAGCCCGCATCCTTCTGTCTCATTGTACGCTCGATACCGATTGCGCCACCGCAAAGGCAGGCTATGAATATACGCACAACAAGGGGTGCCTGAGAAAGTATTCCGTCAAGCATTTCGCCTCCGGTTACAATTAAATCTGTCATATATATTTCCTCTTTCTTATAAAATTTTATATACAAAACAAAGCGAATCCGCTCTGTAATTGCCGAAAAAATCAAGTCCTGCCGAACAAAAATCCGGCAGGCTTTCGTATTTATATGCTCTTGAAGCTTTCAACACCGAGCGAGCTCGCCTTGTAGCTCTCAAGGTATTCCGCTATTTTTTCAATATCATCCGAAACGAAAACAAGCTCGCCGAAGTTCTTCAGGAAGCCCTCGCTTTCATATATACGGAGCATTTCAAGCATAGGATTGAAAAATCCGAAAGCATTGTAAAGCACAATCGCCTTTGAATGTCTGCCGAGCGAGCGAAGAGTAACAATCTCAAAAAGCTCGTCAAGGGTGCCGATTCCCCCGGGAGCCGCAATAAAGCAGTCGGAGCGCTCCTCAAGGATGCTCTTTCTCTCACGCATTGTGTCGGGGTAGATGTATTCCGAGCAGTGCTCGTAAAGTATGCCGTCCACATTGAAGAACTTTGGAGCGACACAGAGTATGTCCTTTGCGTTTCCCTTCGTAAAGCCTCTTGCGGCGGCACCCATAAGTCCGTTACGGCCTCCGCCGAAAACAAGACCGTGTCCTCTTTTCGCAAGGCACATACCGAGATTTTCAACTGCGGTTACATACTTTTTATCAAGGGTTTTGCTTGAAGCACCGTAAATACATATATTCATATGAATCTCCTTTTCTCCGTTTATTCGGCTCTTGACCGTATAAATTGACGGGAGCCCGCAGTGAATATAATGCGATATTATATCAGCAAACTCCCGAAATGTCAATACACATTTTAAATTTTTTGCACATTTCAAATATCAGAAATCGAATTCCTTTTCCTTGCAGACGAAAATCTCCGTTTCGGGATAGTCTCCCAGTGCCCTTTTTGCGTTTTCGAGGGCGATATTCGGGTGGTTATTCTCCTTGGAGAGATGGGCAAGATATATTTTCCTCGCTCCGCTCTGTGCAAGGTACGGAAGAAATCTTGCGCAATCGTCATTTGAGAGGTGTCCGTTCTTTGACAGGATTCGCTCCTGAAGGTAAATCGGATAGGGACCGTTCTTGAGCATTTCGATATCGTGGTTAGATTCAATCACGACAGTTTCGCACCCGAGAAGAGCAGATGCGATTCCCTTGGTGACATATCCGATATCGGTAGCATAACCGAGCCTTTCCTCGCCGCAGGTAACTCTGTAGCAGACGCTCCCCCATGAGTCGTGCGGTGTTTTATACACGTCAAAGCGGGCATTATCGGTAGTAAGGCTTTGTGTGGGATCGAGTATATTAAGGTTTCTGCGGAGGTTATCAAATCCGTTTGTACAGTATATGTACTTTGCGGAGCTTGTGTTCATATAAACGGGAATATTATATTTTTTCGATATAATTTCAAGTCCCTTGATATGGTCTGTATGCTCGTGCGTTATAAAAATTCCCCGTATATTCTCGATAGAGCTTCCGAGTGCATTAAGTGCGGAGCACACTGCTTTACAGGACACTCCGACATCGATGAGGAATTCCTCGCCGTCACAGCTTAGGTGGGTTGAGTTTCCGGTTGAGCCGGAGAAGAGGGGGGTACAGGTAAGCATTTTTACTCCGTGAAAATAAGGTAATAGGGAATGGGGGATGGAAATTCGGAATTTGGAATTGAGTTGAAAATTTTTCCGTTGTAGAAATTTTTATTATTTAAAATTAGTGCGGAGGGATTTTAGGATGCGGGTAAAGCCGATATGTCAAAGTTTTGGTCTCGCTTTTTCAAAAGCGAATCGCCGAAGGCCTCCCGTAAAAAATCCTTACTTTATCCCCGACAAAGCCGCGCCGATAACCGTGCCGTACTGTGAATTCTGGGGGACGTGGATGTTTACATCGAACATTTCTTCGAGGGTTCTGAAGATTTTGTCTGACTGGGGGATGGTGGTGAGATTGCCTGTGAGGACGATGTCTCTTATGCCGAATCTTCTTGCGGAGAAGACTGCGAGTACTCCGACGGACTCGAAGACGAGGTTTATTACACCCAGCGCAACATCCGCCCTGTGTGCTACATCGGAAAGCTTTCCGAAGTTGGACGCCGTCATGTAGTCGGGAAGCCCGGGATGCATCTCCTTGCTGGAAATATCCGAAATTCTCAGGTCTACATTTCCGAGGTCGCCGTCCTTTGCAAGCTCTACGAGATTGTCAACATTGGATACGCCCAGCATCTTCTTGGAAAGTCCTATCAGCGTGCCTCCGCCGACTCCCGTACCGCCGAGGTATTCTATCGGTCCGCCCTTGACTGCGTGTACCATCGCAGTACCTGTGCCAAGACTTCCGATTATCGCCTCGGGAAGTCCCGAAAGATACAGACCGCCAAGTCCGACACAGTCAAATTCCGTCTTGTGTACCGCGGGAATGCCGTAAAGATTGTCCTCGATAAAGGTCGAGCCTACGCCCGTCATCATTATTTTTTCTATGTCCGAAAGCTTTATTCCGTTCTCAAGCGTGAACTTTCCGAATGCCCCGTACGCCGAGGATATCGGGTCGCCCGCCTTTACAAAGGTCGGATTTATCATTTTGTCACCGTCAAAGCCTACTATTTTCGTTGTGCTTCCGCCGACATCTATTCCTATTATTATATTGCTCATTTCGTTTTTCCTTTGCCCTTCCGAATTACTTTGCTTTCGCCTCAGCTTTTCTTGCCCGCCTGACCGATGATTGTCTTGATTGCGGTCGCAAGAAGAAGATTTACGCAAAGCTCAACTACAAAGTTTATTCCGCACAGACCGAAAATAACATATGTGCCGAAGCTCGCACTTCCCGATGCCACAGACCAGCCTATAATGGTGTCCTTGAAGAAAATAAGCATTCCGAGAACGAAAAGCCCCGTGTTTACTATCGGTACGGCTATGCCCGCAAGAATTATCGCGGCAAGACTGCTGAGCCTGCTCGCAAGCTTGTATACAAGTCCCGCGGTAAAGCCCGCAAGCGCGCCCTTACCTATACATATAATCGCGGTTGCTATAAAATTCATACCCATAAGAAAGTGTGCCGTGGGGTCTATTATGAAAACTATCACTCCGAAAACAGTGCCGAGTATCGTGCCCGTGCCGATTCCGTACATCGCAGAGCCTACAAGAATCGGAACAAGCGCAAGCGTAAATGCCACGGGAAGAAGTCCCGCAGAGGAAATCATTGTCGCTACCGCCTGAAGCACAACTATGATAACTCCCAGAATGGAAATCATTACCATTTTGCGAATAGAGTTTTTGTCAAGCCTTTTTTGTGTCTTATTCATAATTATTCATACACCTTTCTGTTGATTTTGACTATAACAATTCTATCATATAATCATCCCATTATCAATAGCATAAAGCAAAATACCCCAACTTCACACAGAGGTCGAGGTTTAGATACCATTTGTTCGCTGTTTACTCATTATATTCCGCAATATACGCAATATATCCGTCATAATCGTCGATTTTCACCATTCTGACGTCCTCGGAGAATACGCTCTTCTCCTTCATGCAGGGAACACCCCTTCCGATGAGCTTGGAAAGAGCCTCCTTCCTGACCCACATATCGGTAAAGGCTTCATCCGAGGGAGAATCTCCGAGAAAAGCAATCTCGTCCTCGCAGAAATAACGCCCTGCAAGAGCCGTCGGATTTTTCACTCTCCGCTCCGACCTCTCAAGGTCGATGCCGATTTCCCTTTGTGAAACAACGACAAGACAAAGCTCCTTGTCATGTGCAACACTGACATAGATTCCGTCAATCCCCACAATATGAGGCTTGCCGTTTTTGTCACGGTTGACGGAAAACCCTGAGCTGCGGGAAAGATATTCCCTGACCGATGCGATTATTTCCGCATCACTGTTTCCGCCGTCCCTTTTATGGGGATAGGAATATATTTTGTAATTCTTCATATCTTATTTGAAAGCGGGAGGAGCAGAGCCCCTCCCCTACAGTTTATATTTTTTTATTCTTCTGTTTTTTCCGATTCGGCAGACTCCGTCGGAGCTTCAGCTTCAATTGCAACCGGGTTTTCTCCGTCATTTACGTCCTCGGATTCTTCCTCGGGCTTTTCCTCTTCCTTCTTGACAACGGTGATACCGAAGATGGATACATTTTCGTCAACTCTCATTACCTTTACACCCTGAGTGTTTCTGGAGAGAAGCGAAATATCCTCTGTATGGATTCTGATGATTACGCCCTCGCTTGTGATAAGCATAATATCGTCGTCGTCACCAACTGCCGCGATACCGCAAAGGTTACCCGTCTTGTCTGTAAGCTTGTGACCGATAACGCCCTTACCGCCTCTGTTGTGTACGGGGAATTCTTCTGCGGATGCTCTCTTACCGAGACCCTTTTCCGTGATGGTGATGATGTTTCTCGGGTCGTTTTCCGTGAGTGCTACAGCACCTACTACATAGTCCTCCGCGCGAAGCTCGATTGCCTTAACGCCTCTTGCGGTTCTGCCTATGCTTCTTGCCTTTTCCTCGGGGAATCTTGCAACAAGACCGTCGTGGGTTGCAACGAGAATATCGCAGTCGCCCGTGGTCTTGAGAACATAGAGAAGCTCGTCGCCCTCGTCGAGGTTGATTGCGTTAAGACCGCCCTTGCGGTAGTTCTTGTATGCGGAAAGCTCGGTTCTCTTGATGATACCGTTCTTTGTTATCATTGTAAGGAAGGTCTTATCGTCAAACTCGGTTACGGATACGCTTGCGGTAAGCTTTTCGTCCTTTTCTACCTCTATGATGTTAACGATATTCGTGCCCTTTGAAGCCTTGCCGGATTCGGGGATTTCGTAGCCCTTCTTAACGTACATTCTGCCGTAGCTTGTGAACATAAGGAGATAATCGTGGCTATGCGCGATGATAACGTCCTCAACGAAGTCCTCTTCCTTGGTCTGCATACCGATAACGCCTCGTCCGCCTCTTCTCTGTGCGCTGTAGGTGTCGGCATCCATTCTCTTGATGTAGCCCTCGTGGGAAATTGTAAGCACGCAGTCACGGCGCTCGATGAGGTCCTCTGCAACGATTTCGTTTTCAACCTGCTCGATTCTTGTTCTTCTTTCGTCGCCGTACTTTCTCTTGATTTCGAGAAGGTCGTCCTTGATGATGGCTTCAATCTTCTTTATGTCACCGAGAGTTTCGATAAGCTCTGCAATCTTGTTTCTGAGGTTTTCCATTTCCTCAAGGAGCTTGTCGATTTCAAGACCGGAAAGTCGTCCGAGGGGCATCTGAACGATTTCCTGCGCCTGAATTTCGGAGAGCTCGAATCTTTCGATAAGGGAGGCTCTTGCATCGGGAATGGTCTTGGATGCTCTGATTATCTTGATTACCTCGTCGATGTTGTCAATGGCAATCTTGAGACCCTCCAATATGTGCATTCTCTTCTGAGCCTTGTCAAGGTCGTAGCGGAGTCTTCTTGTAACTACGTCAACCTGATGGTCAATGTAGTGACGGAGCATCTGCTTAAGGTTGAGTGTCTTGGGCTCACCACCTACAAGTGCAAGCATATTCACCGCAAAGGTGTCCTGAAGGGGGCTGTACTTATAGAGCTGATTGAGAACAAGCTGAGGATTTGCATCACGGCGAAGGGAGATAACAACCTTGGTACCGTTTCTCATATCGGAAATATCGTTGATATCGGTAATGCCCTCAATCTTCTTGTCCTTTACGAGGTCCGCAATTGCCATAACAATGGCACTCTTTCTCTGCATATAGGGGATTTCCGAAACTATAATGCTTGTCTTGCCCTTCTTTTCCTCGAATTCGCACTTTGCACGAACGGGAATTTTGCCTCGACCCGTCATATAAGCCTCGTAAATGCCGTTGATACCGTAAATTGTACCGCCCGTCGGGAAGTCGGGACCCTTTATGAAGTTCATAAGGTCCATAATCTCGGCATCGGGGTTGTCTATAAGGTGAATCGCACCGTCAATTACTTCATTAAGATTGTGAGGAGGAATGTTTGTAGCCATACCTACCGCAATACCAACCGTACCGTTTACGAGAAGGTTGGGGAATCTTGAGGGAAGAACCGTAGGCTCCTGCTCCTTGTTATCGAAGTTGGGCATAAAGTCAACTACATTCTTGTCAAGGTCGGTAACCATTTCGTCCGCCATTCTTGCAAGTCTTGCTTCTGTATAACGGTAAGCAGCCGCGCCGTCACCGTCGATATTACCGAAGTTACCGTGACCGTCAACAAGGGGATAACGGAGTGAGAAGGGCTGTGCAAGTCTTACCATTGCATCGTATACCGCACTGTCACCGTGAGGATGATAGTGACCGATTACGTAACCTACGGTGGTTGCGGACTTACGGAAGGGCTTGCTGTGTGTGAGGCCGTCCTCGTACATGGAGTAGAGGATTCTTCTGTGTACGGGCTTAAGACCATCACGGACATCGGGAAGTGCTCTGTCTACGATAACCGACATCGCATAGTCCATAAAGGAGGTTCTTACCTCGCGGGAGATTTCTACGTCTACTATTTTATCGTTCTTGTGGTATTCTGCCGTGGGCATTTCCTCTGCATTTACCATGCCTTCGTTGTTGATGTTTTCGCTCATCTTTCTGTTTCCTTTTCGTATAATGTATTTTTAGTTGTTTATGTACGCTAAAATCACGGGGGAATTCATCAGCCCTCGACGATTTCCGTCTGTGCGGGTGCCTGTGTGCCCTCGTTTGCTTCGGAATCAGCATTCTTCTCTGCCTCGAGCTCTGCCTGATTTTCCGCTTCCTTTTCGGCACGGAGCTCTTCCTTTATCTTTGCGGCCTCCGCAGCCTGCCATTCATTGTACATTGCGGTTATCTTTTTGTTTTCCTTTTCAAGCTCGCTTACACGGCGCTTTGCCTGGCTTCTTGAGGAGAGTGCAAACTCCGCTACATCAAGCTGGGAATCGTAGTAATAATAGTAGTTTTCATATGTCTGCGTAAGACGGTTCAACGACTCAAGCGTTTTTTCCGTTACGGGCTCCTTGTCATTTCGCTGTGTGTACACAAGGAACGCCTTGAGTGCGGCATCGGTAACGGTATCGTATTTTCCGCTGATATGACCGGGAGCCATAAATCCGCAGATGGTAAGTCGCTCCTGAAGTGCATAAACTCCGTCAGACTCTGCGCCCTCTGTAAGGAATTGCAGTGCATCCGCCGTAAGCTCCTTTTCGGGAGCCTTGAATTCGCCCCTTCTCATAGTGATGTCTATCTCAACATCGGGAGTAAGACCCACATTGTTGTACGAGCGTCCGAGCGGATCGAGCATTTCTATGGAGGTCACCGTGAACATATCTCCGTTGGTGAGTCTGTAGGACTGCTGACCTACCGCCTTTCCGTAGGTCTGTACGCCTACAATCATCGCACCGCAGTGATAGCTGAGAACAGAGCTGAAGAGCTCCGCCGCTGAGGCTGTGTACTCGTTTGTGAGAATTACTATTTTATCAAAGCTGAAGCCGTAGTCAATGCCTTGCGAGTATATGGGCTCGGGCTTGTCGTGCTGTCTTGAGTTTATATAGTAGAGCACTCTGTCCTTGTCGGGAACTAAATAGCCTGCCATCTCCGTTGCGAACTCTATTCTTCCGCCCGAGTTATCGCGAAGGTCGATGATGATATTGCCGTTGCATTCCTTCTTGGCAAGGGTAAGAGCATTTCTGAAGTCCTCGCACACGGTGGACTTCGAGAAGGAGGAAATCAAAATGTAGCCGTACTTCTTTTCCTCGTTCTTTTGGTATATTACGTCGGAATGAACAACTCTGCCCATCAGCATCTTAACCGAAATGATTTCGCCGTTTCTTTCAACGTCAATGTGGACGGGATATTCCTTTTTGCCTGACAGCTCGTTGATAATGAATTCGGGCTCGTTGGGAATTCCGAGCGAAACACCGTTTGCGTCAAACAGCTCCTCGCCGACATAAGGAAGGTGCTTGAGAAGGAAGTTCACGCTGTCAATAGTAAGTCCTTCTACGGGAATGCCCTCAATGGTAACAATCCTGTCGCCCGCCTTAAGACCCGCATTTCCCGCGGGGGAGTTTTCGTAAATCTCGGAAAAATAAGCTCTGCCGTCGGAGCCCTGCGAGAGCAGAACACCGTATCCCCTTGTTGAGCCGTCCGAGTCAAGACCCGTACCCGCCTCGAAGTATGCACTGTATTCGTCCATTGTTCCGAGAAGCGTGTCTATAAACAGCTTCATAAGGTCGGGATTTTCCTTGACAAGCTTCATAAAGAAGGCTTCCTTTGCCTCTTCGCTTGTGAACTCGTAAAGATGTGTGCTTGAGTAAAGGTCTATAAGCTCAAGGAGAAAGTCGTAGTTGTAGCTCGCATAATGCGAGTAGTCGGGCTTGTAGCCTGCATATACGGGGTATTTGTCATTGGGGTCGTAGCGAAGAGCGTCGGGGCTTGTCTGCGCCTCGGAGGTGCTTTCCTTTTTTGCTTCCTCGGAGGTCTCCGCAGCTGTTACCTCTGCGGTCTTACCGTCCGAATTCGCCTCGGTGTCCGAAGCGTATGCGGTGCAGGTCGAAAGAAGCACACCGCACAGAATTGCGGACAGGACTCTTTTGAGTTTAATCTTCATTTTCGTTGTTCCTTTCATTGGGGTTTTCTCCGTTGTCGGCTTCGGGATTTTTCGCGTCCGTGATTTCCTCCATCACGCCGTCGCCGTTTTCCTTGAAGCGGAGCCTTGCGTTGCCGTCATCGTCGTACACGGTATAAACGGTTTCGCTCGGCTTGCATTTTGATTTACTGAGTGTAAGCTCTATTCGGGTCTGCTCGTAAAGAGCACCGCACGACCTTGACTCATAAGAGAGCACGAGGCTTCCGCCGTCAAGACCTATGCTTTCGTCAAGTGCGGTTATCTGATGCTCGGTTGTCACAAGAACGGGGTCTATCTTCTGCTTCACGCAGGAGTCGATAAGCGGGGTGTAGTGATGCCCCGTAAATATCCCCCTTTTGAGAAACAGACTGCCGTACTCACCGTCAATGCCCTCAAGCAGAATTTCTCCGCCCTCGGAAAACAGTGTGATTACCGACCGTGCATCAATATTTATTTTGCGGAAGTCCTCGCACTGGGTATACAGAAGAATTCCGTATCTTTCATCGTCAAGCGGAATAGGATGCTCGGGGCTGTATCTCTCGGGATAGAAGCCCTGCTCCGTGTAAAGCTCGGTGTTGGCGTTCAGCCTTCGCACCGTTTTGAAATAGGGACTGAACCTTGTGGGCGAGCGCTCGTTCCGTCTGGGGTCGAATTCCCAGAATTCCTCGTTGTACGGTGCCTTCACGCCGATTTGCTCACGGTAAGCCTCGAAGGAATACTCGGGCTCGAAGGAGGTGCGCTCGATTCTGAGCTTATAAAAAAGACAGCATCCCTCAAGCATTACGGTTTTTTCGCCGCCTGCCGTGGAAATTACCGTTCTTTCACGGAAAACATCCGTGATATCCGATGCGGTGTCGTCGTGAAACACCGTATCTTCGTTTGAATATGCCATTTATTATGTTCCTTTTACTTTTCGTTTCTGTTGGTTTCTGCCGATATTACTTTGCACCGCCGACCCTCAGCACCTCCGAGGGCTTCTGTGCGGTTATGTCTATACGGGTTACACCCGAAATGCTTCTGCCGAGGAAGCGGGAGGCGATTTCCGTAAAGTTCTGCGTTTCGTCGCTGACAAAGAAGGAGGAGCCGCCGTCCTTACCGTCGGAAAGTGCCTCGTCTTTTGTCATTTTGTCCTTTATGGCCTCCGCGGCACAGCCGCCCGCATCGATTATACAGGGGCAATAGCCGAGCACCTCACGGCAGGCTCTTTCTATGTTGCTTCGGATAATCGGGTAATGTGTACAGCCGAGAATAAGGCTTGCGGGAGCAAAGTCGGAAAGCTTTGCGATATACTCCTTCGCGATTTCCACGGTAATCATATTGCCGTCGCCGATATATCCGTTTTCCACCAGCGGAACGAACATCGGGCAAGCAACCGTCACGACATTGAAGTCGGGGTTGGTTCTTTTGATTTCCGCTTCATAAGCGCCGTTCTTTGCGGTCGCCTGAGTACCGAGCACAGCGATATTCCCCTTTTTGCCGAAGGGATGGCTCTGTGCCGCCTCGCAGGCCTTTCTGCAGGCGGGAGTCACGACGCCGACAATGGGCACGTCCGTCATGGAAGCGAGTGTAGGCATAGCAATGGAGCTTACCGTACCGCAGGCGATAAGCACCGCCTTCACATCCTTACGGATAAGAAAGGCGAGGTCGTCCATGGAATACTTAACAATAGTTTCCCCCGACCTTGTACCGTAGGGAACTCTGCCCGTATCGCCGAAGTATATTATTTTCTCCCCGGGCAGAATCCTTTCAAGCACTCTGACGGATGTAAGTCCGCCGAGTCCCGAATCGAAAACGCCGATGGGTCTGTTATCGAAATTATTACTCATATCAAAGTCCTTTCGGAGTATGTGGTCTTGTAACGTTACATTATAATTATATAATAGACCATTATGATTATATCACACAAAAAGAGATTTGTCAAACAAATAAGGCGTTTTAGGGGCGAAATAAGGGTGGTTTGGGGTAAAATTCACTTTTCGTTAATAATTTGTGTGGGGATATATGGCGGAAAGGGGCGAAAATGGGTGAATTTGATATTGGGGTGGAAAGAATTCATAAATTGAGAGGAGGGAGCATAGGATTGAATGCATAATCAAGACTGCTTCGCAGTCTTTTGAAGAATCCTGCGGATTCTTCTCGCAAGTTCAAAACTCGGAATTCGGAATTGAGGATGATTGCAGGGAATTCTATGAATTCTTTGTAATCTTCAAATAATTAAATTGGAATTTATAGGGGACAGGAACTAGGAACTAGGGGCTAGGGAAGGTTGGAAGCTTCGCTTCCTTCGTTTAAATTTAAATTGTTGTTTGTCGGTGAGGTTGCGGGTACGGATTGTAGGGCGCGACGACGAAGACCGCTTGCGGTCTTTTGCGCGCCGTTACCTTGCCGTTTATGCACACCTTGGATTAACAAACCGAATTTCAAAATATAATTGGATTTGTGCACCCTCAGGCAATCGTGCAAATTACTACCATTGCGATTCCTGCCACGGCGTGCCGAGGTTGAAGAATTCGGAGAATTCTTTAAAGATTGCAAGCAATCTTTGTCGTCACGCCCTACATTGTTGCGGTGCGTCTTCCCAACAAACCCAAATTTGAAGATTCCGAATTTCAAAAACTGCTTCACAGTCTTGACTGTGCATTCCGCATCATCTCTTCCCCCTCCATAAAAAAGAAAGGAGCGTGATATTATGCCACCCGAAAGAGTCAGAGCTTCGGGGAGAAATCTCAAGGTTTCTCTTGCGGGGCATTTAGGGGTTGTGGTGTTCAATTTTATAACAAGAAGAATGTTTCTGGGTCTGCTGGGAAGCGAGTGCACGGGGTTTGCAGGGCTTTGTGCTCATATACTTAATCTATTGTCGTTGCTTGAGCCGGGATTCGATGCGGCTTGTACCTTTTACCTCTATAAGCCGCTCGCCCGTGAGGACTATGAGCTTGCTTCTCAGATTGCTCGGTACCTTCGCAGTGTTTACATAAAAATCTGCCTGCTGACCGTGGCGGTCGGGGTATTGCTTTCACCCGTGGCTCTTGCACTTTCGGGGGACGGACTTGAAACCGAGTTCGCGCTGGCGGTTTATTGGCTCATTCTTGCGGAGGGGGCTATGTCGTTTTTGCTTACGCACAGACGGATTCTGCCCTTTGCCGACCAGAAGGGATATGTCGTTACGGGGTACGGATATGTCACCTTTATACTCTCGCGGTTCGTTCAGCTTGCGGTACTGCTTTATTCACGAAATTATATCGCTTACCTATTTTCGGGCATCATCGCAGGTCTTGTGGGCGAACTCGCTCTTTATAAAAAAATCGGCAGAATGTACCCTTTACTGAAGGCTAAAAGCCGTCCGCCCGAAACCGAACACAGAAATGCGATAAAATCCAAGGTCCGCTCTCTGTTCTTCTGTAAGGTCGGCTCGATTCTGTGCAGCTCTACCGATAATATGGCGGTCTTTGCGTTCCTCGGACTTTCCGCGGGAGCGGAATACTCCAATTATACCATGCTCACGGGAACCTGCCTCGCCTTTGTGGCAATCACAACAGGTGCCGTGTCCGCAAGCGTCGGAAATCTCGGCGCTACAAGTGGCTCGGCACGAATGAAAAAGGTGTTCGGGACGGTGTATTTTGCAGTGTTCGTGCTGGCATCCTTCTTCGCTCAGGCTCTGTTCTTTGCCTGCCCGATGATTGTCGGGGCGTGGGTCGGCGCGGATATGATTCTGCCTACCATAACTACGGCTCTTTTCTGTCTGCAGATGCTCGTAAGCTCCGTCCGAAAGCCCGTGGGCGTGTTCCTTGACGGCTTCGGTCTTTTTGAGAAGGAAAAATATAAATCCCTTGCCGAGGGCGGAATTACTCTTGTTGCAACGCTTGTGCTCGCTCCGAGATACGGAATCGCGGGCGTCGTGCTCGGTCAGCTGTGTGCCTCGCTCGGATTTTCCTTTTTCTTCGAGGCGTACATACTTTACAGATACGGCTTCGGTGCGGGCTTTTCGGAATTTCTCCGTACGAGCGTGAAATATTGCTCGGCGTTCTTTTTGTCCCTCGGGCTTTCAGCCGTGATTTTTACCGTTTTCGGAGGGCACTTCCACGGAATAAGCGGAATTGTGTTTGCCCTTGCCGAGTGCGGATTCTCCGTTGGAGCGGTGTTCTCCGTTCTGTTTTTCGACTGCGAGTGTTTCAGGCAGAGCGGAAGGTATTTTCGGAAAATGATGGGGTCGGCGGACGGGTAAATGTATTGACATTTTCAATTACATATATTATAATGTATTTACAAACCCGTTCGTGAAAATCGGATTTCCGAGGCTCGGAACGAACTAAAAGGAAAGGTATTACCCATGTACACCCCCACCCCCATAGACACAACCGACATATCCCTGCCCGAGGAGCTTTTATCCCTTCGTGAGCAAATCGCAAAGAATGTCCACGAAGCCTGGGCGAAGGGAAGAATTGACGACGGCTGGAGCTACGGCGAAAAAAGAGACGATGCAAACAAAAAGCATCCCTGCCTCGTCCCCTATGACGAGCTCCCCGAAAGCGAAAAGGACTACGACAGACGAACCGCCTTCGAAACCCTGAAGCTTGTTATCGCTCTGGGCTACGAAATAAAAAGGACGGAAAAGAACGGCTGAGTCCTTCGGATTTTTGCGGAAACAACCGTGTATTGCTTCGGCGGTGCACGGTATTTTTTGCATTTTTTGCCGTTTTCTTTATGTTTTTACAAAAAAACGCAAGGAAAAAATCCCCGCAAATGCCGTAAATTCGGGCATTTCCGCAGGGGTAAACAAAAAAATTATAAAAAAATCAAAAAAATTTGAAAAAACCTCTTGACAAATGAAAAAAGTTGTGGTATCATAATCGTGTACCAAAAAGGTACACATTAAACACGGCAACGAAACAACCACAGAAATGGGGAATCAGAAATGCACTTTGCGCTGGAAACAGATTACGCCGTAAGAATGATAGCGGTGCTGGCGGACAGTACGCAAAGCGGAACCGAATCAATGGGTGCGGCGGCACTAGGTGAAGCGGCGTGCATTCCGAAGCCCACGGCTCTCAAGGTTTTGCGGCTTCTGAAGGACAAGGGAATAATCCACTCCACGGTGGGCTCAAGCGGAGGCTACCGACTTGCGAGAGCTCCGGGCGAAATAACACTCGCCAATGTTATAGAGGCTCTTGAGGGAAGGATAGAGATATCAAGGTGTATCTCGGACTCCTACGAGTGCTCAAGAACAGGCTCGGAGCACGAGGGGTGCAAATTCCACCGTCTTTTCAGAGAGATGAACGACAAGCTCCGTGCAGAGCTTGACAATGTTACCTTTGAGGGTAAAAATCTTTAGTAGGTAAAAGGTAAAACCAACCTAAAATATATAAAAAATTCTATTTAAATTTTGGAGGAAGAAAGTTATGAAAAAGTTTGTATGTCCTGTTTGCGGTTACGTTCACGAAGGTGAAGCAGCTCCCGAAAAGTGCCCTGTATGTAAGGTTCCCGGCGAAAAGTTCACCATTATGGAGGCAGGCGCAAAGCTCGCAGCTGAGCACGAATACGGCGTATATGCAAAGACAGTAAAGAACAACCCCGACATTTCCGAGGAGGACAAGAAGTACATATTCGAACAGCTCATGGCTAACTTCAACGGCGAATGCGCAGAAGTAGGTATGTACCTCTGCATGGCAAGAATCGCACACAGAGAAGGCTACCCCGAGGTAGGTCTCTACTGGGAAAAGGCAGCATACGAGGAAGCAGAGCACGCAGCAAAGTTTGCAGAGCTTCTCGGCGAGGATCTCGAGCCCAACATGAGGGCTACAACAAAGGACAACCTCAAGTGGAGAGTTGACTGCGAATACGGCGCAACAAAGGGTAAGTTTGATCTTGCGGCTTGCGCTAAGAAGAATGGTCTTGATGCTATTCATGATACTGTGCATGAGATGGCTAGAGATGAAGCAAGACACGGCAGAGGTCTCGAAGGTCTTCTCAACAGATATTTCAAGTAATACCCCGACACATTTTGGGAGCGGATTTCAAATCCGCTCCCTTTTTTATTTCTATTGCAAGCAGTAAAGCCGCCCCGAAGTAAAGCGGAGCGGCTAAAGCTATATTTAAGCTGTATTTGATATATTGTTTAAGCAACGGGATTTATCTTATCCTTATCCTTCCCCCTGACAAACAACCTTGACTCCGTCGATATCATCTCCGAAGTTATGTGCAAGTCTCTCCCATTTTTCTCTGGGGCCGCCAAAGTAAATTACTTCAAGGCTGTCACAGCCTTCAAATACACCGTCGGCAACAAGATGTATATCGCCCGGAAGCGACACTTTTTTCAGAGACGAGCATCCCGAAAAAAGTCCCTGCATAATAACATTGACCTTGCTCGGAACAGCAATTGTTTCAAGAGATGTACAGTTTCTGAATGCATAAGCACCGATTGACTTCACGGTGGAGGGCAGGGTTATGGATTGAAGATTAGGATTATCCGCAAACGCAACCGCACCTACCGATTCTATTCCGTCGCAAAGAGATATATTTGTAACCTTCGGCAAGCCCGAAAACGCCTTGAAGCACACATCCTTGATTTCGCCGTTTACAGATACGGCAACTACGCTGTCCTTGCTCTTTTCAAGCCATTCGGGGTCTCTTACTATTCCGTCGGCACCGGTAAACAGTAAATCGCTCATATTTCCGTATCCGCCGACCATAAGAACGTCCATGCTTACGTTCCATCTGACGCCCATTTCTCTTGTGTGCTCGGAATGGTCCGTGCCTCCGCAGAGAGGACAGAACTCACCTTCACCCCAATTGAGATACACATGCATACCGTCAATTAAATTCATTTCCCCAAGAGAAATGCCTGCAAACTGCTCGGGAGTGCCGGGATAATGAATAACCTTTACGTTACATCCCGAGGAAAATGCCGCATCGTTGATTCTTTCAAGGCTCACGGGTAGCTTTACGGTTTCAACCGATGTGCCGGCAAACACAGCGTTATCAATTATCTTTACACCCTCGGGAACAACATAATTTTTCTCGCCGTTGTTCAAGGGATACCATACCAGCCTTGTCATATCGGATGTATAAATTGCGCCGTGCTCATCCGTGATAAAATAAGGATTTTGCGCATCAATGCTTATAGTTGCCTTTTCACAAGTGGAAAAAGCACCGCTGTTTATGGCAGATACATTTTTTCCGATGTTGATTTTTTTAACCGTTCTGCAGCTTGAGAATGCGTACTCACCGATATACTCAAGAGTCTCGGGGAAATCAAGATCCATATTGAGATACCAGCATCCGACAAATGCATATGAGCCTATCGATTTCAGATTCTTCGGTAATTTTATCGTGCGGAATGAACCGCTCTGGAAGGCTCTTGCCCCGATTTCGGTAACGCTGTCGGGGATAATCACCTCACGAAGCTCGATACAGTTGTTGAAGCAAAACTCCTTGATTGCCGTAATTCCGTCGGGAATAGCAATACTTTTCAGGCTCTGACAACCGGCAAAGGCAAACTTACCTATCTCTCTCACATTTTTGGGTATATTAAGCTCTTCTATCTTATTTGCCTGATAGAAAGCATTTTCCTTTATTTCCGTAACGCTGTCGGGAAGTACAACCTTTTTCAGCTTACAAAGATTAAAAGCGGAATCACCGATAATCTCAACTCCGTCCGGAACGATATATTCCTCGCCCGCTCTGCTGATAGGATAATATAGAATCTCGGTTTTGTCCTTGTTGTACAACACGCCGTCAACGTCACAGAAATAGGGATTTTCAGCCGAAACCGTTATCCTTCCGAGCTTTTTACAGTTCCAGAAGGCGTCAAAAGGGATTTCCGCAATGGTTGAAGGAATGTATACATCCGTCAGCTCCGAACAGCCGGTGAATACACCGTAGTCAAGCTTTCCGACACCCTCGGGAATAGTAACAGACACAAGGCTTGTACCTGAAAATGCATGCATACCGATTGTCCGCATACTTGAAGGAAGGCTTACGGCGGTAAGGTTCGTGCATCCGCTGAAGGCTTCTGCGGTAATATCGATAATACCCTCGGATATGCGGACCTCTTTTATCCGGTCAAGCTTCTTTTCCCACGGGGCGTGAAATACTGCACGCGTTGAGGAAACACCATTGCCGCCTGTTGTGGTGTGGTACATGACCTTAAAAATTTCCTCCATTTTGCCTTCTCCGCTTACGATGAGCACACCGTCCTCAAGAGACCAGCTTACGGGTACCTTGTCGGGCGAATTAAGCATTACCGTGCTTGTGGCGTTGTCCCATTTTACGTCAAGTCCCAGAAAGCTTGCTACCGCTCTTACGGGAAGATAGGTTGTACCGTCAATGATAAACGGCTCTACGTAATTTCCGTTAGCATCGGCAGGCACAAGCTCTGTACCGTTTACCGTGATTCTGATGTTATTGTACACAAGATTCTTTTTTACGTTACCGAACAGAGGCACAGCGACGGCATCCTTGCCGTAGGATACATTTCCGCCGTCTGTAAGTATGACCGTATTTGTCGCACCGTCCCAGTCCACGTTAAGTCCCACAGTCCCCGCAACGGCTCTTACGGGAAGATAGGTTGTACCGTCAATGATAAACGGCTCTACGTAGCTTCCGTTTGCGTCTGTAGGTGTAACCGCCACTCCGTTCAGCGTTATTTTTATATTGTTGTAGCACAGCTCCTTCTGAACAGCACCCTCGGATGCCAGAACGGTTGTTGCTGTAATTGATGTGAATAATATGAGTAATCCTGCTAATAGTGTTTTGAGTTTCATATATTTTTTCCTCTCGTAATATAAGGGTAAATCGTTTTATGCGGTTATAAAATTAATAGAATTATATCATAGTTTTCGGGGTTTTGCAAGAGTTTTTTACCTCGTTTCGTTCACATAAAAAGCACCTGCAATTTTATTTTTCACATCTTTTTGTTAAAGGAAAACCTCAAGAACCTGATTGGAAATGCGTCCGCTCTCAAGGCAAAAGCAACGTGGAAAGCATTTTTCATAGTTGTCGCTATGCTTTGCGCACTTGCGGTTATCTCTCCGCTTCTTGCTTCCATTATCATTCAGGACAAGACGAACACAATTGTCGGAGCTCCCGTACAGAATACGGCGGTTGAACAGCCCGTCGCAGAAGAAGCAACCGAGGCAACCTCACCCGAAGTAACGGCAGAATAACCGTTGCGGTTTAATACTTTGATTTTATAAGAGTCCGAAGATTTTTTCGGGCTCTTTTTTCATCCCCAAAAGCAAAAAGAGAGCCTCACCATAGGCTCTCCCCCATCATTCAAATATCAATCCTTAAATTCAAACAGCTTCTTAAGCGGAATATTCAACGCCTCCGCGATATCAATCAGAGTATCAAGCGTGCAGGAGCAGGCGGCGGTTTCAATCTTCTGCATATAAGTCCTGCTTATATCACACTTTTCGGCAAGCTGCATTTGTGTCATTCCCTGTTCTTTTCGGTAATGCAAAATGTTCAGACCGATTGCAAGCCATATATCAAAATTCTTTCCCTTCATAAGCCTCACCTCTTGCATAATATTATAGCCAAAAAGCAAGGTGTTATCGACAAACAATATTTACTTAAAAGAGAACAAATAGTTTGCATTTTGGGCGTATGTGTGTTATAATGCAATCATATAGTACGCATTTGATACAGATTTGTTACCATTTTGGTGTTTATAATATAGAATTGCAGAGGTAAAAGATATGAAAAAAATATGTTGCTTCGCAGGTCACTCAGACCTTGCAGACACGGAAGAAATATACACCCGACTTCTCTCCACTCTCGAAAATCTCGTATCGGAAGGCTCGGTTACCGAATTTTGGGTCGGCAACTACGGAGCCTTTGACCGCCTCTCGGCAAGGGCTGTGCGCGAGATTAAGATGAAGCACCCCGAAATAAAATCGGCTCTGGTTGTTCCCTATCTCACATCGGGAATAAACGAGTACCGTGACGAGCTTCAAAAGGATTTTGACGATATTATAATTGCCGATATTCCGCCCAAAACACCGAAAAAATTACAGATTATAAAGTGCAATCAATATATGGTAAAAAGCTCGCAAATCCTTGTCTGCTATGTAAAGCATTCCTTCGGCGGAGCGGCAAAAACGCTTGAGTATGCCGAAAAGCGCAAGGACATCACCGTAATCAATCTCGCCCTTGAATAACCGCAAACAAAAATTCCGTCCCGAAGTAAGCTTAAACTCCGAGGCGGAATATATTTTATATTCAAAATTACTCTGTACGACCTTTACTTGTCATACCTTTCCCCCAGCACATAAGAGCAAACAAGAGTATCATCCCCATCCACAACAATAAAATCCGCATCGAATCCGACCTTGATTTCTCCCTTGTTGAGTCCCATATATTTTGCGGGGGTGGTTGATGCCATACGGAAAGCATCCTCTCTCGGGATTCCGAATTCTATTGCCTTAAGTACATCCTCGTAAAGTGTGGATGCACCTCCCGCAAGTCTGCCGTGCTCATCCTTTATTGCTCTGCCTTCCTTGATGCGCTTGTGACCTGCGTGCATTGTGTATTCTCCGTCGGGAAGTCCGAGGCCGCATACGGCGTCGCTTATGAGGATTACACGATCTTTACCGAAAATTCTGTAAACAGCCTTGGCAACGCTTTTGTGAACATGGATGCCGTCGCAGATAAGCTGAACGAACATATCTCCGTCTATTGCCGCACCGATAGGTCCCGGCTCTCTGTGGTGGAATACGGGCATAACATTGAATATGTGAGTAAGGCTGTCGGCACCTGCCTCGATTGCCTTCATAGTGGTCTCGTAATCCGCGCCCGTGTGACCTATGGCGAATTTTATGTCCTTGTGTGCCTTTATAAAATCAAGTATCCCATCGACCTCTGCGGCGACATTCATAAGCTTTACCTTTTCAAGATGGGGAATACTGCGGTTTGAGGGCTTGTATATGTTGCCCGTAACTCCCGCACCGGGAAGCTTTTCCGCGACATAAGGTCCTTCGAGGTGATAGCCCGGAATATTCGCACCTGGAAGTCCCTCGTAATTTTCCTCAAGAGCCTTTTCGAATTTATCCTGCGGTATTGCGCCGATTGTGGGATACCAGGTTGTAACGCCGTTTTGTGCCATAAACACGCTCATTTCGGAAAGCTTATCAAAGCCGTAGTATGCATCCTTTCCGAGACAGCCGTGGCAATGGATGTCTATAAGCCCGGGGAAGACTTCTCTTCCGCCGAGGTCTGTGCCTTCCTTGTCGGATTTTCCTATTTTGGAAAATTTGCCGTCCGTTACCTCAAAATCGGTGAGCTCTCCGTTAATTCTTGCGTTTTTGTATATTACGGTTGACATGGTAACACCTCCGAGTCTTTTTTTCATTGTACCACCGATTCCGCCAAAGGTCAACCGCTTTTTCAAAACAACGCAATATACTGTCTTTTTTGAGTAATATTGTTGTATGGAATTTGTATATAAAAGGGAAAAGGAGTACCCAAACCGGCACTCCCTCCCCTTTATTCAAAGAGCATAAATCTATATCAATCGTCAAAATCCTTCTCGAACTTCAGAATTCTTCCGTCCTCGGCGTTAATTTCCGCTTCGTATTCGGTAAGACCTCTTCTGAATTCGATTTCGTAAACATATCTGCCGTCGTCTCTGTCAAGCTTTACCTTTATTAAGGTAACCTCCGACTCCTTAAGACCCGCCTTTTCAAGGGCGATTTCCCTGGCTCTTTCCTCGCCTATGAATCCCTTCTCTTCGGGAGCTGCGGGCTTTTCGACAGGCTTTACCTCAGGCTTTTCCTTGTCGTCCCCGGGAAGCGGCTTTTTGTTTTTTGCGTCCTTTTCCTTGGTTTTGTATTTGTTGTTGTCATCCTTTGCTGCGGCATTTTCCGAGCCCTCGATTATTACGTCGGCATCGGTTACGGTGGTGTCTGTCACGGCACGAAGCTCGATAAGCTTTTCGTCCTCATACCAGAATACGGTTTTACCCATAATCTCACCTATTGCCCTTATCGGGAGATAGGTTGTACCTTCATACAAAATGGGGTAAACCGTCTCACCGTCGGCATTCTTGAATTTTGCAACCTCGCCCTCAATCTTTACGGTAAAGTCGGGGCGGAGCTGAGCCTTTATTTCCTTTATCGCAGCCGACGCGCCGACCGTGGCGCCGACTCCGACAACAAATGTCGCAAGTGCGAGGATGAATGCTGTTTTCTTTTTCATGTACAATCATCTCCTTCATATATATAATGTGTGCTTTCACTGAGTTTATGCTCCGATTTTATCTGTACATCGGTATCTCCTCCTTCCTTTGTCTGCATTATACTCCGTTTTTCGGAAAAGCTCCGTGACCTTGTCACATTTTTCCAAAAAGAAAAGCACCCACGGAATCAGACCCGTTGACAACAGCTCGCGTCTGTGATAAAATATCCGTGCGGACAAAAGAAAATCTCCCCGTGCGAAAACGCAAAGGGAGACGGAATAAGCTCTGCTTTTGTGACAAAGTCACGGAATAAATTCCGAAAGTGCGGTAAAATATACTCACAAAGGAACAATACAAAAAACAAGGAGGACATAACAATGTCAGTAATACACGTTAACAAGGAAAATTTCGAACAGCTCAAAAAGGAGCAAAGACCGGTGCTTCTGGACTTCTACGCAGACTGGTGCGGACCGTGCAAGATGGTAGCTCCCATCATCGAGCAGATTGCGGATGAAAGACCCGATATCGCCGTTGCCAAGGTAAACGTAGACGACCAGCCCGAGCTTGCGGGTGCATTCGGTGTGTTCAGCATCCCGACGCTTGTTGTAATGAAGGACGGCGAGGTAGTTCAGAAGTCCGCAGGTGCAAGACCCAAGGAAGCAATTCTTGAGCTTATCGACGGCTAAAGGGCTACTTAAAGGGCAAGCTCACGAAGGCGCTTCTTATCGATAACCCTTATACCCTCACTTCTTGAGGAGGTAACAATACCCTCCGAAACGAAATATTTCATCATTCTTGAAACAACCTCACGGGCAGAACCCATGTATTTGGCTATCTGCTCGTGAGTTAATTTTATGCAGTCTCCACCGTTTTTGGAAAGCTCGTCAAGAAGAAAAATGGCAAGCCTTTTGTCAAAGCTCATAAAGAGAATCTGCTGCATTACCCACATAACGTCGGAAAAGCGGGAGACAGCCGTTTCAAGGGCAAATATTTTAACCTCGCAAATCCGCTCGGACATATCCGCATAGGCACAGCCTCCGACAACAATGCAGTCGCTGTCGTCCTCGGCGTCTATAAATACATCAAAGGTAATAGCCTCAAGCACGCAGGAGGCGGAGAGCATACACATATCCCCCGCATAAAGACGGTAGAGGGTAATTTCCCTTCCGTCCTCGGAAAGTATGTAGGCACGAAGGCACCCCGACTTTATTATAATAACGCCGGTGCATTCGCTTCCGTCGTGAATTGTTGTGCCCTTGGGAAAGCTGATATTCTGCGAGCTTCGGATAAGAGTATCTCTGTCGGATTGCGAAAGCGTATTCCAGAAGGGAAATACATCCGAATAAAGCTCTGTAATCTGTCGGTTGTCCGTGGCTTGTCACCCTCTCTTTGGATTTTACAAAATTATACCATACCGACATCCGAATGTCAAGAAGAACAGGACACCGCAGAGCAAAAAGCACCCCCGAAGCCGACACTTCCGACCTCGGGGGCTTTGCATATTACTTACTTTTTAGCCTCTGCCGAAAGGTCAAAGGCATTTGCCGATGCGAGGTTGGGGAATATTGCCCAAGCCGCAACATCGAGATAAGGAGCCTTGCCGTCGGTTGTGATGAATGCCGCACCGTTATAGAATGCAGTACCCTTCAAAGCACCGAGGGGCATAAAGTGAATCTGTGTGGCGTGAGTTGCCTCGGAGGGGAAGCCTGTCACCTTGATGACAATTTCCTCCCACTGTCCGTTTGCCACAACCGCACTGCCGGATACAGAGCCCGCACCGTTACCTACCTTGCCGCCTTCCGCATCAACCATATTGTATACGGTTGCGCCCGAGGTACCCTTACAGTTGGTTCTGATAAGACCCTTGATGTAGATAACCTCACTTCCGAGAGAGAACTTGGGAAGGCTGTAGCAGTCAAGATTTATCGTGGAAGTCTCGTTGTGGATTGTTCCGTGGGCGTACTTGATGCCCGTGGAAGCATCCGTGAGGTTTTCCATAGTGATAGCGGTTCTAAGGTCTGCGTAAAGCTTGTTTGCGGTTGTCTTAACAAGGAGAGGTGCTACGATTTCCGTGCTTTCGCCCACTTCTGCCTCTGCCTCTGCCTTGGGTGCTTCAGCCTCGGGAGCCTCCTTTGTCGCTCTGTCCTCGTCTGTTACGGGAGCTGTCTTTTCTATGCTGTAGCTCCACTGATAAAGCGGAATGTAATCCACAAAGTAAACCTGTGCGTTCTTGTCGCCGAGGTCGTTTGCAATCTTGAATGCGGCGGATGCATCTGCCTTTGCATTCTTGCCCGTGGAGTGAGAGTAAAGCTGGTTGCCTATACCCTGGATGTAGATGTTACCGTCATATGAGGGAGCATTGGATGCGAAGTGGCAGGTTGTCTGTGAAAGCTCGTAAACGGATCTGTCGAATACATTGTTCACGATTCTGAAGTCGGTGAATTCGTTTCTTGAGCCGCCGCTTCTGATGTGTCTCTGGGAGTTGATGTCACGTCTTGTTGAGCCGAAGCCGAAGCCTGCGCGTCTCATAAGGTTGTTTTCAAATACTACGTTGTTACCCTTTCTTGTGGCTGTTGCACTTGTGGATTCACCGTAGAAGTATTCGATGGAGTACTGACACATATCCATTACATTGTTGGAGTATGTGATGTTGTTCATAACAAGAGTGTTGTCGCCGTTTCCTACCTGATGAGTTACAGCCGCATCGTAAATCTGATAGAAGTAGCAGTTGTCAACGAGGTAGCCGTCAATACCGCCGTAAACCTCGATTGCGTTACCGTATCTTGTTGCAATGCCGTTTCTCATATCGTATGTCTGAATGTTACCGCCAATCCAGTAGAATTCACAGTTTGTAACGGTAAGATTCTTGTTTGTACCGGAGGAGATACCGAAGCAGGAATTTCTGATGTCCAGGTTGTCGATTGTAACACCGTTGTTACCGCCACAAGTGATAACCGCACCGTAGGTTACAAATTCGATGGAGTCGAATACCTTACCGGGGTTACCGTTGTCGCATCTGAGGTAAAATTCGCCCACGGATTCTCTGGGTGCAAAGTATGAGCCGCTGCTTACCGAGTCCGCAAAATGTACGAATTCGAAGTTTCTGTCAAGCTCCGTCTTGTAGTCGTAATCGTTCTTTGTCTTGTATACGGTGAACTTTCCGCTGTCCTTGTTGTTGTCGGGCATATCCTTGTATGCGTAGCCGTCACCGCCGTTGAATACGATTGTACCGATGTCCTTGTAGTCTTCTCTGTAATACTTCCAGATGAGTGCGCCCGTGTCCTTGTTTTCATATACGAGAGACCACTTTGCGGGGTCGGCGCCGTTTTCGTATGAGCCGTTGAGGATAGGCTTTGCGCCCTCACCGTATGCGGTGTAGGTTACGTTTGCCTTGGCGTTTATCTTTTCAAACCATTCGCCGCCTCGCTGGAGAAGAACAACATCTCCGCTTCTTGCAAGCTGGTTACCCTTTGCGAAGCTCTTTACCGCCTTGTCGGGGGAAAGACCGTCATTCTTGTCGTCACCGTTTACGGAAACGTAAATCTTTCTGCCCGTGTGATTTGAAAGATCCATATTGGGAGTTGCCTTGATTTCCGCAATTCTCTTTGCTTCAAGTGCATCGAGCTCTGCAACCTTTGCGTTACCTGCCGCTGTGTCGTAAAGCTTTTCTCTGCCTATCTTCTGCTCAAGGATGAGAATCGGGTCTGCCATGGGATAAAGCCATGCATCGTTCCATTCAACATGGGGAACTGTTGCTTCAGCAATATCTGCGAATGCCCAGTGGTTAAAGTCAACATCGAAGAAGAGAACGGAAATATCGTTTGTGAGAGCGTCAGCCTTCTTGGAAAGACCTCTTGCACGGTTGATAACCGTTACGACCTCTGCTCTTGTGATTGTGTTGTCGGGCTTGAATGTGAATGTGCCGTCAGATTCTGCATAGCCGTTGATGAGACCTGCGGAAGCCGCCGCCATAATGGATGTATACTTTGCGTGGTCTGCGGGAACATCTGTAAATGCTGCCTTGATTCCCTTGTCCTGTGCGAGTCCTGTGAGATATACGAGCTCGGAGAATTCAGCTCTTGTGATGGGCTTGTTGGGCTCGAAGCTACCGCTGTAGCTCTTAAGAAGTCCCTTAGCCTCGCAGAAGCCGATGTACTTTGCAAACCACTGGTCTGCGGGAACATCAGCAAATGCGGAAGTGCCTGCAATTGCTTCTTCCTTTTCGAGAAGTCTTGCAATAACCGTACAAGCCTCTGCTCTTGTCATTGTTCCCGAGGGAAGGAATGTGCCGTCCGCATAGCCGTTCATATAAGCGGTATGTGTCCGGAAGTCGGGCTTATCCTTGAAGAACATTACTCTTGAAACAAACATAACGTCGGTTTCGTCAAGTATGGGAAGGCTGTCAAGACCGTATGCACGGATATGCATCTGCTTCATATTGGGAGTGGGATTGTCGGGATTTACATTGCCCTCAAGCACGGACATATCAAAGAGTGCGATTGCCCATGTGTTTGCAACAAGAGGCTCTGTGGAGTTTGCGCCTACCGACTTTGTAAGAACGGCACCGTTGGTCATAACGTCCACTCTCATATTGATGTTCTTGGGGTTGGGTGCCTGATAGTAATACTCGATAGCGAACCATCTGTATGAGTTAAGGTCGATGTTCGCACCTGCGTACTTGTAGCCGTCAAGGCTGATTGTCTTGCCCGTGCTTGTTCTCTTGGTGTTGGGCGTACACATTACAACCTCTCTGCCGTCCTTGGTTGTGTTTTCAAGGAATGCGGTATCTGCGCCGTTTACTATTTCGTTGGAGTAGTCAATGTATTTAAGGGAGATGAAGTCCTCAACCTCTCTTTCAACCTTCCAGGAAACGGTGAAGGTGCAGTTGTATTCCGCTGTGAATTCCGTGCCGGGTGCATATGTCTTATTGTCAATACTGCTTATCCAGCCGAGGAATTCGGAGTTGTCGTATGTAAAGGGATTTTCGGGAAGAGTGAACTTTTCACCGCACTTGTAGGTCTTTACGAATTCGTCACCCGTAGCCTCGGGCGTTGCCTTGTTGAACTGTACGTCAACCGTCGCATCGGGGTTGGGGTTGGATTTGTAGAAGGTATACTTCGCTACATAGAACACATCATCCGCCGTAAGTGCCGTAAGAGGTGTTGCACCGAAGGGATAGAAGTGAAGCTGAACAAGATAAGGATTCTTGTTATCGGGATTGAGAGCTATATCACTGAAGTCGAAATACGCCTCTTCCCATTTGCCGGCAACAAGAGGCTTGTGGGATTCAACCATCTTTGCGCCCTTTATAACACTTGTGGAGCCGGGAAGAAGATTGACTCTGAGCTTGTCCGTTGTAACGGGAGTGTCCTTGGGAGCATAGTAATAGGTAACTCCGAGGTATCTGTACTCGGGAATGTTTACCGTCACGCCTTTGGATGCATACTTGCCCAGCGAATAGCAGTCGAGAGTATAGGTTGAGCCCTCGAAGGTTTCGGGTGTGGGTGTGAACTTAACGGCGGTCTTGCCCTCAAATGCAACATTCTTTTCAACTGTTGCGTTGGGCTTGCCGTTTACGATTCCGCCCGTAATGTCGTTGAAGTCAAAGGAGATGTATCCCTCTCCGACCTCATACTTTGCGTTTTCCTCCTGCGCGTTTACCGTGAAGGCTACTGCACTTACCGTCATCATAAGGCAGAACGCAAGGGTTAAAATTCTGCGTAATTTCATAGCTTTTCCATCCTTTCGTAAATGAAAAATATTACAGTTCAATTATGGCACACTTTCACTTAAATGTCAAGTATTTGTTGCATTTTTGAAAAAATTACCGCATATTGCACAAAAATATATCAAAAAACGCAATTTTCGTGCCGTCTGCATTTTACTCCGTGCGGAGTAATATAATGTTTCGGAATCATTTTTCGAAAGGAAACGCAATATGAAAAAGAAAAAACACTCGCGCGAGCTGATAACACACTGCACAAGAGCGTTCTTCATCCTGACCTTCGCCATTCTTTCCCTTGGCGGACTTTACGGCAAAAGCGGATTTACGGCTTACGCCCCGCAACGAAACGGCACGCCCGTAATTTCCACAGTGCTTGACGCACGGACACACAATGAATCCTCCGACCTTAACCCGCACGGATTTCCGCAGACCTCGGCACGGGCACTCTGCCTTATAAGTGGTGACACGGGCGAGCTTCTTTACTGTCAGAACGGCAACGAGGCTCTGCCTATGGCAAGCACCACCAAGATTATGACGGCTCTTGTCGCACTTGAGAGGTGCTCTGCGGATTCGGTTGTGACAGTCCCTCGTGAGGCGTGCAATATCGAGGGCTCCTCCGTTTATCTTCGGGAGGGCGAGAAAATCACGGTGCGGGATTTACTGTACGGACTTATGCTTGAGTCGGGCAACGATGCCGCCTGCGCTCTTGCGATAGCCTCCTATGGCAGTGTGGACAAATTCGTGACGGCTATGAACAAAAGGGCAAGAGAGCTGGGGCTTGTCTCCACAAGCTTTGCAAATCCCCACGGTCTGCCTGCGGAAAATCATTACACCACCGCAAGGGAGCTTGCAAAAATTGCCTATACCGCCATGCAGAATCCGCTTTTCCGTGAGATTGTAAAAACAAAGACCTACACGGCAAATGGCGAAAACGGCGAGCCGACAAGGTATTTTTCAAACCACAACAGACTTCTCGGCTCCTACGAGGGCACGGTCGGAATAAAGACGGGCTACACTCTTAGTGCGGGAAGATGCCTTGTGACAAGTGCTCTGCGGGACGGCACCTCCTTTATAGCGGTGACTCTGGGCGACAGAAACGATTTTGCCGACCACAGAGCGATGTACGACTTCGCCTTTGAAAATTTCCGCACGGTTCATTTTGCGAAAAAAGGCGAGGTCTGCGGTATATTCGGCGGTGTAAAAATGGGAAGCTTCGAAGAAATAGCATTTACGGTACACAAGGACGACGAAAAAAGCTCCTTCGATACGGATATTACACTTCGGATGTGCTCGGATTTCAATAATAATTAACAGCAGATACATAGAATTTCCCTGCCGTTGTGTGATACAATTATAATGTATATTTATTTTTGAAAATTCAGAACGGAAGGTAATAAAAAGTATGAAGCTCGGAAAACTGCTCTCGATTCTGTTATGTGCGTACGCCGTAATGACTCTTGCGGTAATGTCGGTATCCGCCGACAGCACCTTCGGTGTAAACGTAAAGCTTGACGGCTCACAGTTTGTAAGCGCCTACGGTGTCGCAAAGTCTCACGACGGACTTGTAACCTTAAAGACGGCTACCCTCACGGACGGCTATCAGTATGACGATGTAACAAGGGTTGTGAAAATCGTTCCAAATAAATCCTACACGGGTACAAATCCCATAGGCATAAAGCACACCTCGGTTGCGTCCATGCAGTACACTCTCAAGGACATAAAGTATGTAAGATACTACTACTATTACACGGGCGACTACAGCGGAAGAGCAAAGCTTGTTCTCCCCGCCTCCGAGTTCAACCTCACAAAGGACTGTGTTGTTTACTCGATGGAAACCCTTGAAAAAAACAGATGGACTTATCTTACCTTCAATATCGAGGACGTAATCTACGGATACGTCTACACGGGCGGCTCTCTTGCGAATATGCAGTTCTATCCCTTCGGAGACACAAAGCCATCGGCGCTTTCCTCGGATGAGCTTCTTCTGCGCGAAATCTATCTCTGGGGTAAGGACAATGTGAATACGCTTGCGGCTCTCTCAAGCGGTACTCTCGTTCCGAGGTATCCCGTAAGCTTTGTTCCCGGCAGAAGCGATTCTGTGGGTACTGCTCCCGAAACGGTATGGGTTGAGGTCGGCGAGGAAATCATCCTTCCCGAAAACACCTTCACCCGTGAGGGCTACACCTTTGCAGGCTGGATTTGCGGAGTCGGAAGCAAGGTTATGCAGCCCGGTGACAAATATGTCGTCGAGGAAAGAAAAAGAGTTGGCGGTCCCGACACGGCAACCCTTGACTTTATCGCAAACTGGCAGCCGATCAAGGAGGAGGAGGGTGTTGCCCTTCTTCCCGCAGTAAACAGAGTAGGCTATACGGCGTTCTGCGGAGGCATTGTTGACGGCAGAAAGTACGGCTCTCTTACAAGACCTGTTATGTTTGACGGTCTTGAAACGGTAAAGTTCACATACGACGAAAACGGCAAGGATGTATCCAAGTACCAGGTTTCCTTTGACGGCTGGACGTGGAACACGCTTCCTCTCGACCTTGCCCACTACAAGTGTCTTATCATCCCCTACTACTACAAGACAAGCGGAACAAAGAGCTTCATTCCGCTTATGAATATGCTCGGCGGCTCGGACAGAGCCCTTTCAAAGAGCTACACCGTTTCAAGCAGTACGGGAAATCTCAAGAGAAACCAGTGGGCGGTTATGGCGTTCACCTTCGATTACGAAACAAACGCGGGACTCAACAAGCTGATTCAGTGGGACTACTCCACGGTTGTAAACCAGATTCACTTCTGGATGTTCGGAAACGGAAAGGCATCAAGCCTTGTTCCCGGTGACGAGCTTTACCTCGGTGACTTCGTGTTCCTCAACTACGTTCCCGAAAAGCTTTCCACGCTTACCTTCTCAAAGGGCTTTCTTACGGGCGACGAGGACGGATATGCCCGTCCCCTTGACGAGCTTACAAACGCTGAGGCGGCTTCCATTCTCGCAAAGTCCAACGGCTTTACCGTCGGAAGCGAGGCATCCTATACAGCCACAACCTACACCGATGTAAAATCCGGCGACTGGTTCCTTCCCTATGTTTCCTATCTTGAAAGCAAGGGGATTCTTCCCGGTAAAGGAAAATTCAACCCCAATGCAAAGTGTCCCTTTGACGACTATGTCGAATGGACTGTAAAGGCATCGGCGGGCGGTGCGGCATCCGACGGAGATTTCGGAAAGCTTCCCGTATCCGAATCTGCCGCCGGCATCACAAGAGCAAGCGCCGTAAACCTTGCGCTCAATATTATGAAGGGCGTCAGCTACAACACAAGCGATGCACAGAAGATAATCGGTGACGAGGCTCTTTATCCCGATGTATCAAAGAATCAGTGGTTCTATCCCGACATTGTATTCTCATCCCTTCCCACGCTCAGCTATACGGTGAACGGTGACTCCAAGGTTGTTGATGTATATTACAACAAGCCCGTCAAGGAGGAGGACTTCCCGCAGGATAAGCTGGATGAGGGCTCAAAATATGTTGCGGAGCTTGACAGGCTTACAATCGACAGAATAAACGAAATCCTTCTCTCGGATTCTCAATATACGCAGAAGAAGGGCGGACGCACACACTATGTTTCAAGCTCTGGCGGCAGCGGTACTACCGGAAGCTCAAGCGAGGACAATCCCATTTACGTAAAGACTCTCAACGAGGCATCCTCTATTCCCCTTGCCCCCGGTGATGTTGTGCTCTTCAAGAGAGGAGATGTATTCAGAGGTAATCTCACAGCTCAGGCGGGCGTTACCTACTCCGCATACGGAAGCGGTGACAAGCCCAAGCTCATAACCTCTCCCGAGAATGCTTCGGGCAAGGACAAATGGGAGCTTTACTATTCGGATGAAACAGGCAAGAAAATCTGGAAATTCAAGAACGGCGAGCTTCCCGATATAGGTGCAATCAACCTTATTTCGGACGGTGGAGAGCACCTTATAGCATACAAGGAGATTCCCTCCTACTACGCGAACACCTTCTGGGTGCGCGGCAAGGTTGAAATGGAGGAGTACGATGTTATAACACAGCTCGACAACGACTACGAATTCGTTCATCTCGCACAGTATCAGCCGGGCTCTGATTACGAAAAGCTTTCACTTTCGGGCGGTGTTCCCGCAAACAATGCGGTAGGTCCCATCTATCTCAGATGTGACGACGGCAATCCCGGTACGCTTTATCCCAGAATCGAGTTCAACGGTGACTACCATACAATCAGATGCAACGGTGACAGCATTACAATCGACAATCTCTGTCTTCTCTACTTCGGCAGACACGGTGTTTCCGCAGGTACAAACCACAATCTTACCGTAAGAAACTGTGAAATCGGCTGGGGCGGTGGCTCTGTTCAGTCCTATAATACATCCTCCGGCTCTGCCACAAGATTCGGTAACGGTGTCGAAATCTACGGCGCACTTACCAACTACACCATTGACAACTGTTATGTATACGAAATCTACGATGCAGGTATCACACATCAGATTTCGGGCACATCCTCCGGTAACTACTATATGGAGGGCGTATACTACACAAACAACGTTCTTGTCAACTCCACCTACAACATCGAATACTTTATGTCCATGAACACCGTAAAGGATTCCGCAACGGGCACGGTACCGCTTCAGGAGCGTTATATGAAGAATGTATACTTCACGGACAACATAGTAAGAAAAGCGGGCTACGGCTGGGGTGTACAGCGTCCCGACAGTGCTCCCTCCAATATCAAGGGCTGGACACATCACAATCTTTCCGATAACTACATCATAGAAGGAAACATCTTCGACAGATGTCTTGACCTTCAGAACTTCCGTACCGACTACAATGTTATGCTCGGTACGACATACGAGTCCTCCACGCCTTATATGAAGAACAACATCTTCGTTCAGACGCCCGGCAGAATTCTTATGACCTTCCACAAGACAAGCTATATGACAGACCTCAATTCCGAGGAGCTTCTCACAAAGCTTGCAGGCCCCGGCAACAAGGTATACTTCTACCCCGACGACGAAAAGGAATACTGGGGCAATGTCCACTGGAGAGATCTTGAGGCTATAAGAGAAAACAAGAAATAATCCCACAAATCCCACACAGCATGAGGTATAAATTTTGATTAAACTCGTACACATATCCGACCTTCATCTCGACACCCCCTTTGCGGGGTGCGACCTTGCCGAAAGAAGTGCAAGACGGAGCGAGCTCCGTGACGGACTTTCCGCGGTATGCAGATACTGCAAGGAAAACTCGGTACAGCTTCTTCTCATAGCGGGCGACCTTTTCGAGAGCGACTACACAAGCCGTGAGACCGCACGGTTCGTTGCGGAGTGTCTCGGCACGATTCCCGAAACCCGTGTATTTATTTCGCCCGGGAACCACGACCCGTACAACGGCGCATCGCCCTACAGATACTGTCAGTTCCCCGACAATGTACACATATTCAGCGGTGAGTCCCTTGAGTCGGTGGAAATTCCCGAGCTTCACACGGCTGTTTACGGCTACGCCTTCACGGGCGAGAGTATGACGGAAAACCCCGTGCACGGAATTCATCCCTTTGACACGGACAGAATCAACATTCTTGTAGCCCACGGAGATTACGATGTTCCCCGTTCTCCCTATTACAGCATAAGTCATTCGGACATATGCGAAAGCGGACTTGACTATGTGGCGCTCGGTCACATTCACAAGCCCTCGGGAATAATGAATGCGGGCGGAACTGTCTGGGCATACAGCGGATGTCTTATCGGCAGAGATTTCGGTGAATGCGGTGAGCGAGGAATGATTGCGGGCACGATTTCCAAGGAAAGCGGTGCAAATCTCAGCTATATTCCCGTAACGAAAGCGAGCTTTGAGGAGCTTCGTATAGATACGAATGACAAGTCCATTGACGAGGCAATTGAGGAAGCAAGGCGTCTTCGCTCGGAGCTTGCCTCTGAGTGCAGGGTAAGGATAACTCTTTGCGGAACGGACAGGGCAAGGCTTGACATAATCCGTCAGAATCTTCTTTCCGATGCGACTATGGGCTTTTGCGAGGTTCTTGAGGAAATTTCCGAATCTGCGGTATTTGAGGAAATTGCGGATGAATTCTCCATGCGTGGAGAATTTGCGAGGAGGCTTCGTCCGTACATTGAGTCCGAGGATGAGAGTGTAAGGGAAACTGCGGAAATGGCGTTGAGGCTTGGACTTGAGGCGTTGAAGAAGTAGGCAATAAAATGTTATTCGGGGAGCAGGCTGTCAGGGTTTGCTCCTTTGAAAATAGGTAATAGTGAAGAGTGAAGAGTGAATAAGTAAGGTGAAAATTTTTCGGGGGAAAAATTTTTATTTATTTTAAATTGGTACAGTGCGAATTACATTCGTTGCGATTCCTATTACTTGGCACAAAGAAGGAGAGTTTTCGAAATATACAATTAGGCTAAAACAGGCAATGAAAGGATATATTCCGACAACTTAATTACATAATGGAGGGTTTTTTATGCATGCTATAGATGAGTTGATAAAAATGCTATATGCAGTTAATCCACAAGAAATCCAGAATGAAGGTATTCGGCTTGCGCGTGAAGTGGAGCATATTGCGGTTTTTATTCTACCACCGGACAGTGGGGCTTGGGAAAACTGCGCTAAAATTCTCGCAGAACGAGATGATAAAACACTAAAACCTTATTTAATAGATATTTTTGAATGGTTGATGGATATGACTTATCCAGGGGCTTTCATTATATATGACAGATTATTAAGGTATGAAAAGAATCAACATTTTTTTTGGTGTGTGGAAATGTGTACAAAATATGCAAAGGTGATAAACGAGTATCCTTGGTATCACAATATGATCTCATTAATTGGCGGTAAAGATGAGTGGGATAAATTATAGTTGATTGTTTGGTTAATTATCCGACCCGAACGCAGAAATTCATAAAGTTCTGTTTTTGGTAAAATTCCGATGTGGTAGCCGTAAGTTTTGTTGAATTTCCGTGCAGAATAACAAATTCGCACAGCAACAATTTTAAATAATAAAAATTTTTCTTACAGAAAAATTTTCACCTAAATTCCGAATTTCAAGATTGCGAAGCAATCCCATTATGCATTATGCATTATGCATTATGCATTGGAAAGAATCCTTCGGATTCTTTCCCTCCCATCCCGAAAGGTGGTATAATATGTCAGAAACAAAATCATATACAGTCAGCGGAATGACCTGTGCCGCTTGCAGTGCGAGAGTGGAGAAGGCGGCTCTGGGCGTTGACGGAGTTGAAAGCTGTGCCGTGAATCTTCTTACGGGGAGTATGACGGTTACGGGCGAAATGACCGACATAGCTGTGATTTCTGCCGTGGAAAAGGCGGGATACGGATGTATTTGCGCTGACGGTGGTTCTCGCAGAGAGACAGGGAAAAGTGATAGCGGTAATGCTTATGAAAAGGAATCACGGGTGCTGATTTCACGGCTTTTGTCCTCGCTTGGGTTCCTTGCGGTGCTGATGTACTTCTCTATGGGACATAATATGCTCGGACTTCCGCTTCCTTCCTTCTTTGACGGCAATCCCATTGCCGTGGGACTTGTGCAGATGCTATGCGCTCTTGCGGTTATGATTATCGGCGGAAGATTCTTTGTCAGCGGTGCAAAATCGGTTTTGAGGCTTTCTCCCAATATGGACGCCCTTGTGGCAATCGGATCGGGGGCGGCGTTTGTGTACAGTACTGCGGTGCTGTTTGTTATGAGCGACTACGCCTTTAAGGGCGAGATTGCTATGGCAAGCCATCAGCTCCATAACCTCTACTTCGAGTCTGCGGCTATGATTCTTGCACTTGTTACAGTCGGAAAAGCACTCGAGGCACGCTCAAAGGCTAAAACGGGCGACGCGCTCCGAGGACTTCAAAGCCTTATGCCTGAAACGGCTACCGTTATCCGTGACGGAGTTGAGGTTAAAATCCCCGTTGCCGAGCTCGTTCCGGGGGATGTCTTCATTGTAAGACCGGGCGAGCAGATTTCCACAGACGGCTTTATCATTGAGGGTCATACCGCCGTCAACGAATCGGCTGTCACCGGCGAGAGCGTGCCTGCGGAAAAAAGCGTCGGCGATACCGTCACCGGTGCTACAGTCAATACCTCGGGCTTTATAAAATGCCGTGCAACAAGAGTCGGTAACGATACCGTGCTTTCAAAAATAATAGAAACCGTCAGCGATGCTAACGCAACTAAAGCTCCAATTGCAAAGACTGCAGATAAGGTCGCTTCCGTGTTTGTTCCTGCGGTTATGGGCGTGGCGCTTGTTACCGCAATCGTGTGGCCAGTACTCGGTCAAAGCTTCGGATTTGCTCTTGCAAGAGCGGTTTCCGTGCTTGTTATAAGCTGTCCCTGCTCGCTGGGACTTGCAACTCCCGTTGCCATTATGGTGGGAAGCGGTGTCGGTGCGAAAAACGGCATCCTCTTCAAGAGTGCGGAAATGCTCGAAATCTGCGGAAGAGTCAATACCGTGGTGCTTGACAAAACAGGCACCGTCACAAGCGGAAGCCTTGCGGTAAACGGCGTTTATCCCGAAAAGGGAGTTTCCTCGGACGAGCTTCTTTCTGTCGCTCTCACCCTTGAGGAGAAAAGCGAGCATCCGCTTGCAAGGGCGGTTGTTGATTTCTGCAATTCCAAGGGAATCAAAAGTAAAAGCTGCGACGACTTCTGCGCAGACGTCGGAAGCGGTGTCCGCTGTGTGATAGAAACCAAGCCCTGCTTCGGCGGTAAAATAGGCTATCTCGAGGAAAAGGGCATAAATATTCCCGCGGGAGCAAAGGAAAAGGCGGACAGCCTTTCCGAAAAGGGCAGTACACCTCTGTTTTTCGCCTGTGGCGGAAAATATCTCGGAATCATCTCCGCCGCGGATACCATAAAGCCCGACAGTAAATTCGCAGGAGAAGCCTTCAGAAAAATGGGCATCGAAACGGTGCTTCTCTCCGGTGACAACGCCCTTGTGACAAGGGCAATCGCCGAAAAGGCGGGCATAGAAAGGGCAATTTCCAACGCAACTCCCTCGGAGAAGGCGGATAGGATTACCGAGCTTCGCAAAAACGGTAAGGTCGCAATGGTCGGTGACGGAATCAACGATGCCCCCGCACTTGCATCTGCGGATGTGGGTATGGCAATCGGTACGGGAACGGACGTTGCCAGAGATACGGCGGGCGTTATTCTTATGAACGGAAGCCTTGTTTCCGCAGTTAACGGCATTAAGCTTTCCCGCGCGGTGCTTCGCAATATAAAGCAGAATCTGTTCTGGGCGTTTTTCTATAACTGCATAGGCATTCCCGTGGCGGCAGGCGCGCTCTCGCCCGTCGGAATTACACTGAGTCCCATGATAGGTGCTCTGGCTATGGGTCTTTCAAGTGTATTTGTGGTTTCAAATGCGTTAAGGCTTAACTCGTTCAGAGCGGAAAAGGCGGAAATTGCCGAAAACACCGAAAAACGGACAACAGAAATAATTATTGAAGAATCCACGGAGGAAAACACAATGGAAAAAGTATTTGAAGTAAAGGGCATGATGTGCCACCACTGCGAAAATCACGTAAAGAAGGCACTTGAGGCAATCGACGGCGTTACCGAGGCAATTGCAAGTCACACAGAGGGCAAGGTTACGGTTAAGCTTTCGGGAGACGTTGCGGATGAGGTGATTAAGTCTGCAATAGTTGAAGAAGGATATGAGGTTGGATAATGGATAATGCATAATGCATAATGCATAATGCATAATCAAGACTGCTTCGCAGTCTTAGGTGAAGATTTTTCGGGGAGCTCGGTGTGGGCTTCCCGATTTTGCTTATTAAAAAAGTACATTTTTGATAAAATATATTAAAATATGATACTTTTTACTATTTACTTTTGACAAAATATAGTGTATAATAAAATTGTCTTAATATATTTCTATAAAGAAAGGAAGAAAAACATGAAAAAGACAGCAAAGCTTTTGAGCGTGATTCTTGCCGTTATTATGATGACAACCATGATTCCGGTAACTATGCTCAATTCTATGGCAGCTCCCACATCCTCGACCGTTGTTTACATTATGGCAGACGGCTCGGGTAACGGTACTGCTCCCGATAAGCCTACAACTCTTGTTAAGGCTATCACAACTCTCGATGCCGCAGGTGGCGGTACAATAGTACTTGTAGGACCTACAAATCTTACAAGCAACATTCTTCTCGGTAACAACTCCCCCGACATCACAATCAAGGTTACATCCGTGTACGGTGGCGTTGACTACAGAGAAACAGCAAATGCGGCTCTCGTATTTACAAAGGACTGGATTAACGTATCCTCCAAAAATGTATTTGAATACGAGAACATAAATTTCCTTATGCAGGGTGCAAACTGCTCCTTCTTCGGTAACGGCTTCCCGCTTACCTTCGGTAAGGGTGTTAAGGTTATTATCGCAGAGGGCCGCGATGCCAAGGATGTAAAGAACTATCCCAACATCTATGGTGGCTCCGCACACGACCTTTCAGGTACAACAAACTTCCCCGCACATACATCCATCACCGTTCTTTCCGGTACATTCAGAAGTGTATATCCCAGCGGCTTCGGTACTGAGGCAAAGCCCAGACCTTCTCTCTCCGCAACACTTGCTATCTCCTCCAAGGTTAAGATTATGCACGCCCTCGGATATGAGTACAACGCTCCTCACTCCAAGATTGAAGGCGATGTTACTCTTATCACAATCGACGGCAGGCACGAAGCTCTCAAGCACGATACCGAAAAGAAGGTTGTTGAGGTTTCAGGCGGTAACGGTCACGTTTCCGGTATCGCGCCCGGCAAGGTAATGATCTGTGCCGACACAGGCTATGCCGCAAAGATTGGCGACAAGGTTGTTCCCAACGGCGCTTACGAGTTCGATGGTGCTGAGCTCAAGGTTACATTCGTTGAGTCCGACATCAACAGGGAAGCAGAGCTTGCTCTCACACGCCCCACACTTCCCGCCGCAATTCCCGGAGAATACATCAAGGGCTATGACAACGGCGACGGAACATTCTCCTTCAAGCCCTCGGGCAACATCACGATTGCAGAGGCTTCCACAATCCTTGTCCGTCTTATGACAACAGAGGACGCAATCAAGGGTCAGTACACAACAGATAAGGCAAAGGAAAGCGACTGGTTCTACAACAACATCGCATACCTCGATGCTTACGGCTCCTTCGACACATTCGACAACTTTGACGGCAACCGTCAGATTACAAGAGCGGAATTCGTAAAGCTTGTTTCTCTCTACAGAAAGATACTTGCAAAGACTACGGAAGAAATCAAGTTCACCGACGTTTCTGCAGACTACAAGTATGCAGACTGCATCAAGACCGCTACAATGGGTAAGATTGTAAACGGCTACGACAACGGTGACGGCACATTCTCCTTCAAGCCCGACGCTCCCATCACAAGAGCAGAGGTTGTAACGGTTATCAACAGAATCTTTGATATGGCTGACCTTGCTCCCATCAAGTACAAGGACAAGCTTCCCAACTTCTCCGACGTTGACATTACTCACTGGGCAGCATACCAGATTATTGCTGCGGCAGGCGGTAAGGATAAGCCCGCTGAAAAGCAGGAAATCACAGGTACAGGTGAGGTTGAGCACACAGTTGCAGGTAATGTTGTATTCGTTAAGGACGGTGGCGAGGGCGACGGCTCCTCCGCTGAAAAGGCAACAACCTGGAACAAGGGTGTGGGACTTATCAAGGAAAGCGGTACAGTAGTTGTCTGCGGTCCTGTTGAGTTCAACTCCAACTTCAGATTCTCCGGCGGTCATACCGGCACACAGATTATCACATCCGTTTACGACGGTGTTGACTACAGAGCAACAGCAGATGCGGCTATCATCTTCGGCTCCAACTGGAGAAATGGTGTTCCCGCAGGTACAACAATTTTCGATAACATCGCATTTATTTCAAAAGGTTCAAACTGCTCCATCTACTGCGACAACCAGAACGTAACCTTCGGTAAGGACGTTGTATGTGTAATTGAAAGCGGTGCTCCCATCGCTCTCTACGGTGGCTCTGCAAACGACCTGAGCGCTTGTGTAAACTACATTGATTCTACAAGCACAGCAGTTGCACACACCGGCAATTACTTTGCAAACCTCACAATTAACGGCGGTACATGGGGTAACATCTCCGGTACAGGTAACGGCAGTGAAGCAAAGCCCAGAGAAAACAACGGCTCTGCAATCACAATTTCCGGCGAAGTAATCGCAGGCTCTATTACCTGCGGTAACAGCACAACTATGGGTAAAAGAGTAAACGGTCTTCGTACACTCGTACTCAACAACTACGGCGCTGCTACAATCGATCCCGTTCACTATGACATCATTGTAAGCGTTAAGGCTGAGGCTGAAGCTAAGGTTGTAGGCATGACAAAGGAAAGCGTTACTATCCTTGTTACAGCCAACGACGGCTCCAAGGTTCAGGGCGTTAACGACGACGGCACAATCACATTCGAGGGTGAAGGCTCTCTTATCGTTACAGGCACAGGCAACGCAATCACAGCCGTAAAGGGTGGCAAGACTGCAATTGACGGCGTTGTTGACGAAAACGTTGAGTTTGTAACAGACGAATATCTCAAGGAGCTTGATGCTCGTCAGGCACAGAGAAAGGCAGAAATTCTCGCAACAGTTTCCACAATCAAGCCCAAGGAAGGCAAGAAGGCATACTATGTTTCCTCCTCCGCAGGTAACGACGAAAACGACGGTCTTTCCGCTGACAAGCCCTTCAAGACAATCACAAAGGTAAATGCGGCAAATCTCGTACCGGGCGACGTTGTTTACTTCAAGCGCGGCGACGAATGGAGAGGTACAACTCTTAAGGCAAAGAACGGCGTATCCTACACAGCATACGGCGAAGGCGCAAAGCCCGTAATCAGCCTTTCTCCCTTCGACGGTGCAAAGCACGGTACATGGACACCCGTTGAGGGCTATACCAATGTATACAAGTACAGCGAGCTCTTTACAGAGGACATCGGATCTCTCGCATTCAACGAAAGAACATTTACAGAAATCTATGCACAGAAGATACTCTTCGACTTTATCGGCAAGGATCCCGCAAAGCCTCACTTCAGAGGCGATCCCGCAGACAAGATTGCAGAGGATCAGCTTTCCTACCTCAAGAACGACCTTGACTTCTGGCACGATACAAAGGGTCCCAACATCACATATGCAAAGGGCGGCGAGCTTTATCTCCGTTCCGACAAGGGCAACCCCGCTGAAAGATTTACAAACATCGAATTCAACCCCAGAGCAAGCTGTATTACGGTAGGTAATGCTGTTGACGTAACAATCGACAACCTTACAATCCGTCACGCAGGTGTTCACGGTGTTTCCTCCTCCACAACAAGAAACCTCACAGTTACAAACTGTGTATTCGAATGGATCGGCGGCGGTGTACAGAACTACAACGACGGCTCTTACGTAAGACTTGGTAACGCAGTAGAAATCTACGGCGGATGCGAGGGCTACATTGTTGACAACTGCTACATCGAGCAGGTTTACGATGCAGGTGTTACACATCAGGTTTCTCACGAATCCGACGGTGACTATGTTATGAAGGATGTAACATACTCCAACAATGTAATTCTCAACTGTATCTACTCCATCGAGCACTTCAACAGAGCTCGTGCGAACACAACAAGATATCTTGTAAACATCAACTACAAGAACAATCTCTGCAGATATGCGGGCTACTGCTTCGGTAACACAAGACCCGACAAGACAGTTGCGTCCCACATTCGTTCCGGTACTATTGTTGACACAGCGAACTTCGTTGTAGAAAACAATGTATTCGACAGATCCACGGTACAGCTCTTCAAGCTTCAGGCAGGCGGTGACGAGCAGATTCAGTGGAAGAACAATGTATACATCCACAGACTCGGTGCTTCCTACGGTACAATGACAGGTGTAAGCATTACTTACAACGGCAACATTTCCAAGGAAGTTGAAAGATACTTTGCATTCCCCGAGGTTAACGGAAAGTATCTCTTTATTAAGGAATAATCCGCAGAAGGATAAAAATTACGGCTCTCTCCAAAATAACGGAGGGAGCCGATTTTTTAATGCATAATGCATAATGCATAATGCATAATGCATAATCGGAATGCATAATCGGAATGCACAATTCACAATGCACAATGCACAATTGATGTTGATTGCTTCGCAATCTTCGGTGGATTAAATTCAGACAGCAATAATTTTTATCTCTGAGAGCTGACCGTGGGGTGGGAGGATTGCACGGAATAAGGTTGTAGTTTAGTAAACTTGGATTACCTCCACCCTAATCTGCGACGATGCCGTGGGTTGGCATCGTTGCACGGAATATGGTTGCCCTTTAGTAAACTTGGACTACCTCCACCCTAATCTGCGACGCGACCTTGGGTCGGGAGCGTTGCACGGAATTCCTTGCCCTTTATAACAGCAGAACGGTACGCAACAGAACGCCCACAGCACTTCCTAACATAAAACCCGGCGCAAGGAGCGAATGCGAGTGGAGCCATCCTATTCAAAGTTTTGGTCTCGCTTTTTCAAAAGCGAGCCGTCGGAGACCTCCCGTAAAAAAAGCCGTACCAATTGGCACGGCTTGGTTTGTTATCTTTTGGGTCTTGCGACGAGGCGGTTGATGGTGAAGCCGCGGGCGCTGAAGGTGGCTTCGTATTCGGTTACGACGTTGTCGGCGTTGTAGGGGGAGTTGTGGAGGTCGAAGGTAACGTCGGAGAGCTCGTAGCCTGCTTCGGGGAATTCTTCGAGTGAGAAGTCGAAGAAGGGACGGTTGTCGGTTTTGAAGTAGAGAACACCGTCGGGAGCGAGGAGATTCTTGTAGATTTCGAGGAAGGCTCTGTAGGTGAGTCGTCTCTTGGCGTGGCGGGACTTCGGCCACGGGTCGGAGAAGTTCAGATAGATTTCGTCTATTTCACCGGGGGCGAAAAACTTGGGGAGATCTCTTGCATCACCTGCTATGAAGCGAACATTGTCAATCTCTTCGTCTGCCGTGATTTTTTCCATAGCGAGCATTATTACATCTCTTACCACTTCCATCGCTACAAAGAATCTGTCATCCTTGTGCTTCTTGGACATTCCGTATACAAAGCTGCCCTTGCCACAGCCGATTTCAAGACAGAGCTTTCTGCCGCCGCACAGCTCGTGCCATTTGCCCATGTATTCCTCGGGATTCGTTATGTTTACACTCTCGCAGGCAAGAATTCTGTCCTCCGTGTGCTTTTTCTTTCTCATTCTCATTGTCAGTACCTCTTTATATCCGATTTTTTATCCAAATTTTGTGCCGAAAAATTAACGCATAATTTCCGACCTTTTGCAGAAAATATAACCGTCGCAAGAGCTTTGCGTACAAATGCTATCAAACGCAATCAATACCTGAAAGGATGAAAATATATGCTTGACAGAATCGCACTTATCCTTGCCGTCGTCGGCGGTCTTAACTGGGGCCTCGTGGGACTCTTCGGCTTTGACCTTGTCGCCTGGCTTTTCGGCTCTCAGACAGCAGTGCTTGCAAGAGTCGTGTACGTCGTCGTGGCTCTCAGCGCTCTCTGGTGTACCTCTCTTCTGTTCAGAGACAGAGAAGAAAAGGCAAAGTAAAGCCCTCTTATCCGTCGCTTCGGATTATGTCCGACGGCGGATTTTTTCAGCCGTTTTTTAACCTTTTACCCTTAAAGAAGGGGAGTTATGTCCTTGACGGAAGCGAACTTCAGGTCGGGAAGCTCCTCGGGCTGTGCCTTTCCCAGCATTTCCTCCGTGGTCTCACCGCTCATAACAAGCACCGCACAAAGTCCGTTCTTCTTGCCGAGCGCAATGTCCGTGTAAAGTCTGTCGCCTACCATTGCGGTCTTCTTTCTTTCTATACCCGAAAGAAGCTCTATCATCTCCGCAGTTTCCGCGTAGGGCTTGCCGAAATACTTCGGCTCCTTGCCCGTGGAAAGAGTTACCGCTCCGCAGATTGCTCCGCTGTCGGGGATAAAGCCGTCGGGCGTGGGACAGTTGATGTCGGGATGAGTGGAGTAGAAAATTGCTCCGTTTCTTATAAGAGTACACGCTCTTTCGAGCTTTTCGTAGGTAAGAGTAAGGTCGAAGCTTACCACAACAATTTTTGCATCGTCGGAAAGCGGAATTCCCGCATCGTTAAAGCTCTTTTCAAGATTCTTTGTGCCAACGAGATATACGCTTTCACCCTTGTGATACTTATTAAGATATGCGGTTGTTACATCACCCGAGGTAACAACGTTCTTTCTCTCACAGGGGAAGCCCAGACGGCCCAGCTTGTTTACATAGTCCTCGGGAGCCTTGGAGGCGTTGTTGGTGAAGTAAATCATCTTTCTTCCGCTCTCGATTATTCTGTTGCAGAATTCTCTCGCACCGTCGATTACATTGTCACCGAGGTAAATCGTGCCGTCCATATCAAGCACGAAAAGGTCTATGCCGTCTATCGTCTTTTTTACGTCTGTCATAGCTGTACTCCAATTTATCAGTTAAGATATCCGATTTCGCCCGTCGCAACCGTCATTACACCGTTATAAAAGGCATCGGGGTCGTTGTCGATTCTGTTGTATACCTTGAGAGCATCCATGCTCTTGCGGAAAAAGAGAGTAGTGGAAAAGTAGGTCTTTCCCGCAACCAGCATCTCGAATTTCACGTTTGACCCGCCGGAAACGGACTCGAGGTCAAGTCGGTAGTCGATACCGCAGACAATCTTTTTGTATCTTCGGAGCGACTTGTTGATTGCGCCTCTGAAAAGGGGCTTTTTTTCCTTGAGTGCAGACACGATTGAGTGCCCCACATCGGATATGGCGGCATAGCTTTCGCTCATCGCGCTTCCGCTCTTTTTTACATATATCTGACCTGCCGACTCAAGGTCGGAAAGGTATGTGTCAATCTGCATTTTGTCAAGCTCGCCGCAGGCAAGAAGTATCTCGCGCGCCTCGGCAAGAGTTACCTCGTCGGGCAGCTCCGAAAACACAAACAACGCCAGAAGCTCCGCTTCCTGTTTCTGTATAAGCAACTGTATTTCCTCGCAATTTATTCTGTTTTATTATCCAAAAGAGTATACCACACGGGGGAGAGATTTTCAACCGCTTTTTTATGTATAATTTGTAACAAGCAGAGCTATGGGCAAATGCGGATTTTCGTTGGGATTTTGTGATAACCTCTTGACAAATGTCGGGGGGATTGTGTATAATTATATTACAAAGGACAAAAATATTTACAGCATAAATATAAAACAACAATCGGCAAAGCCGAAGGAAAGGCGGTACGGTTATGGATATAAAGGACATAAAAAGCAAGGTATCTTCAATAACTGACGACGTTAAGGGTGGTCTGGAAATTATGGGCAGATACGTTCTCAGGCACGACATCCGCTCGAAAATCACTCTTCTCGACAAAGAAAAGGGCGTAAAGCTTTTCGAAAAGGACAGAAACACAACGGACGAATATCCGCTTGTAAAGCTTGTGGCTCTTGTTTTTGCGGCGTTAGCGGGAATTGCCGTTATCGCAATCGGTCTTTCGGCCGGTGCAAGCCGCAAGAAGGTCATCAAGGCACAGAAGTCGGAAATTAAAAGACTTCGCAAGCTCTGCAAGGGTGCGGGCGTTGACACAAGCATAAAGAAAAAATGACACGCAGAAAATGCGTTTCGGAAATACACTAAAAAACGAAAGGAATCACGACTATGCCTCACATTAACGTAAAAATGATAGAAGGAAGAAGCGAGGAGCAGAAGAAGGCACTCGCAGCCGCACTCCAGAAGGCACTCACGGAAACCCTCGGCTGTGCCGATATGTGGGTATCAATCTCCATTGACGACTACAACGGAAAAGAATGGCAGGATGTCTTTGAAAAGGACATCAAGGGAAGCAGGCTTTACAAGGAGCCTGAATACGATCCTAAGATTTTGCTTTGATATGAAAAACCCTCGGCGGAAATGCCGGGGGTTTTTTTCGGTGCGGTGCACCGAAATGCATAATGCATAATGCATAATGCATAATCGAGGTTGATTGCTTCGCAATCTTCGATTATTTAAATTTGGGTTTATCGGGGAGTTTGTGCACCCTCTGAACGCATTTTTAATCTGATGTGGGTGCTTCCTGCTAACTCCCTCAGTCAGCTATGCTGACAGCTCCCTCAAGAGGGAGCCATACTGTGCCCCTGCTTTGGTGCGGATATTCGAGTTTTCGCAATGCCTTATGCCATTTTGTTTTGCATATTGTTTCGGCTGTTGCAGAAGGGTGGACTTTTGTGTGGCTCCCTCTTGAGGGAGCTGTCGCCGTAGGCGACTGAGGGAGTTAGCGGGAATCGCAATGATTGTAATTCGCACAATTATAAGTGGGTACACAAACATCCCGATAAACCCAATTTTGCATTTTGCATTTATCATTTTGCATTTCGGTGCACCGCACCGACAAATTCCAAAAAAATCCTGCCCCGAAACAGCATCTCACCGTTTCGGGGCGTTCATATTTTTGCTTTATCGGTTAACCGCGATATTACTTCGCAACCGCCTTAAGGTCGAAAGCCTGTGCGGATACAAGGTTTTCAAATACCGCCCACGCCGCAACATCAACATATGCGTTGTCCTTGAGCTTGCCACCCTCAAAGTAGCTTGAGCCCTTTACGTTGCCCATAGGCATAAGGTGAATCTGATCGAAGTATGCTGTTCCTGCGGGTACGCCCGTAATCTGAACGATTACCTCTTCCCATTCATCCGTGCCCTTTGCGGGGTTTGTAGCGGATGCCGCCTTGGAGGCGAGAAGTACATTGCCGTCAGCGTCCTTGAAGCGGTATACGTTGATGTAGGGTGCTACCTGCTGGTTTGTTCTCATAAGTATCTTGAAGTATACAACTCCGTTACCTGTCTTAGGCTTTGGAAGTCCGTGGCAGTCCATGTTGATTGCCGCAGAATCATCCTTGAAGCTGAGGTGAACATAGGTAATACCTGTTGCGGAATCTACGAGAGTTTCCGTGTCGTAGGAGTTTCTCTTGTCCTTATAGAGTGTTTTGTCCTTCTGTGTTCTTATAAGAAGAGGATCTGTAACGTTTGTGCTTTCGGCTACAGCGGGGAGAAGCTCCTTCTCGGGTACTGCGGGAGCGGCTGCTACCTTTCTGTCCTCGTCCGTTACCTCTGCCTTCTTTTCGTGTGTGTAGGTGTATGTATACTTGGGAATGTAGTCTACATAGTAAACCTGTGCGTTCTTATCGCCGAGTGCTGTCTGGATTGCGTACTTTGCTCCGAGGTCTGCTTCAGCCTTGTGGCCTCTGCCGTTTTCGAAGAGGTGGTTGCCGATACCCTGGATATATACATTTCCGTCATATACAGGTGCTGTTGCATCAAAGTCGGAGTATGTCTGTGTGAGCTCGTGAACGGCTCTGTCGAGTACGTTGTTTCTGATGTAGTATTCGGTGAATTCGTTCTTGGAGTTACCTGAACGGATATTTCTCTGGTTGTTTACGTCGGGACGGATAGAGCCGAAGCCGTAGCCTGCACGACGGAGAAGGTTTCCTTCAATCACAACATTCTTACCCTGTCTGAGTGCGGTGGGCTTGTCTGTGGATGCGGAGAGGAAGTATTCGATGTTGTATACGCAGTCTGTGATTACATTGTCCTTGTAGAGAATGTTGTCTTCTCTTGCATCAACGGTTGAGCCCTTGGAAATCTGATGTGTGATACCTGCATCGTAGCACTGGTAAACATAGCAGTTTTCAATTACATAGCCGTCGCACGCACCGTAAACCTCGATACCGTTACCGAAGGGAGTTACGGAGCCGTTTGCGTTGTAGCCCTGAGTAGAGCCACCAATCCAGCCGATTTCACAGTTCTGAATTACAAGACCCACAACTGTGCCCGAGCCGATACCGTGAGAGCCGCCGTATTTTACGCAGATGTTATCGAAGGTTACATTGTTAGCCGCCTGAATTACGTTGATTCTTGTGTTGAATTCGAGAGAGTCGAATACCTTACCGGGGTTACCGTTGTCACATCTGAAGTAGAGAGGACCACGGGCTGTGCCGATGTTGATAATCTTGGAAGCGGATTCTGCAAGGTGAACGAATTCAAAGTTCTTGTCAAGCTCCTTCTTCCAGTCGTATGCAACGTCGTTCTTGCCTCTGACAAGCCACTTGCCGTCGTATGTGGGACGCTCCTTGATAGCGAAGCCGCCGTCAACGCCGTCGTTGAATACGATTGTACCTACGTCATCATAGTTCTTTTCGTCGTAGTACTTCCAGATGAGTGCGCCTGTTTCCTTATCCTCGTGAACGAGAGTCCACTTCTTGGGATCTGCACCGTTTTCGGGCGAGCCGTAGAAGGTAGGCTTTGCGCCTTCGCCGTATGCGGTGTAAACAACGCCCGCAACTGCCTGCCACTTTTCACGCCAGATATCGCCTCTCTTAAAGAGAACCGCGTCACCGGCTGTTGTCATTCTCATAGCCTTTAAAACAGTCTTTACGGGAGTGCTTTCTGAAAGACCGTCGTTCTTGTCGTCACCTGTGGAGGAGGAAACGTAAATCTTCTTACCCTTGATGCCGGAAAGGTCCATATTGGGTGTGCTTCTGATTTCTTCTATTCTCTTCTCTTCAAGAGCATCGTATTCCGCAACCTTTGCGTAGCCTGCTTCCTTGTTGTAAAGAGTTGTTGTGTCAATCTTTTCGCTGAGTGCGAGAAGGGGATCCTTTGTTGTGTAGAGCCACTGACCTGCCTGCTCAACATGGGGAACCGTTGCTTCCGCAATGTCTGCGAATGCCCAGTGTGTGCTGTCAACATCGAGGAAGAGGATGTAGATGTTGCCCGTGAGGTTTTCCATCTTCTTGGAGATGCCCTTTGCACGGTTGATTACGGTTACAACCTCTGCTCTTGTGATTGTGTTGTCGGGCTTGAATGTGAATGTGCCGTCAGATTCTGCATAGCCGTTGATAAGACCTGCGGAAGCCGCCGCCATAATGGATGTGTACTTTGCGTGGTCAGCGGGAACATCTGTAAATGCTGCCTTGATTCCCTTATCCTGTGCAAGACCCGTAAGGTATACGAGCTCGGAGAATTCAGCTCTTGTGATGGGCTTGTTGGGCTCGAAGCTACCGCTGTAGCTCTTAAGAAGTCCCTTAGCCTCGCAGAAGCCGATGTACTTTGCGAACCACTGGTCTGCGGGAACATCAGCAAATGCGGAAGTGCCTGCAATGTTTTCTTCCTTTTCAAGAAGTCTTGCAATAACCGTACAAGCTTCAGCTCTTGTCATTGTGCCTGCGGGGAGGAATGTACCGTCCGCATAGCCGTTCATATATGTTTCGTGCTTGTCGAATTCAGGCTCGTCCTTGAAGAAGATGAGGCTGGAGATGTAAAGAGTATCGTCGGGATGCTGATCGTGACCGATAGCTGTACCGAAGCCGTATACCCACATCTGACGGAGGAAGGGAACCGTGCCCTCGATAAATGCTGTGGAAAGCTCGGAAATATCGAAGGTGGAAACCGCCCACGCATCGGTAATGATGTCTTCTCTTGACTGGAAGCTCATGGGCTTTGAAAGAGTATTGCCGAGGTTTCTGATTTCAATCTTCTGCTTGCCTGTTACGGGCTGCTGAGATTCGTAGTAATATTCGATAGCGGCATACTTGTATGCGGAAAGGTCGATGTTAGCCTTTGTGTAGTTGTAGCCGTCGATGATTACGGAGCGCTCTTCGGTATATGCGGGGTTGGGTGTTACCTGAACAACAACCTTGCCGTCGAATTCAACACCGTTTTCAACAACGCCGGTGTCTCTGTTTGTAACAATACCGTTTGCGTAGTCGGAGAAGGAGAAGGTTGCAATGTCGGGAGAAACAACTCTTACCTTCCACTGTGCCTCATATACAATGTCAAATTCGGGGTTGGAAACAACCGTGCCTGCGGGAACGATATCCTCTGTACCGGACTTCTTCCAGCCGAGGAATTCCGCATTTTCAAAGTTATAGGGGTTTTCGGGAAGAGTGAAGGTTTCACCGGGCTTAAGCTTATAGTCCTTGTCCTCGCCCTGTGCGTCGGGGTTTACCTTGCGGAGCGAGATTGTTGTAAGTGAATCCGGGTCGGGATTCTTCTTGTAGAATACAACCTTATCGATGTAAATCACATCTGTTTCCTTGAGTGTTCCGGGATTTGTGTTGTTGAAGGGACGGATACCCATCTGCTTAAGGTTACCGGGTGTACCGCTCATTGCGGAGAGGTTGAAGATAGCCTCGTCCCACTTGTTTGCAACGATGTCCTTGTTGGAAAGAACCTCACAGCTCATGGGGTTTGAGAATCTGCAGTAAAGCTTTCCGTTGTAGGAGGGATTCTCCGACTGGTAGTAATATGTAACGCCTACGTACTTATAGTCGGGAAGCGGAATCTTTACAGCCTTACCGTCAACGCCGTAGTGGTCAAGAGTCATAACGGTGGAATTTGCAAGATCAGGTGTGGGAGTAATCTTAACAACGCTTCTGCCGTCAAAGGTTGCGTCTCTGTCTGCAATACCTACGGTTGCCTTGTTAACAAATTCGCAGAACAATGTTCTGTAGTCGTAAACGATTGTGTCACCGTCTACTCTGGGTGCTTCGCCCTGTGAAGCCGAAACGGTAAATGCAAGAGTGCTTACCGCCATAAGAGCACAGAGCACGAGAGAGAGAATTTTCTTCATAGTCTCTTTCCTTTCTTTGGGGAAAATTTTAAATTTCGGATAGCCTCCGAAGCTTACCACTATTATGACTTATTTTTGCTTATTTGTCAAGTGAGAAAATGTTGATATTTACTAAAAAAATAGCAGTTTTTTATATTTTCGGCGAAAGATACCCGTAATTCACACCCGAAGCAAAAAAATCCCCCGCACGATAGCACGGGGGAAATAGTTTTTTATTTTACATCCGCAGGAACATAGTAAAGCTTCGCTTCCGTCTCACCGATTTTCTCGAGAGCGTCAACGGCAGTACCGTTGAAGTTATACTGTGTCGAGCCGTTTGCACCCATCTTTGTGAAGGTGTTGCCGTATCTCTGAATGTATGTGTTGCCCTTGAGGACGGGAAGCCATACCGCAGAGTTTGCACCGATGTCGCAGGCGTTTACCTTATCCATAAAGAAGGTATTGTTCTCGATTCTGAACTCCTCCGCACGGTTATAGGAAAGCTCCCAGCCCTTGATTGAAGCACTTCTTGACGGGTCGTGTCCCCAGCCCTCACCGCTTCTTGCAAGGAGGTTGTCCGTGTAGTTGATGTTCTTCATATATCTTTCAACGCTTGCCGTATCGCCCGCACCGATGAAATACTCGATGTTGTAGATACACTTGTCGATTACATTGTTCTTAAAGTATACATTCTGCTGAATAATCATACCTGCGCCACCCGCGGAATACTGATGTGTGATGCCCGCGTCGTAGCACTGATAGATATAACAGCTGTCGATTGTGAAGCCGTTGCATCCGCCGTAAACCTCGATGCCGTTACCGTATCTTGTCATATTGCCCTTGCTGTAGTGCTGAGCGGAGCCGCCTATCCAGCCGATTTCGAGATTTCTGAAGGTTACATTATTTACCGTACCCATGGAAATTGCGTGACCGCCGGTGTAGATAAGCTTGAGGTTTTCAAATGTGTTGCCCGTCTTTGCGGAAATGATGGAGGATCTCTGTGCGATTTCCACGGAGTCGTATACCTTACCGGGATTACCCTCGTCGCATCTTACATAGAGAGTGGAGTTTCTCGTTGTAACATCCGCACCGTCCGTGTTTACCGTTCCGTAAGCTATTACGAAGGTCTCGTTGGCTGTGAGCATATCCTTGATTTCAACATCCTTGTTGTTCAGCTGATACTTGCCCGCAACGATTCTCGGCATAACCTTTGTAAGGGTCTTTTCGCCGCCGTTTATAATAACGTTACCTACATCGTTTACCTTGTCGCCAAGCGCCCAGATGTTTGTTGTGCCCTCAAGGAGAGTCCATCTTGATTCATCCGCAAGGTCACCGAGGATGTTGCCGTTGAATATCGGCTTTTCGCCCTCTCCGTATGCACCGTAGCTTACATTTGCGACAGCCGCCCAGGGCTCACGCCACATATCGCCTCTGTTGAAGAGCACTGCGTCGCCTTCTCTTGCAACGGAGCCTGCCTTCTTTGCGGTTGCGAAGGGCTTGTCCGCAGAAAGACCGTCGTTGTCGTCGCTTCCGCTTGCGGAAACATAGTATGTCTTACCCTTTACGGATACTGCGGAGTCGGGTGCGTTCTTTATTTCTTCTATTCTCTTGTCGATAAGGGCGGAGGTCTCTTCCATCTTCTTTGTGCCCGCATCATAGTCGGGTGTGAAGTCCTCGTCACCGCTGTCCTCGATGAATTTCTTCTTCCATACCTCCTTGCCGTCCTCGTTATAGTAGGAAATATGACCGACGGAGGCATCTATAATATCGGCAAATGCCCAGTGCTCCTCGGTAACATCCGAGAAGAGCTTCTTTGAGGAAGCGGAAATGCCCTGTGCCGAGGGAGCTCTGCCGTAGGCGTTATTGATAACCTTTACGACCTCTGCTCTTGTAATTGTGTTGTCAGGCTTGAAGCTGAATGTGCCGTCACCATTGTCGTAGCCGTTTACAAGTCCTGCCTTGCCCGCCGCGGAAACAACCTCGGCTCTTGCGTGGTCTGCGGGGACATCCGTGAATGTGCCGTTCTTGCCGTTGTCGGAAAGGAGTCCCATATTGTAAACAAGCTCCACGAATTCGGCTCTTGTGATTGCCTGATTGGGCTTGAATTCACCGCTGTAGCTCTTAAGATATCCGAGCGATTCCACATAGGAAACATACTTGTGATACCAGTCTGCGGGAAGAACATCGGAGAATGCTGTTGTCTTATCCGCGGGAACCTTATCGTCACCGCCCGCACAGAGTCTTGCAACTATTGTACAAGCCTCGGCTCTTGTCATATTGCCGTTCACACCGAATGTGCCGTCGGCATAGCCGTTGATGTAGCTGTCGTGATAGCCCGATGCTGTTGATGCCTCGGGAATTGCGTAAATTTTGGCAACGTAGATTCTGTCGTTTTCGTTGAGATTCTTTACTGCTGTGTCACCGAGGGGAATAACGTGCGCCTGCATAATTACGGGGTCTACGCCCTCGATTTTCTTTTCCTTGCCCACTGTGAGGTCAAAGGAGGTAAGCGCCCATCTGTTTGCAACAAAGTTCTCACGGGATACGAGATATGAGTGTCCCTTGAAGGTATTCTGCTTCATAATGTTGAACTTTGCCTTTGCGCCCGCCACGGGAGTATCCGTAACATATTTGTAGAGAATCATAAGGGTGGAATAGCCGTTGAGGTTAATCTTCGCACCGCCGTAGCTCCAGCCGTCAAGGATGATTGTACCCGAAGCACCGTTCTTCTCGTATGCGGGGTTGGGAACAATTTCGATTGCGCTCATTCCGTCAATTTCAACCTTGTTGAGCTTTGCGGTGTTTTCACCGTTACATACACCGTTGGAGTAATTTACAAAGTCAAGCTCCACGAAATCCTCGGGAACAAAGATTGTAACCCATCTTACAACAAAGCTTGTACCGGATTCGCCGATTGTGTATGTGTCACCGGGCTGATAAAGAATGCCGTCAGCCTCGTTGTACCAGCCTGCCGCCTCAAGACCCTTTATCGTGAAGGGGATTTCGGGAAGAGTAATCTTGTCTCCGCTCTTGCCCTCCATATTTGCGGGAGCAGTACCCTCTGCCGTGCCCGCACCGGATTCGAAGGAAATCTGATGAAGTGCGTTGGGGTTGGGGTTTTCCTCGGAGAAGATGAAGTTTCTTATAAGCATACAGTCACCCTCGTTGAACATTGAGGGCGGATAATCACCGAAGGGCAGGAAGTGAATCTGCGAAAGATTCTTTGCACCTTCCGCAATCACGGGCTTAAGACCTGTACCGATATTTACGGTAAACTTACTCCACTCGTTCTTTACGAGATTTTCACCGCATCTTACGGTAACCCTCTTGGTGATGGACTTACCCGGACCCGGGTGGAAATTGAAGTAAGGCTTTACGCTTACGGGTGCATTTGTGACAAGCTTGTATTCCACCGTGAGGTAGTTATATCTTGTCATATCGATACCGAGATTGTCAATGCTGTAGCCGTCGACAGCCGCAGCACCCGCCTCGCTTGTGGAGGGGATGGGCTCGATTTTTATAACGCTTCCCATATCCTTATCCTCGGATGCGGAAATTACGGCGTGCTTTTTGCCGTTAACATTGTTTTTCTGGATTTTGGAATAGTGTATCGTAAGAACACCGCTGTCCGCACTCTGTGCGGAGGTAAATGCCGTGAACGACATTGCGCTCGCCGTCATAACGCAGGCAAGAGCCGTTGCAAAAATTTTTCTGAGCTTCATAAGAGTTCTCCTTTTTCTTTTGGTTTATACAATTCTATCACAGTTTGGTGTTTGATGTCAATATGTTTTTGGTATGCGGTTTATTAGTTTTTCGCCAAAAAGAGCACAACACCCCTCCCCGACCCGACTTTCGGTCGAAAATACCGTACAACGAAAAATCCCCCGAAAAATCGGGGGAATGTCTTGAGGTCTTATGTGTTAATGTCTCGTCTTCGTATCCCGAAGAATAAACTCCGCAATAATATTCGCCATAGGGCTTGAGCCGTCCTCGTAAAGCTCCTTTACGTATGCACAGTGATTGCCGTGCATAATTCTCATATCAACCTTGCTCATATCGTATCTGAAATGGCGAAGGGTGGAGATAACGAGATTCGTCTGCTCCAGTCTGTTTTCCATATCGTTATCCGAAACTATGAACATCATTCTGGGATATTCCTTTTCAACGCCTATGTGGTAAAGAGGTGCCGCCTCGTCGATAATTACTCTGTTGCGGTTGATTCCTCTTTCCTTTTCAAGGATATTGAAGTGAGTTGTAGGCTGACCCGCATCGTGGAGATAGCCCGCAACGTCCATAGGGTCAACGCCCGCATCACGCAGGAAGTGGGTATCAAAGCAAAGCATCATGGAGAGGTAACCGCCCGCAGAGCTTCCGCCTACGAAAACGCCCTTGCATTTGCCGTAATTACCTATATTCTTCATAGTCCACGCAACAGCATTTGCGCTGTCAACGACAAAGTCCGGGAATTTCGCATCGGGGTACATTCTGTACTGAGTGCTTGCAACGGCAAAGCCCATTTCCATAAGCTTGTCGTGGAAGGGCTCCCAGCTTCCGCCCGCAACCATTCCGCCGCCGTGGAAATAAACGAAGCAATAAAATTCGTCCTTGCCCTCCGGAATACGAAGGTCAAGATAGCACTCCTCGGAAGCGTCGCTGTACATTATATGCTTATAAATAGCCATACCGTCACCCTCTTAATCACTTATTTTCCGCATTCTTCGCATCAAGAGCTCTGTTGCGGAAGTAAATACCGAGATTTACGCTTACAACAACAAGATTGAGTATGTAGAAGAACACAACGTACCACTTTGTGCTTCCGATATTGAATCCGATATTGATAAACTTGGAAGCGATACCGCAAACGTAGCCGAAGAGAATAAGGCTGAGGAAGAGCGGGCTTGTGCCCTTTGCAGTACGAGCCTTAAAAGCCTTTCTCGCATTGATAGGCCAGGAAGCACCGAAGCTTACCACCATAAGTATTTCCAAAATTTCCGCCAAAAATTCCATAGTAAAAATTCCTTTCTTGTTCCCACATTACGGGAGGATTTTGTTGTTGCTTTTATTATACAACAGAATTTTGGTTTTGTAAAGAGGAATTTTGAAAAATGCAAAATGGTAAATTGGAATTTGTCGAGGAATTTGCATCGTGTAGGGAACGACCTATGTGTCGTTCCGCTTGTTCCAATTTTGAATCTGTTGTGGCGATGCACCACACATATTCTGTAGGGGCGGGGTTCTACTCCGCCCGTTCCCCGGACATCGCACAAAGCATAAACAAAAAACATAAACATAAAATCGACAAAAGCATCGAAAATTAATATATTTCTGCATTAGCGCCCCTCCTGCAAATGATGTTATTCCAGCATCGGCATTCCTGCGAAACGGGAGGAGCAGAGCCCCTCCCCTACAATGGCAATTGTACATCGCCACATCAGATGCGAAAATGGCAGGCACGGAACGACACGCAGGTCGTTCCCTACAATCCGCACCGCAACATCCCCACAACCCCCTAATTTTGCATTTTGCCCTTTGCATTTTGCATTTCGGTGCACCGCACCGACAACCCCCCATTTGAAGGACATAATTCACCTTACACCGCAGCCACCCTTCGCACAGCAATAATCATGCGAGTCTGAAATGTTTTCAAAATAGAAACAGAAAATGGAATAATGGGGAGTATAATAGGAATGCAAAATGTAAAATGCAAAATGAAAAATTATAACCTTAATATAGAGAAAGGTCTTTTACTATGAATGTTCTTAAACAAAAAATACTCGAGGGCAAAAAGCTCTGCGGTACTCTCGTCAGCCTTACCGACCCCGCCCTGTCCGAAATTCTTGCAAATGCAGGCTATGACTATATCTGGATTGATATGGAGCATACCGCCATCTCCTTCAAGGATGCTCTTTGCCATATGAACGCCGCAAGAGCATACGGCGTTCCGTCAATCGTCCGTGTTCCGCAGGATGACCTTACCTTTACCAAGAAGGTCGTTGATATGGGTCCCGAGGGAATTATTTTCCCTATGCTCCGCACGGCAGAGCAGGCTAAAAGGCTTATCGATATGACTCTCTTCCCCCCGCTCGGAACAAGAGGCTTCGGTCCGCTTCGTGCTATCCGTTACGGTGCGGATGACTCAAAGAAATTCACCGCAGAGGGCAGTCTTGATATGTGCCGCTTTATGCAGATTGAGCATATCGACTGCGTGGAAAATCTCCGCGAAATCGTGAAGATTCCCTACATAGACGGCTTTATCTTCGGACCTAACGACCTCTCGGGCTCTATAGGTGAAATCGGCAGAGTGTTTGATAAGAACACTATGGACTTACTGAGAAAATCCATCGAAATCCTTCGTGAAAACGGAAAGTATATCGGTCTTGCGGGCGGATTTACCGCAGATACCTTAAAGCGCTGGAGCGAGCTTGACCTTGATATGATTACGCTCGGCTCGGACTGGACATTCCTTTATGACCGTGCGGTGTCCGCCATGAAGGACGCACGCGAGATATTCCTCAATAAAAAATAATCGCACGGGGGAATTCCCCGATAAAATTCATCCGAAAGGAAAAAATATGCGACTTAAAACAAGAAATATGACCTCCGTGAAGCCTCCGAAAACAAGACTTGCCTTGCTTGTCATTGTTCTTGCGGCGGCGTGCGTTGTGTTTATAGGACGGCTTGTAAATCTTCAGTTCGCCAAGGACGAGCTTTACGATACGGGCATCTCCTCCGTCAACACCGTGATTACGGAAATTCCCACGGTGCGAGGAGAAATCACGGACGTAAACGGCGTGGTGCTTGCTTCAAACACCTACTACAGCAACATCGCCCTTGACAAAAAGAAGCTCCCCGCAGGCGAGGAAAACAGAGTGGTGCTCGAGCTGTGCGAGTTTTTCGACAAGCACGGAGTCGTGCCGAAGGACATTCTTCCCGTCTCGAAAAACGCCCCCTACAGACTTGACAGCGACTATGAGGACAACACGGACAAGCAGAGATACGTAAAGAACTACGCAAAATACATGGGCTACGAGCGGGAAAAGCTGATTGCAACGCCAACCGCCCTTTACGATACTCTTCTTTCAAGATACGGTCTTAAAAGAAGCACCGAATACACAGACGAGCAGAAGCGAAGAATAATCGGCATCCGCTTCACACTCGATGTGAACGCATACTCCTCGAATCTCCCCTGTGTGCTTGTGGAAAATGCGGATACCGCCACCGTCGGACTTATTTCCGACTCCTTCTACACATTCCCCGGGGTGGAAATCCTCAAGAGCTCAAAGCGTGTTTATAACATAGACAGACTTGCCTCACACCTTCTCGGAAAAACGGGCCCCATTTATGCGGAGGACGCCGAATACTATTCGGGTCTCGGCTACAGCCTTAACGAAATCGTCGGCAAGGAGGGCGCAGAGGCTGCATTCGAGCAGTATCTGCGAGGCATAAACGGCAAGCGAGAAACCGTCACGACTCTTGACGGCGAAACAGTTCTTTCCGTCCGTGATTCGGTGGAGGCAAAGCCCGGATATTCGGTAAGCCTTACCATTGATGCGGAAATGCAGGCAACGGCGGAAGAGGCTCTCGAGCGTGTCATAAAGGCTCAGGCGTACAGCGGTGCGCTCAATCCCAAAAAGTACGACGGCGAGGATGCAAACGCAGGTGCGGTTGTTGTTATGGACCCGAGAAACGGAGCGGTAAGAGTTCTTGCCTCCTACCCCACCTACAGCCTTAACACTTATTCGGAGGATATAAAGACCTTAAGTGAGGACACAAAGAACACACCTCTTGTAAACAGAGCGACGGGCGGTATTTACGAGCCCGGCTCCACCTTCAAGATTGCCACGGCGGCGGCAGCGCTCCACTACGGAGTCACCACCTACGACGAGCTTATTTACGACAAGGGCGAGTATTTCTTCCACGAAACCTACAAGCCTCACTGCTGGATTTACGACTCCAAGGGTGTCACCCACGGATATCAGAATGTAACGCAGGCAATTCAGAATTCCTGCAACTATTTCTTCTTTGAAATGGGCAAGCGTCTGGGCATCGAAAAGATGAACAACTACGCAAGAGGTCTCGGTCTCGGCGTAAAGACGGGAATCGAGACGGGCGAATCCTCGGGTATTCTTGTCGGCCCCGAATATATGCAGGCAAACGGACTTGTATGGAATCCGGGCTATGTTCTTCAGGCGGCAATCGGACAGCAGCACCTTTTCACACCGCTTCAGATTACATCCTATATTTCAACCTTCCTCAACGGCGGTAAGCGATACAAGGCTCACCTTTTCGACAGAGCCTTCGACTTTGCCACGGGAGAGACGGTTGAGTCCTACAACACCGAGCTTCTTTCGGATGCGAATATCCCCACGGAAACGGTAAACATACTCAAGGAGGCGATGCGCCGAGTTGTTGACGACGGTACGGCATCCTCCACCTTTATCGGATACAAGTACCCCGTAGGCGGTAAGACAGGTACGGCTCAGGTCGCACACGGCTCGGACAATGTTGTGTTCGTAGGGTTTGCTCCTTATGAAAATCCCGAAATCGTAATTACGGTTATTCTCGAGCACGGCTATGCGTCGAGAAATGCGGCACAGGTCGCAAAGGAAATCTTCGACTGCTACTTCAGAAAGCTCTACCCCGACGACTTCGGCGTAGCACAGATAAGCCCCGACACCGAGGCGGATTCCGAGGAAACAACAAAACCGGAAAATGACGGAAGCATCATTATGGGTGACTCCGCAGAATAAGTCATAAGAAACAAAAGCTGCCGAAGCAAAGCCTCGGCAGTAAAATCCAATATTGAATTTTAAGCGGTCGCACGGATTTTTCTGTGCGGTCGTTTTTTATTCCTCTGTTTCAACCGTGGGGAATGATTCTCTGTCGATTTCAACGGAGGGCTCACGGCACTCGGGGTATTCGAAGGTGTGGAACCAGTGATCCTTTTCGGCAATAGCCTTTCTTAAATCCTTCAGGCGGAAGTCCTCCTCGGAGGAGTACAGTGCGATAAGGGACGCCCCGATTGCTCCGAAGGAAAGTGCAAGTGCGTAAAACGCCGATGCCATACTCTTCTTTTCACCGTAGGTTGCGAAAAACGCCGTAAGGCAGATAACCGCATTCACAAGAAGAATAACACCTGCTGCAACATAAAGCTTTGTCTTTTTAATCATACTTATATCCTTCCTTTCGTAAGCCTTGAAATTCGGTAAGGGTTATCTTAAGAATTCGCCCTTAGCCTTGAGGTATGCGTTCATAAAGCCGTCGATTTCACCGTCCATAACCGCAGTGATGTTGGTTTCCTCGTAGCCTGTTCTTGTGTCCTTTGCGAGTGTATAGGGCATAAACACGTAGGAACGAATCTGTGAGCCCCATTCGATGTTGAGCTTGTCTCCGCGGATGTCCTCAATCTTGTCAAGCTTTTCTCTCGCCTTGATTTCCGCAAGCTTTGAGCGGAGCATCTTAAGACAGGTTTCTCTGTTCTGAAGCTGGCTTCTTTCCGTCTGACAGCCTACAACGATACCTGTGGGCTTATGCTTGATTCGAACAGCGGAGTCGGTCTTGTTAACGTGCTGACCGCCCGCACCGCTGGAACGGTGTGTTTCCATTTCGAGATCCTCTTCACGAAGCTCGATTGTGCCGTCGTCCTCGAATTCGGGTGTGATTTCAACGGAAGCAAAGGAGGTCTGACGTCTGCCCGATGCATCAAAGGGAGAAACTCTTACGAGTCTGTGTACGCCGCCCTCACTCTTGAGGTAACCGTAAGCGAATTCGCCCGTTACCGTGAAGGTTGCGCTCTTGATGCCTGCGCCGTCGCCCTCGAGGTAGTCGATGAGCTTAACCTTGAAGCCGCTCTTTTCTGCCCATCTGTTGTACATTCTGTAGAGCATTTCAGCCCAGTCCTGAGCCTCTGTACCGCCCGCACCGGGGTGGATGGAGACAATGGCATTGAGCTTATCGAATTCTCCGGAGAGAAGTGCTCTTATATTCTGCTGGTCATATTCCTTTTCAACTGCAGCGAGCTCGGAGAGAATTTCCTCGGTAAAGCTTTCGTCGTCCTCCTCAAGAGCCATTTCGATAAGCTGCTCAAGAGCCTCTGCATCCTCGCAGAGCTTATCATAGCTGTCTGCAATCTGCTTTGCGGTATTGAGCTCGGACATAACGCTCTGAGCGTCGTCTCTGCCCCAGAATCCTTCAGCGCAGGTTTCCTCCTCAAGCTTCTTTGCCTTTTCTCTTGCGGCGGGAACGCCCATGCTTTCGGAAAGCTCTTCAATCTGTTCTTTAAGTGCGGAAAGCTTCTGCTTTGCTTCTTCAAGCTGTATAATCAATGTAGTGTCATCCTTTCAGATATTTAAAGTATGTGGACACAGATATCCATATTCCATTATATTATACACCAAAATCGGGGGTTTGTAAATAGGACAATTGGAGATTTTACATTTAGATAATAATTATTATTTGGCGAAAGATACAAAAGAAAGGGGGAAAGATAATGCATAATGCATAATGCATAATGCATAATCAAGACTGTCGAGCAGTCTTTGAAATTCGGAATTCGGAATTTGAGCGATGTTTCCGAAGGAAACTCGACAAGAACGCTTGCGTTCTTTGAATTCGGAATTTAGGTGAAAATTTTTCGGGGAAAAATTTTTATTTATTGAAAATTGGTGCGGTGATAAATTGGAATTTGTCGGTGTGGTTTGTTCACCCTCTAATCATCGTGTAAATTGCGATTATTGCGATTCCTGCTACCCCTCATCAGTCAGCTTCGCTGACAGCTTCCCCCTCGTGGGAAGCCATTATAGCGCGCCACTAAACAATAGC
>JAFYPA010000026.1 GCA_017560085.1 Clostridia bacterium
AGCAGTAGGTCGGGGGTTCGAGTCCCTCAAGGCACGCCATATGGTGGGATTAGCTCAGTTGGCTAGAGCGCCAGGTTGTGGCCCTGGAGGTCGTCGGTTCGAGCCCGATATTTCACCCCAAAACGCAGACAGGTTTTAAGCCTGTCTTTTTTTATTTGTTTTAAGGCAGGGGAAGAGTTTTTTGAATGTACAATCAAGACTGTCGAGCAGTCTTTGAAATTCGGAATTGAGGAGAAAATTTTTCGGAGAAAAATTTTTATTTATTGAAAATTGTTGCGGTGATAAATTGGAATTTGACGAGCAGTTAATGAGTAAAGGGATGACGGAAAACAAACCGCCATCCCTCAAAATTTGCGTCGCAACAAGCAAAGAAAAACAACCGCCGAGGAATCTCACGAACCCTCAGCGGCGTTTTTACGTTTATCTGACTACCGAAGAATGCCTATAGATATAGAATTCCTCTTGGCTTGGCATCCACTTCTTTTCTTTCGGTGGGAATGTCGCGTCGAACGCTTCAACAGCGGTAGTATCCTCACAGCAGTCGGCGGCGGTAGATGGAATGTACATCCACTTTCTGCCGTCGAGCGCATTCGGTACAAGCTCGCAAACGAGAAGCGCCGTTGGGAAGTTGCCGTCAACCACGAAGCTGACATTCTTCTTTTTGCAGCTCACAAATCCACGGCTGACGTAGTTACCCGGATTGCCGAAGTTGATATTAACGTCGTAACCCATCTTGCGCGCTACCTCAAAGGAATGCTCGATCAAAGCCTTGCCGAGTTTCTGCCTCTGATATTCGGGAGCAACGCAAAGCGGTCCGAAGGAAAGAATTTCCTTGCGCTCACCGTTCTCGTCCTCAAGCCAAGCCTTTGTGTACATAATGTTGCCGACGATCTTACCGTCAAGTTCAAGCACGAACGCAAGCTCGGAGATGAAGTCGGGATGAGAGCGCATCGTATGAACGAAATAATGTTCATCTGCGCCCGGTTTATAGACGTTCCAAAACGCCTCGCGTGTAAGTTCTTCAACTGCTCTGTAGTCTTTTTCTGTTTCTAAACGTATCGTCAAATTGTTCATTGTTAAATCCTTTCATAAATTGTTGACGTTCAAAATACGAGAGGTTTGCCGAGAATGTATTTGCAAACCTCTCGTTTACAATACAATCTCCAAAAGGTTGGTGTTTTTCAAACAGTACACTCCAATAAAAATATTCAAGCCGAGGCTTGTAAAGATATTATATCATAAAAATGTGAATAGTTCAATCACCTTTACTTACGAATCGGTTGAAAAGTTCATAGAAATATGATATAATAAACTCATCGATAAATTGGAATTTGTCGGTGCGTTGCACCGAAATGCAAAATGCAAAGGGCAAAATGCAAAATTGGAATTTAGCGGTGCAAATTTCGTTGTCACCTTGTAGGGGCGACCCCATGTGGTCGCCCGTTACCTCGCCCATTTTGCGATGGTTGGGTTATACAACAAATTCACCCATAAATCGACATATACAAGGATTTGTTCACCCTCTAATCGTTGTGCAAATTGCTACCATTGCGATTCCTGCCACGGCGTGCCGAGGTCGTCACGCCCTACATTGTTGCGGTGAGTCGCCACGACAAACCCCAATTCTGCATTTTGCATTTATCATTTTGCATTTCGGTGCAACGCACCGACAAACCCAAATTTATTGGTGTGTTTAGTTGCCTTGTGATGTTGCCGTGGGTTGGCAACATTACAACGGAATGCAATTGCCATTCGTACCGCACCAGCCACGGAATGAGCCCCCGACCGTGGGTTGGGAGGGGGCGGAACCGAATCGCGGGCACCGAGCCTCGAAATTAATCCGAGATAAATTGCGCGAAAGTGCCTGTCGGGGCATCCCGACCGCGAAAGTGCCTGTCGGGGCGTCCCGACCGCGAAAGTGCCTGTCGGGGCGTCCCGACCGCGAAAGTGCCTGTCGGGGCGTCCCGACCGCGAAAGTGCCTGTCGGGGCGTCCCGACAAGTATATATTGCCGAAATGTAAAAAAACATTAGGTTTAATATAATTCATAGTTTATTGTAGAAAAAGTACAAAAATATAACTATAATATCATTATAGAATGCCGTTTGTTATTCAGAATATATAAAATTGAATTTTCGGCATCTGCAAATTAAACTAAGGAGATTATTATGTCTGAAAATAAATGCTCAGCGAGCGAAAGACTCGGTTCTACCGGCGGTCAGGCTGTGCTCGAGGGCGTAATGATGAAGTCCAAGGATAAAATTGCCCTCTCCGTCCGCGATACAAAGGGCGTTATCCGTACAGAGGTCAAGGACTCAAAGCCCCTTACATCAAGAAATAAATTCTTTAAGCTTCCCTTCATCAGAGGCATCGTCGGCTTTGTTGACTCTATGATGCTCAGCCTCGAAACTCTTAACAGATCGGCGGAAATGCTCGGTCTTGATGAGGGTGAGGAGGAGTCAAAATTCGAAAAGTGGCTCACCGAAAAGTTCGGTAAGAGCATCGCTGTTATAGCTTCCGTTATCGGTACTGTGCTGGGACTCGGTCTTTCCGTGGTGCTCTTTATGTGGCTTCCCAAGTTCATCTCCGATTTTCTTGTTCCCTCGGGACTTGTTGAGGCTAATTACGGCTTTGCCGTGCTCAAGAGTGCGGTGCAGGGCGTTCTGCGTATAGCAATTTTCCTTGCGTACATTGCTCTTGTGTCACTTATTCCCGATATGAAGCGTACCTTTATGTACCACGGTGCAGAGCATAAATCCATTTTCTGCCACGAAAATTACGAGGAGCTTACCGTCGAAAACGTAAAGAAGCAGACCCGCTTCCATCCCAGATGCGGTACAAGCTTCCTTGTTGTTATGATGGTGCTGGGTATCCTCGTTTCCATCCCCTTTGCAAACCTTAAGAGCGGTATTTATATGGTGCTCAAGCTTCTTACACTTCCCATTATTGTCGGTCTCGGCTACGAATTCATAAGATATGCGGGCAGACACGACAATGCATTCGTCAGAATCATCTCCGCTCCCGGTCTCTGGGTGCAGAGAATCACCACAAAAGAGCCTACAGACGATATGATTGAGGTTGCAATCCGCTCCCTCAAGGCTTCGCTCCCCGATATCTATCCCGAAATAACAGAGGAGCTTGAAAAGGCGAATGCTTCCGAGGAGGAAGCTGTCGGGGAAGCTACCGAAGAGGTAACCGAAGAAGCAACAGAAGAATCAGCAGAAAATACAGATACCACAAACGAGTAAACGCAAAGGACAGACAATGACTTACAATGAATTCAGAACCGAGGCACAAAGAAAACTTCGGGACTGTACGGATGTTGAAAATCCGGATTTTGAAATATCAACAATAATATGCCATATATGCGGAATAGGAAAGGCAAGACTCCTTGCGATAAGAGGCGAGGAAATTCCCGAAAAATTTGTCTCCCCCATGCTTGAGGCAATAGAAAGACGTGTTCAGCACGAGCCGTTGCAGTATATCATAGGAGAGTGGGAATTCTTCGGACTCCGTATGTTCTGCGGACAGGGATGCCTTATCCCGAGACCCGAAACCGAGCTTCTTGTGGAAAAGGCAATTGAGCTTATTCCCAAGGGAGGTCACTTTGTTGACCTTTGTACGGGAAGCGGATGTATTTCCGTTGCAATACTCAACAACCGCAAGGATGTCACGGGTACGGCGGTGGATATTTCCGCAAGTGCGCTTGAGTATGCAAAAAAGAACGCACAGTACCATAAGGTGGAAAAAAGACTTGAGATTGTAAATATGCCCCTGGAGAAATACCTTCCCATAACCGTTCCCGATTGCATTATCTCAAATCCTCCTTATGTTAAAACGGAGGATGTGGATGCATTCCCGCCCGTTATGAAATTCGAGCCGAGAATTGCCTTTGACGGAGGTCACGACGGACTTGAATTCTATAAGACAATCGCCAAAAGATACTCGTCAAGATTCCTCAAGGAGGGCGGTTTTTTACTGCTCGAGGCGGGATATGACACCGTCCGCGAGGTTGAGGCGATTCTCAAATACAGAAAAATGCAGACAGAGGTGCTGGAGGATATGTTCGGCGTTGAAAGAGTCTGCATAGGCAAAAAGGTTGTTTCGGAATAAGATTAGGAATAAGATTAGGAATAAAACACAAGACCGTGGGTTTGGGATTTCAAATGTGCGGTCTTTATTATTGCAATAAAGGTACTTACTATGGAAAAGAAAATCAACTACAGACCAACGAAAATTGCCTGCTATATAGGCTACATAACTCAGGCGATTGTAATAAATCTTGCGCCCGTGTTCTTTGTTATCTTCAGCGACAGATACGGCATTGATAACGAAAGCCTCGGATTCCTTGTGCTTTTCAACTTTGTCGTTCAGATACTCACGGACATCACCGCAATACGCCTTACCACGAAAATGAGTATGCGTACCTGTGCGATGCTTGCACATATCTTCGCCTTCACGGGACTTTTCCTTCTCGGACTTCTGCCCGTGATTATGACGGATACCTTTGCGGCACTGCTTATTTCCTCCTTCATTTATTCCGTGGGTGGAGGACTTATCGAGGTTGTCATAAGCCCGATTGTCGATGCCATTCCCGTAGAGGCAGATGAGGGCGCAAGCGGTGCAAAGGCAGCGGCAATGAGCCTTCTTCACTCCTTCTACTGCTGGGGACAGATGTCGGTTGTGCTTCTGACAACGCTCCTTCTCGGCTTTGTGGGGGATAACAACTGGATTTTCCTCCCGATGCTGTGGTCGCTTATTCCCTTTGTGAATATATTCAACTTTATCCGTGTGCCCTTCCCTCACTTTATAAGCGAGAGCGAAAGAACACCCATCGGCAAAATGGTATTCACAAAGCTCTTCTTCATATGTGCGGTGCTTATGATTTGCTCCGGTGCGGCAGAGCTTTCCGTGGCACAGTGGGCATCTATGCTTGCGGAAAAGGGGCTTGGTGTAAATAAGGTTGTGGGCGATATTCTCGGTCCCTGTGCATTCGCTTTTACTATGGGAATAGGTCGAATGATATATGGTATTCTCGGCTCAAGGCTTCCTCTTGCGAAGTCCCTGCTTCTCTGCAGCTTTATGTGTGTCGGCGGTTATCTTATGATTACGCTGTTCCAAAATCCCGTTGTTGCGCTTCTCGGATGCTCGGTGTGCGGATTTGCGGTCAGCCTTATGTGGCCCGGTGTCCTCAGTCTTACCGCAAGGGAATTTACCAAGGGCGGTGCGGTGCTTTTCAGTCTGCTTGCCATTTGCGGAGATATGGGATGCTCGCTGGGTCCGTGGCTTACGGGATTTGTTTCAAACAATCTCAAAACCGATGCACTTTCGGCTCTTGTACCCTTTGCGGGACTTGAAGCGGAGCAGATTGCTCTGAAATGCGGACTTCTTGCGGCGGGAATTTTCCCTCTTGCCATGATTTTTGCGGTTATTGTGTTTATTTTCATTCGCAAATCAAAAAAGAACGCATAACGAATATTGATTTTTACGCCCGAGGTTTTGTTCTCGGGCTTTTCTTGTGTTAAAAATGTTTACAAAAAAAAACATTGAGTTCATATTTTTGTCGTGCGGTATATGATATAATTATATTGTAAGGTTAAATTGCGGTACATTGTTATCCCGAAATGATGCTCGCATATGCCTTATTTAATCCAAAAATACCCAAGGAGGAAAAATTATGATAACACTTTTCACAGGCTTTTTAAAGAGCATGGTTTCCACAATTCTCGCAATGTCGGTTTCCATGACAACGGCACTCCCCGGAAATATGGGCGAGGTTGCTAAAATTCAGGCAAAGGCGTTTGAAATGGATACAACGGTTACCGAAACAGTAATCTCCCTTGACCTCGACGTTGCCGCAATAGAGACAATTATCGGCGAGGAGCTCGGTATTCCCGAAATTCCCGGCGTTTACGAAAACGGCAAGCTTACCGGCAGTATGGCTGTATATTCCTACGGTGACCTCGATGAGCTTAAGGCTGTTATTTCCTTCGGTGAGGACCTCACAACAAGCCCCGCCGTATTTGTTGATACAGACGGCTTCGCACTCAACGCTCCCGCAGTTGAGCTTGCTATGACGGTTGCTTCCTTTGTAAACGAGGACTACGCAAAGCAGCTTGCGGTTTACAAGAAGTATTTCCCCGGTGAAGGCTTCTATATGACCTGGGCGGAAATTATCGGCGCAGACCTCGGCACACAGGAAATCCCCGCAGAGGCTGTGGAGCTTGTCAATATGGTTGTAACAGACGTTACGGCGATTCTCACAAAAGAGGACAACCTCAAGGCATTTGCCGACCTTGCAGCTCCCATATATACTCCTATGGAAAAGTATTACTCCGAAACAACCGTTGACGGTGTAAAGGCTTACAAGGAAAAGATGACCTTCAAGAATGTTCTCGAATCAAGCATCGAGGTTTCCGAAATCAGCTCCTCTCCAGAAATGATGGAAGGTTTCTTTGACTATGTAAAGGCTCTTGCAGACGACATTGACTACGTAAAGTACATCGCAATTTACAACGCAATCGCTCCCGAGGAAAACCGTCTTATGCTTCCCGATGGTGTTACCAACGAAATGCTTGTTCCCTTCGTTCTTTCATCTATTGATATGGCAAAGACAAGCATTATTGAAGAATACACGGCGGCGCAGGCAGATATGGGAAATCCCTATGAGGTATTCGAGGTGATTCTCAGCGGCAAGGACGACAGCGGAGAATATGCCGAGGTTATCGAAGCGCTTCCCATCATCACTCCCATTATCGAAAACTCCTATGCCGAGACAGTAATCTACGAAAAGAACGGCACGGTAATCAACACACAGAAGTGCGTTATCACAGACGGCAAGACAGCATACCTCACTCTTGACACGGCAACCGAAACAAAGAAGTATGACGGCAATATCCTCACTCCCGCACAGGCTGTTCCCTTCGACAAGAGGGTAGAAGCAATCGAGCTTGACAACAAGATGGGCTATGAGGATGCTATCGCAAAGGGTGTAAAGTCCATTGACATCTCCTGGAACTCCGTAATGTATCCCGATGATGCAGAGCTTTACATCTATACTCCCGCATTCTATGTAAACTACAAGTCCTCTATGATTGATTCCATCATAAACGACCCTGCATTCAAGGCTATGGACGAGGAAACACAGAAGCTTCTTCTCGGTATGTATGACGAAACGGACAGCGAATTCAAGTACTGCGATTCAAGTGCAGAGCTTATAGACAACTCCGTATACCTCCCCCTCCGTCAGATTATGGAAAACGCAGGCTATGAGGTTTCCTGGGACGGCGAGCAGAGAAAGGCTTATGTAACGGTTGCGGGCGAAAAGGTTGAAATGACAGGCGTTATCGTTAACGACAGAACCTACGTAAAGATCCGTGACTTCGAAAAGCTCGGTGCAACGGTTGAGTATTCCGAGGAGTTCTACTACGAAAATGCATACAATGACTTCGACAAGGAATGCTACGCAACAATCACATTCACAAAGTAAAAAGTAAAAAGCAAAATAAAGGACGCAGGCTCACGGGCTTGCGTTCTTTTTGTATATAAAATTTCGTCGGGCTTCTTGACAAACGGATAAAAATGGTATATACTTACTTTAAAACTTATTATATATCAAAAGGAGATTCTACTATGGATATCAAGGCAAAAATCGAAGAAATCGTTGAGAAAATCAAGGGCGATAAGGACATTCTCGCAAAATTTCAGAGCGACCCCGTAAAGACTATCGAGGGTCTTATCGGCATCGACCTTCCCGATGACCAGGTTGAAAAGATTATCGACGGCGTTAAGGCTAAGATTTCCATTGACGACATCGGCTCAAAGCTCGGTGCTCTCGGAAAGCTTTTCGGCAAGAAGTAAGATAAAACACCCGGCTACGGCTTGCTCTGTTGCCGGGGATTTTTGTATTCGTTTGTATAAAAAGGAGAAAATTATGAGACTTGCAACAACCACCGAGGATTTTTCCCGCTTCTGTAAAACCAATACCGAAAGGCTTGAATGCATAGCGAAGGCGGGATTTAAATATGTGGATCTGAGTCAGTATGTGGAAAAGGACGGCCTCGAAATTTACGGCTGTGACAACTGGAGAGACAATGTGAAAAAGCTTGGCGAGCACGCAAAAAGACTCGGGCTTACCTTTGTTCAGTCCCATTCGCCGGGCTTAAATCCCTTCGAGGAGGACAGATACGACCATGTTGTTGACATAGTGAAGCGCTCGATTGAGGTGTGCGGTATTCTCGGCATAAAGAACACGGTTCTTCACAACGGATATATCCGTGATGCTTCCTTCACGAAGGAGGCTTTCCTTGAGAAAAATGTAAAGTTTTTCTCGGAGTTTTATCCGCTTCTTGAGGAGTACGGAGTAAATCTTCTTTGTGAAAACACGACAAAAAAGAATATGCCGAATTGGTACTTCCCCACAACAGGCAAGGAAATGGTTGAATTCGTAAAAGAGGCAAATCATCCCCTTGTACACATCTGCTGGGACACGGGTCACTGCAATTGTGAGGGCAATCAGTACGAGCATATTATGGATATGGGCAAGGAGCTTTACGCACTCCACATCAACGACAACACCGGCAGAGGTGACGAGCATCTAATGCCCTACTGCGGTACTCTGAATATGGATGACGTAATGCACGGACTTATAGATTCGGGATACAAGGGATACTTCACCTTTGAATCCTGCAGTACTCTTCGTCCCGCAAAATACTGGCAGGGCAACAGACACGAATTTGCAAAGGACACCCGCACGCTTGAGCCTCAGCTGTTTATGCAGATGCATATGGAAAAGCTCCTTTATGAGGTCGGGGAATATGTGCTGAAGCAGTACGGTGTATTTGAGGAATAATGCAAAATGCAAAGTGCAAAATGCAAAATTGAAGGGGAGGATTTGGGAGAATGGGTAAAATGAATCTTTTTCCGACTCCGAAATATTATTGTGATATATGTGGGGAGTTTGTTTTCTCCGATAAGGTGTATATGATTTTGCCCGAGGGCTTTGGGAATGAGGACTTTGTTGCACTTGCGCCTGAGCTTTGGAGTAATTTTACTGCGGGGAAATCAAGGCTTGAAATTATAAGGGATAAGGCAATTTCGAATGTAGCTTATATTTCCGTGACACCGGAGGGCGGTGCCGATAAAAGCACGGAATATGATTATGAAATCTTCGCCGAAGAGAGCGGAATTACGCTTGTGTCTATGACGGAAAACGGGCTTATACGGGCATTTCTCTCGCTTTTGCAGATGCTTCCCGCTTACAGCCTTAAAAATAAAAGATTTACTATGCCGTGCTTTGAAATAAAGGACAGCCCGACACTTAAAATGCGGTGCATACACCTTTGCGTGCTTCCCGAAACTACTCTGCTGTTCCTTAAAAAGACGGTACGGCTTCTTGCACTTCTCAAATGCACCCACATAATTCTTGAGTTCTTCGCAATGCTGAAGCTGGATTGCTTCCCCTATCTTGCGTGGAGCTTCGGGTATACGAAGGACGATATTGCTCCGATAATCCGTGACGGCAGGGCGATGGGTATTGAGTTTATTCCGATGTTCAACCATATGGGTCACGCAGGTGGCTCAAGATTCAGGCTCGGCAAGAATGTTGTGCTGGATCAGGCTCCCGAATATGAGGAATATTTTCTCCCCGGCGGATGGACATGGAATGTGGAAAATCCCGACGTGCTTTCGCTTTTTGAAAGGATGCGGGCGGAAATGTGCGAGATTTTCGGCTGTGGCAGATATTTCCACATAGGCTGTGACGAGGTCTACGCCGCAGACAGCCTTTGCGACCCTTATGACAAGGAAGACAACGAAAAATTCGTAGCGTTTATAAATAAAACTGCGGACAGCATAAAAAAGCTCGGCAGAACTCCCATTATGTGGGGCGATATGTTCCTTGACGACAAGGATTTTCCATACCCTTATTGCGGTAATATTTCGCACAGATGCTGTCTCGGTGCGGAAAACCTCGGCAAAATTTCAAGGGATATCATAATAGCCGACTGGCAATACAACATCGGCGGTGACAGAAGTGAATCGGTTGACCTTTTCCTTCGAACCGTACCTGCGGAAAATCTGCTTCTTTGTCCGTGGACGGGCTTTGACAATATCAAGGGCAGATGCGATATTGCAAAGGAAAAATCCTTGCCCGGTGTAATCGGTACGACCTGGACGGATATTTACCGTGAGCCGAAGTTTTCCGTGTATACGGCTTGCCTTATGTGGGAGGGAAAGGATACGGAAACTCCCTCTGCAAGGTGGGAGATTTTCAAGCTTCATGCGGCACAGAATATACGAAAGCTCGTTCCGTCGGGCGGAATATATGAGGATGCGGGCTTTTACGGGCATGAGCTTGACGCAAAACCCTTGTGAATGTATAATAAAACACGGCTTTTTGTGCCGTTCCTTTGTGAAATTTAAACGAAATTGAATTTTTTCAATATATTTTCGCATAACCTATTTACACGACCGAAAAAAAGTGGTATAATATATCAAATTACTTGTAGACTATTTTCAAAAGCAAAGGAGAACGAACATGGCTTACTATTACGACGAACCTTCACGTACATTCAGCGAATACCTTCTCATTCCCGGATATTCCGATGCAAGCTGCATCCCCGGAAACGTATCACTCAGAACTCCCCTTGTTAAGTTCAAGAAGGGCGAAGAGCCCGCTATCTCCATGAACATCCCTATGGTTTCTGCTATCATGCAGTCCGTATCCGATGACAAGATGGCTATTGCACTTGCAAAGGAAGGCGGCGTGTCCTTCATCTACGGCTCGCAGACAATCGAGCAGGAAGCTGAAATGGTAAGAAGAGTAAAGAACTATAAGGCAGGCTTCGTTACCTCCGATTCCAATATAAAGCCCGATGCTACTCTTGCAGAGGTTGTGGCTCTTACCGAAGCACTCGGTCACTCCACAATCGCAGTAACAGAGGACGGCACGGCTAACGGCAAGCTTCTCGGTATCGTAACCGGAAGAGACTACAGAATCAGCCGTATGTCCATGGACGAAAAGGTTCACACATTTATGACTCCCCTTGAAAAGCTCGTTACAGCTCCCGAGGGAACAAGCCTTAAGGAAGCGAACAACATTATCTGGGACCACAAGCTCAACTCTCTCCCGATTGTTGACAAGGACGGCAATCTCCTTTACTTCGTATTCAGAAAGGACTACTCACAGCACAAGGAAAATCCCCACGAGCTTCTCGACTCTGCAAAGAGATATGTTGTAGGTGCGGGCGTTAACACCCGTGACTTCGAGGAAAGAATTCCCGCTCTTGTTGAAGCAGGTGCAGACGTTCTCTGTATCGACTCCAGCGAAGGCTTCACCGAATGGCAGAAGAGAACAATTGCGTTCGTTCGTGAAAAGTACGGCGACACAGTTAAAATCGGTGCGGGTAACGTTGTAGACGCTGAGGGCTTCAGATTCCTTGCAGAGGCAGGCGCAGACTTCATTAAGATCGGTATCGGCGGCGGCTCTATCTGTATCACCCGTGAAACAAAGGGTATCGGCAGAGGTCAGGCTACAGCGGTAATCGATGTTGCAAAGGCAAGAGACGAATACTTCAAGGAAACAGGCGTATATATTCCGATCTGCTCCGACGGCGGTATCGTACACGACTACCACATCACACTCGCGCTCGCAATGGGCTGTGACTTTGTAATGCTCGGCAGATACTTCTCAAGATTCGACGAATCCCCCACAAACAAGATCATGGTTAACGGCAGCTATATGAAGGAATACTGGGGCGAAGGCTCAGCAAGAGCAAGAAACTGGCAGAGATACGATATGGGCGGTGCGGCAAAGCTCTCCTTCGTTGAAGGTGTAGACTGCTACGTTCCCTATGCAGGACCTCTCCACGACAACCTTATGGTTACACTTTCCAAGGTGCGCTCCACAATGTGTAACTGCGGTGCTCTCTCCATTGCAGAGCTTCAGCAGAAGGCTAAGCTCACACTCGTAAGCTCCGTTTCCATCGTTGAAGGCGGTGCTCACGACGTTCTTGTTAAGGATCAGAGCGGAAACATTCACAACTGATAAATTGCAATAAAAAATCAGACGAGGCTTTCGGGCTTCGTCTTTTTTTGCATAAAAAGGGACTATAGCGAATGGTTTTGCTACAGCCCCGATTTTTTATTTACTTTATTTCCACAAGATAAACCGCGTTTGCTTCGAAGCGGAGCTTTATGTTTCCCTTAATCCCGAACTCCGCCGTGGGCTTTACGTTGCCCTCTTTTTTGAGCGTTCTTATAAGCTCGTCCGTCATTTCGGGCTTGCCCATGCGCTCGTACATTCTGTAGGGGTTATTGTTGTGCTTGTCTATGCACCAGACGGTTGCCTTCTTACCGATAAGGCTCTCATCGAACACAAGCTCCTGCTCGGTTTCGGGCAGGTTCTCCGCAAATCCGTCATCGCTGTAGGTCATGAATACAGAGTATTTACCGTCGTCGCTCCTTGTGGGGACAACAAAGATTTTGTCGTTGTCGCATTCATACGAGAGGAGACCTCCAAAGAGCCTTGAGCCGAGGACATATGCGGAATATATGGGCTTTGCGATGAAATTGAGTGTGAAGAAGTTACGGAAGCCCGAGAAGTCGGTAACCATTTCGTGCTGACCCGAGAGGCAAATCATAAGCTTTTCCATTTTCAGATTGTTGCGGATAATTTCGCAGACAAGCTTTGCGTAGTAGGAGGAGAATATTTCGGTCTCACGTGCGATAAATGGCGGACATTCCTCGACATTGTAGAAGCCGTGGGAAGCCATACCCCATTCGTCCACCACTATTTCCGTGTCGGAGAAGCCGTATTTATCAAGGATTTGCTGATAGTCGTTCTGTTGCTTTATCCAGTCCTCAACGCTGAATTTTGCGTTTGGGTTGTCGATAAACGTACCTGCGCCCTTACGGGAATAGTTATGAACGGCGATATAGTCAAGGCGAAGCTTTCTCTCGTTTACGAACTTCAGGAAGCCCTCGAGAAGGGGAAGCTTATATGCAAGAGCGGGACCGCCGAAATGAAGTCCTTCGTCCACTCTGCGGAGCGCTCTTTCGAAGCGTTCATAGAGCTTGCAGTATTCTCTCGTGCGGATTTCAAGACGCTCGTCATCGGAAAGTGTATCCGGTAAGTCCGAAAGGAAGAAGGATGCGATGTCAGGCTCATTCCAGCAGTGAAGGTGCCATTTGGAGACTCTTTCGATGCCGTATCTTTCTACGATATGCTTTGTGTACTGATAGCACATATCCTCCCAGACATCAAGGCTATTGGGCATAGAGGTGTTTATCATTTTGCCCTTATATCTGGTTTTATTCTTGCTGACGCTTGAAACCGCCCTTGTGTTGGTAGCGATACATTCGGGAGTAAAGCTGTAAGCGATAAGCACATCGAATCCCTTTTCCGTAAGGTAGTCAAGTCGGAGGTCATTCGCACGGAAATCATAAGCAATCTCCCCATTGCCGTCTATATAGACGATGTCCTCGAACATATTATAAATTCTGATGGTATCAATAGACTTATCCTCGGAAATTCTGTCAAGTATTCTTCTGCCCCAGCTATCCTCGATGGCGTCTGTGGGGTGGAAGATACAATTATTCCAGAAGTTGGGCTGGGATTTTATTATTGTGTTTCCTATTTTTATCATGGTGGTCTCCTTTTTTGTATGTGAATTGAAATTTATTTAGGGCGGAGATACCCCTCATCCGTCGCCTGTGGCGACACCTTCCCCCTAGGGGGAAGGCTTATTTGTGCCATTTGCTGTTGCTCGGATGGTCTGGTCAATGGCTTCCCCCTCGGGTGAAGCTGTCAGCGAAGCTGACTGATGAGGGGCAATTTTAGATTTATCTTTCCACCTCAACAAGATACACACAATTCGCCGTAAGCTCAAGCTCAACCTTATTTTCCTCCGCCACAAACTCCGCAAAGGGCTTAAGCCTGCTCTCCTCACGAAGGGTTTTAATCACATCCGAAGTCATTTCAGGCTCGCCCATTTTCTTCCAGAGGGAATACGGATTTGTGTGGTCTCTGTCAATAAGCCATATCTTCACCCTTTTGCCGATTATGCTGTCATCGAAGGTGAGTGTTTCCTTGTCGTCGGGGGTGTTTTCGTCAAAGCGATTTGCACTGTAGGAGAGGAGTATGGAGAGGTTGCCGTTTTCGTCCCTTGTGGGGACGGTGAAAACATTTCGGTTATCGCAGACGACTCCGAGAAGACCTCTGTGGAGTCTTTCCGCAAGGACGTAGGCGTTGTAGATGGGCTTTGCAAAGAAGTTGAGCGTGAAGAAGTTACGGAATCCCGTGAAGTCACGCACCATTTCGTGCTGTCCCGAGAGGCATATCATAAGCATTGAGATGTCGATATTTCTGTTTATAAGCTCATAGATAAGCTTTGCGTAGTATGCGGAGAACACTTCGGTATCGCGCCTCTGGTAGCCCGGGCATTTTGCGACATCGTAGAAGCCGTTCATTGCCATACCCCATTCGTCGTAGACGAGCTCGGTATTTTCAAAGCCGTTTGCCTTTATTACCTCGAAGCGCTTATAATGCTCCTCCAGCCAGTCGTCCGTGTTGAAGCCCTTTTCGGGATAGCTTCGTGTATGTATGCCTGCGTAGTTATGAAGTGCGATATAGTCAAGCCTTAAGCCTTCCTCCTTTACAAATTTCAAAAAGTAATCAAGGAAATTAAGTCTTCCGCCAAGGGACGGTCCGCCGATGCAGAGCTTATCCGTAACACGGAGAATTCCGTTTACGAAGCCCTTATAGAGTCTGCAGTATTCCTTTGCTCTTTCGTATACTGTACTCGGGTCAACCTCATCCTTCGGGAGATCCGCAAGGAAGAAGCCGGGAACATCGGGCTCGTTATAGCAATGCAGGTGCCATTTTGAAACCCGATCGATGCCGTATCGTTCTACGATATGCTTTGTGTATTCATAGCAGGTCTGCTCCCATATTTCGTGACCGCGTTCGGTAGGTCTTGAGGTATAAAGCATCTTGCCCTTATATCTTGTCTTACCGTTTGCAACCGCCGACTGTACATCGGGATTTTCTACGCATATTTTCGGAAGCATTCCGTAAGCGATAAGGATATCGTACCCCATTTCCACAAGGTAATCAAGTCGTGTATCCGATGTGCGGAAGTCAAACGCAATATTTCCCTCCCCGTCGTCGTAAACGATATCCTCAAACATAGCATAGACTCTGACGGTATTCAAAGCCCTGTCCTTTGCCGCCCTGTCAAGGATTCTCTTTCCCCACGGGTCTTCTACTGCATCTGTGGGGTGGAATATGCAGTTATTCCAGAAGTTAGGCTGCGATTTTATGATGGTATTTCCTATTTTTATCATATGTGTTCTCCTTTTTTATGAGAGGTCTTCGTCGACTCGCTTTTAAAGACCGCAAGCAATCTTGGGAAAAGCTCGGCAAAAAATTTTATATGTCGGCTCCACTCGCATTCTTAAGAATCCGAAGGAGTCTTTCACACGGTCGGCTTGCAAAGATATAGAGTATTGCTTTCTGAATTTAATCAAATGAAGATTGCGAAGCAATCAACCTCGATTATGCATTATGCATTATGAATTATGCATTAAATCACGCATTCTCCAGCAATCCTTTAAGATACCCAATCGCAAACAGTCTTCCCATCGCCGCATATCCCGCAACCTCTGTGTCCTCGCCCACAAGTGTCGGAACGTGGTCGACTCTTATCGGAACATCTACGCCGAGGCTGTTGTAAAGCTTGATGAGGTGTCCCATCGGAAGCTCACCGTTGTCGTGGAAGGTTTCGCGGAAGGCATCGAGAGTTCCCGTGGTGTTGCGGAAGTGGATGAAGAATATCTTCTTTGCAAAGTCGGTGATGACCTTGTCCACATCCTCGCCCATAATGAAGTAGTTCGCCTGACACATTGTTATGCCGAGCATATCGCTTGGAACGATGTCGTAAACAGCGTGTCTTATGTTCTCTGCTGAAATCATAATTCTTGAAACTCCGCCGAGATTTTTCACGGGCGGATCATCTGGATGAAGTGCGAGCTTTATGCCGTATTTTTCAGCTGTGGGAATTACAGCCCTCAGGAAATACTCATAGTTATCCCAGAGCTCCTTTTCCGTGATAGACTTATCCGTACCCTTGAAATCGGCAGGGTCATATCCCGTAACGAATGCACCGCCACGCTCGGGAATATCGCTTCTCGTTCTGAGCCAGCCGATGTGTGCCATCCAGTTGAAGCAGATGGTATCGATACCGAAATCACGCATAATGGGCATCATCCTCAGCACCTTCTCGATGCTTGCATCACGGAGTGCGTCCCCTGCCTTTATATGGTCGTGCACCTCATTGGGCATAGGCTCGATAATAATGGGCTTTATGCCGTAATTTGCAAAATTATCGTAAACCGTCTGCCAATGAGATTTATCCGTAAGGTCGAACTTATCATCCTCGGGAAGACGGATTACACCGTGGTTAACGCCACACTGAAGGGCTAAGTCCCAGGTTAGGTCTTTTTTACTTCTGAAATAGTCTGTTAGAATCATGATTATACCTCTTTGGAATATTGTTGTGTGTTGTGAATTGGAATTTAGTGGACAGTGGACAGGGGGCAGTGGACAGGGAAGGTTGATTCCTTCGGAATCTTCGAATATTCAAATTGTTGTTTATCGGGGAGGTTGTGCACCCTCTGAACGCATTTTTAATCTGATGTGGGTGCTTCCTGCGGAACTCCCTCAGTCAGCTTCGCTGACAGCTCCCTCAAGAGGGAGCCATACTATGTCCTCTGCTTTGGGATGTTGTTGGATTTTTTACAATGCCTTCTGTCACTTGGATTTGCACATTGTTTCAGATTCCGCAAAAGGTGGGAGTCTGTTATGGCTCCCTCTTGAGGGAGCTGGCGCCGTAGGCGACTGAGGGAGTTAGTGGGAATCGCAATGATTGTAATTCGCACAATTATAAGTGGGTACACAAACATCCCCACAAACCCCAATTTGAATTTATCCGAAGATTGCGAAGCAATCAACATTCCCTGTCCACTGTCCCTTGTCCACTGTCCACTACAAACCCCAATTTTGCATTTTGCATTTCAATCCTCCCCTCTTGACATTCCCAAACCCGTATGCTATAATTATTCTGTACACCTATACAACACCCCCACGAAAGGAGAAGATGGACATAATAATACTGAAAATACTCCTTTATGTGCTTCTCGGGATTCTTGCGCTTCTCCTTGCGGTTTGCCTTCTGAATGTGAAAATCACCGTCGGAAACAAAAACGGCTTCGGCTGGAGGCTTACTGTCGGCGGTATTCCGATAAATCCCGCGCTGTTCTTTGGCGGTAAGAAGGATAAGCATAAAAAGGGGAAGGACGATAAAAAGCAGCGTAAGGCGAAAAAAGACAAGGGAAAATCCGCAAGGACTCAGAGCGGAAAATCGGAAGAAGCACCCAAAAAGAAAAGTGCCTCCGATACTCTCGGACTCATTCTGAAAATCGCACAGACAGCGAAGGATACACTCCCAAAGGGCTTCCGTATACGGCTGAAGTATCTTAATATCACCGTCGGCGGCGAGGATGCCGAAAGAGTCGCTGTCGGGTACGGAAAATTCTATGCCCTGCTGTCGGGGATGCTTGCTCTTTTTGATGGGTATAAGGGCTTCCTTTACGGCTTTTATGTAAAAAGAAATAAAATCACTCTCGAAACCGACTATCACAGCGGAAAAACCACGGCGGAGTTCAGCCTTTCCGTTTCATTCTTCGTCTGGCAGCTTCTGTGGTCGGGAATCCGCATAGGTGCGGCGGCTCTTACTCATATAATAAAAAGCTCCGCGGAAAACAGTGACGAAGCGGATAACGGTCAGATAACGGAAAATAATACCAATGAATAAAAAATTCAAGCTCGGAGGAATTGAAAATGGCAGATACACCGATAAGCGAAATCATAAAAACCGCCCTTGAAGGCGTAAAACAGACAGTTGACGCAAACACAATAATAGGCGAGCCCATGACGGTTATGGAGCATACGGTTATTGTCCCCATATCCAAGGTCTCTTGCGGAATCGCAACGGGAGGCTCCGACTTCGGCGGTAAAAAGGCGGACGCAAAGAAAAACTTCGGCGGCGGTGGCGGTACGGGAATCACCGTAACCCCCGTGGCTTTCCTTGTAATAAACGCAAACGGCGATGTTAAAATGCTGAATGTCGGCGAAAATTCGGGCTTTGCAAGCGGCAAGGTCGCAGATACGCTTGCAACGGTGGACGGCATTATTGACAAGGCTCCCGATATGCTTGCAAAGCTTACCTCCCTTTTCAAAAAGAAAAAGGAAGACACCGCAGAATCCGCAGAGGATAACAAAGAGGAATAATCCTCAAAAGAGGTGAAAGGCATGAAATACGAGGTTGAAAAGAAATATCTCGTCCTGCCCACAAGTCCGTGGGCAAGCATGAAGAGCGTAAGACTCAGCACGGCAAACGGCGAATGCATCTTTGATGTAAGCATAAGACTTGACTACGAATCCCCGCAAAGAGACGTCTGCCTCGATATGGAACGCTTTATGGGAATGTCGCTTGAGCTGACCGTTTCCCCCGAGGCACACATCGAAATAAAGCAGAAGGACAGAAAGCCGATTGAACGGTTCCGTCAGCCCCTTCGTCCGCACTACCATTTCACAAGCCCCGAGGGGTGGATTAACGACCCCAACGGTATGGTGTACAGCGAGGGTCTTTATCACCTCTTCTATCAGCTCAACCCCTGTGATACAAGCTGGGGCAATATGCACTGGGGACACGCAACAAGTAAAAATCTTGTGGACTGGGAGCATCTTCCCATAGCCCTTTTCCCCGACAAAACGGGAACAATGTTCTCAGGCTCGGGCGTTGCCGATGTGAATAATCTCTCGGGACTTAAAACGGGAGAGAGAACACCTCTGCTTCTTTTCTATACCGCCGCAGGCTCACACAGCAAGGCGTCCGAGGGTGCAAAATTCACCCAATGCATAGCCGTAAGCACGGACGGGGGAGAGACCTTCGTAAAGTCACTTGCAAATCCCGTAATAGATCACATTGAGGGCGAAAACCGTGACCCGAAGGTGGTTTATTCCGATTCGCTCGGTCTTTATGTTATGAGCCTTTATCTCGGTGACGACAGATACCTCATACTTACGTCCGAAAACCTCACACAGTGGAAGCGGGTCTGCGAGAAATCCATCCCCGGCGACAACGAATGCCCCGCATTCTTCCCGATGAAAAACGCAAAGGGCGAGGAAAAATGGATTCTTATGGGTGCAAGGGACAGATACCTTATCGGTACCTTTGACGGAAACGACTTTGTACCCGAAAATTCCGAGCCGTACATCTTCAATTTTACATCCTTCAAAAACGTCTACGCCGCACAGAAATTCGAAAACACGGGCGAGCGCAATATCCGTATGGCGTGGCTGAAAACCAAATTCGCTCCCTACGGAATGCCCTTCAACAGCGCAATGACCTTCCCGCAGGAGATGGAGCTTGTATCGGTTGACGGCTCGGACAGAATAGCGGTAAAGCCCGCAAGGGAAATAGAAAAGCTTCACTCAAAGAAAATAAAAATCTCATATGACGGCAAGGAATACGCCGAGCCCCTCAAGGGAATCGCGCAGGATATCATCCTCACAATAGACAGCGGAAGGGCAACGAAGGCGGAGATTTACCTTTTCGGCAAAACCTTCGCGGCTGACTTTGTAAACGGCGTTCTGACAAGCGGAGAGTATGCCTTCCCGATGCAGAAGAGCCCCGACGGAAGGTTCGGCATAAGACTTCTTACCGACACCTGCGGTATTGAAATATATACCTCGGACGGTAAGGCTTACGGAGTGCTCACGGATATTCCCGATGCAAATCTCTGCGTGCTCAAGGTTTCTGCCGATGAGGATATAAAGATAAGAGGCGAGGCGTTCAGGATGAGAAAAGCCCGCTTTTTCGACAAGAGAAAATAACAGAATAAATAAAAGCCTTGCCCCTTTACCGTGGCAAGACAAAATTCAAGGGGATTCCGGATTCGGAATCCCCTGTGCTTTTTATTTAGCTTTTACTGTGCGGGAACAAAGTAAACATCACATTCCTTGTCGCCCACCGTGTTTTCCACAATCTCACCGATATTACCGCTGAAGTTGTATGTAACCATAGGAGCACCGAATACAACAGCCTTTCTGCCGTAGTACTGTATGAATGTGTTGTTCTTCCACGTGGGAAGCCACTGGCTGTAGGTTGCGCCTACATAAATAAGATTGCTTCTGCCTCTGTCGAAGATGTTGCCCTCGATGTGGTAGTTATCCGCTCTGTTTGCGCTGCCGCCTCTGATGTGAGCATCGTTGCCCTTGTCGGGTCTCTGCTGACCGAAGCCGTATCCGCAAAGACGGAGGATGTTGTCCTTGAAGAGGATGTTTTCCATTCTTCTTTCAACCGTGTCGTTTGCACCTACCGCACAGAAGTATTCTATGTTGTAAATACACTTTTCGATTACATTGTTGGAGTATGTTACATCCTTCATAATAATGGTCTGTGTACCGCCTGCGGACTGCTGATGTGTGATGCCCGCATCGTAGCACTGGTAAACATAGCAGTTGTCAATGAGGTAGTAGTCGCATCCACCGTAGATTTCAACGCCGTTACCGTATCTTGCTCCGCCGTAGTTACCGCCCTGGAAGGAGCCGCCTATCCAGCCGAATTCACAGTTTGTAACCACAAGATTCTTTGTTGTGGGAGAGCTGATACCGTGGAAGCCGAAATGAATGAAGCAAAGGTTGTCAACGGTAACATTGCTTCCCTTTACATGGAAGCCGTGAGAGCCACGGTTTATTGCGATGGATTCGTAAAGCTCACCGGGGTTGCCCTCGTCCCATCTGAGGTAGAGGTTGCCTGTTTCAAGCTCGTGGAAGAAGTAGTGGTTTTCCATATTCGCAATGCCCGTCCACGGCTTGCCGTTTGTTCTGTCTGTCTTTTTGTCTGCAGTGAGTGTAACCTTGAAGCCCTCAGCCTCATAGTCGGATTCCTTTATGTTCATAAAGATACCGCCCACATCACCCTTCATTGTCTGATGGTATCTGTATACATTGGGGATATCTGTAAGAATCCACGCTTCCTTGTATGCCGCGTTTTCGGGAGAGCCGTTGATTATCGGCTTTGCACCCTCGCCGTAAGCGGAGAAGGTAACGCCTGCCGCACCGTTTACCATTTCTGTTGTTCTGAATTCGTCACCGCGCTTGAAGAATACCGCATCGTTACTTGCAAGCTTTACGGTGTTGAGCTTTTCAACCGTCTTGAATGCTCTCTCGGGCGAGAGACCGTCGTTGTTGTCGTTACCTGTGGAGGAGGAAACATAGTAAGCCTTGCCTGTGTATTTTACATCCGTGTTGGGTGTGCTTCTGATTTCCGCAATTCTCTTTGCGGTAAGCTCGTCAAGAGAAGCAACATAAGCCTCGCCGTCGGAGAAGTCCTTTATCTGAAGACCAACCGTTGAAGCCCAGCGCTCAATGCCGTCATCCTCTGCGGACTTGAGCTTGTGACCTACGGATGCTTCCATTACCTCATAGTACGCCCAGTGAGTGCCGTCAATGTCGCCGAAAACCTTGGGAAGTCTGAAGCCGGGAGTAATGTCGGTTACCTTTCTTCCCTGAGCATTGTTGATAACCTTAACAACCTCAGCTCTTGTAATGGTGTTGTCGGGCGCAAAGCGGAATGTGCCGTCGCCGTTGTCGTAGCCGTTTACAAGACCTGCCTTTGCCGCAGACATAATAACCGCATATCTTGCGTGGGAAGCATCAACGTCGGTGAATGCAACCTGCTTGTCGCCGTCCTTGGAAAGTCCCATATTGTAAATAAGCTCAACGAATTCCGCTCTTGTGATATTCTGATTGGGATTGAACGCTCCGCTGTAGGACTTGAGCCAGCCCTTGGCTTCGCAGTATGCAACATACTTCTTGAACCACGCATCATCTGCGATATCGGTAAATGCGGTTGTGCATTCGGCGGGGATAGCCGCATCACCCTTTGCACCGATTCTTGCGGCGATTGTGCACGCCTCTGCTCTTGTCATAGTGCCCGCGGGTCTGAAGGTGTTGTCCTCATAGCCGCTGATGTAAGCACCGTGAGAGCCTTCACCGGGATATTCCTTGAAGAAGTCAAGCTGTGCTATAAACATAACGTCCGAATCGTCAAGCTGACCCGTGGTAAGTGCACCGAAGGGATGAACAAGTGCCTGTCTGAATATGTGGGAAGCACCCTCAACGAAGTACTGCTCCATTGAAGAAATATCGAAGGTAGCAACTGCCCAGGTGCCAATCTGACAGGGCTCTTCCGCATCAACCGTGATACCGCCCGTGAATCTCTTCTCTCCCGTGGGAGCGAAGGATGTAATCTGGAATTTCAGAACAATGTCGTTTCTGGGCTTATCGGAAAGATACTTATATGTAACCTGAACATACTTGTAAACATCAAGGTCAACCTTTGCACGGTCTGCGTATTCCCAGCCGTTGAGAGTAAGAACTCTGTCCTCGGTGGAGGCGGGGTCAACCTGAACTCTTACGGATTTAAGACCGTCCTCCGTAACACTTGCCGCAATACCGCCGAGTGTAGCCTTGGCGTCGCTCATATACATTGCGGGATAGGAGAGGGTGATAACGTCCTTCTGTACCGCCTTGTACTTCCACTGTGCCGTGAAGGATGTAAAGCCCTCGGGGAATATAGCCTGATCACCGGGCTTATAAACCTTGCCGTCGTGACTCCAGAGCCAGCCGTCGAACTCAGCACCCTCAACGGTGAAGGTACACTCGGGAACGGACATAGGATAGTTACCTGCGGCCTTTACGGGCATCTGGCTTCCCTTTGCCTTGACGTCGCCGTTGTAGAAGGTATGTGTGTATTCAAAATCCGGAACGGGATTGTTTGTGCAGAGAGTGATGGACTCGATGTACATAACATCCGTGGACTTAAGATCGCTTCTCATAGTTGTTCCGTAGGGCTTGAAGTGAATCTGACGGAGCATATGGGATTCGATATCGGGATTGAGCTTGGGCTCAGAGGAGGAGCCGATGCAGAAGGTAGCGGTTGCCCACTTGTTTGCAACAACGGTTTCCACGGAGTCCATAGTAACGGTACCCGTGAGAATCTTACCGTTTGTAAGCATACCGAGCTGCATTCTGCCCGCGAAGGAGGGCTCAGCCTCTTCCGTTACATATTTATAGGAAACAATCGCATAATTGAACTTATCAAGGTCCCATCCCTTACTGCCGACCTCCCAGCAGTCGATGGAAACGGGGTCTGCGATTGTGGATTCCTCGTTGGGGACAACCTCGACACAGGTTCTGCCGTCAATCGATACATTTTTCGTGACGGTTGCAGTGTCTCTGCCGTTCACGATTCCGTTAACGAGAGAGCCGTAGGGAATAACGTGAGTTTCGCCGAGATTGATTTCGTCATCCGCCGCAAATGTCGCAAGCGTCATAGCCGACATCAGCAGAGCCGAGGACAGAATGAGATAAAATAGTTTTTTCATAGGTATTCCTTTCTTTGCAAGGGGATGCAAAATGTATTATACGAAGAAATGATACCATATTGCCGTTAATCTGTCAAGACAAAACGAGTAAAAACAGCGGTAAAATTTGCATAATGCACAAAAGCCGAAGAGCCGTATTCGCCCGTGCTATTGACAAATTCGGCGAGGTAGTATATAATACAAATCGCAACCGGAAAGGAAAGGAGGCTGTGCAATGGGTTACCGCGAAGCAACAACCGAAGAACAATCCCGCTTTGAAGAAATCTGCCGTGCGGTGCAGTCTCTTGAGGGGGAGCTTGAGTTTGACAGAAAGCACAAAAGAGTAATCCGCCGACAGTCCCTTGAGGGTGGCAGAAACATAGGCGGACTCGGTGAAAAGACGATGCATCTTTCCTTCAAGTATTTCCTTGAGGAAAACCCGGATTTCCACGAGGTTGCCGTAGGCAAGCACTACGCCGACATAATGCGTGACGGACACATAACGGAAATTCAGACAAGAAGCTTCTGCTCCTTCCGCAAAAAGCTTGCCGCCGTATCGGAGAATCACACGGTGACGGTAGTGCATCCCATAATTCAAAGCAAGCGTCTTTTCTGGACAGACCCCGACAGCGGAGAGATAGTCGGCGGACGAAAAAGTCCGAAGCACGGCGACATATACACGGCGTTCCGTGAGCTTGTATACATAAGGGAGCTACTCCAGCGGGAAAATCTCGGATTCATATTCCCCGTAGTGGAATGCGACGAATACAAAATCCTCTGCGGATGGGACTCCGAGCGCAAAAAAGGCTCTGTGCGATACAGTCTTATCCCCACAAAGCTTATCGGCTTCTACGAATACGACACAGCCTTCGCCTTTGCGACGCTCTTGCCGAGGTGCGATGACGAATATCTGACGGTCAAAAAGGTAGCCTCTCTCATAGGCAAGCCCCCGAGGGCGACGAGCCCATTTGTGAATGTTCTGATGTATCTCGACATCCTTCAGAAAAGCGGTAAGGAGGGCAATGCAATAAAGTACATTTACGGAGAAAACTATTGATTTCGAGGTAAAATACACTGTTTATTCCATAAATGTTTACAAAAGACGCATTTTTGCTCTTGCATTTAGAGAAAATATATGTTATACTAACCCTTGCGAAATTGCGTATGTTTTGCGCCCTGCGTTTCATGCATCACAAAGCGGAAACAAATTTGCTAATCTATAGAAAGAGAATTGTGAGGTGTAGTAAGATGAAGCAGAATCTCCATCCCGAATACAACGAAGCAGTTGTAAAGTGTGCTTGTGGCCATACTTTCACAACCAGATCCACAAAGAGCGAACTCAAGGTTGATATTTGCTCTAAGTGCCATCCTTTCTTCACAGGAAAGCAGAAGCTCGTTGATGCAGGCGGACGTGTTGACAAGTTCAACAAGAAGTTCAATCTTGGTAAGTAATTCCAAAAAACAACGTCGGGTTCACCCCGGCGTTATTTTTTTTGCCCTTTTTTTACGGGAGGCCTTCGGCGACTCGCTTTTTTAGAAAAAAGCTCGGCAAAAAATTTGAATAGGATGGCTCCACTCGCATTCGCTC